>CBDTZL010000001.1:0-40461 GCA_965364895.1 uncultured bacterium
GCTTGCCAGCCTTTTGTGGCGGATGAAGGGTTCTCGCTCTGTTTGGCCGGATAGCTTGCCAGCACAGACTGCCGAAATGAGTTTGCTGTGAAGTAAAGAGAGTCAAAGAGAGAATCGTCCAGCCCGAGTGCCGCGTGATACTCGCGCCTAGCGGCGCCTAGGTTCTCCTGCTGCTCGAGTATTCGCCCCAAGGTCAAGCGGAAATTTGACTGATTTGGTGCTAGCTCTGTGGCTTGCTCAAGATCGGATATCGCTCCATGGACATCCCCACCCGCGTACCTCAATTGTGCGACGTTGGCCCAGTTGACAGCATAATTCGGATCGATCGCGAGCCCAGCCTCATATTTTTGAATAGCGCTCGACAAACGATGGGAGTCGACAAGCTGGCCTGCATTGTCCATAGCCAGAACGCCATCGGCGAAACCCGCCTGGAACCAATGGTATGCGAGTGCCGGATCTTTCTCGACCGCTTCGTCGAGATAGAGCGTGGCCGTCTCCCAGTCACCGGCAACGGCCGCGCGCAGGCCGTCCATGAGGGGGCGATAGGAACGCAGGCCCAAACCAATCATGGCCAATAACGAAAGCCATGCGAAGACCAGCAACCCGTTCCCAAGCCGCCGTCGAGCGGAAGTGCTAGCCCCGCGAGTTAACCATGCCAACAAGATGACCGCGATCATAGCAAGTGCAGGCAAAGTCCCCGGAGTGTCGAACATACTGTGTATTGAAAAGCCCGTCAGGCTGGCCATAAACGCGGCCAACCAGTGCCGTTCCCCATGAGCATGCTCGCGCCAGCGATACCAGATTTCTCGAGCTACCCCGAAGAGCAGGAATCCGAGTGCAGCCAGTCCAATGATGCCCGCCTCGGCAGCGATATTGAATACCACATTGTGTGCATGAGCCAGCAGTAAACCGGGAGGAACGATTCCGGTAGCGGTAAATGCGCTGCCATATGTGAAGGGTCCAGTTCCACTAATGGGGTCACTGATGAAGCTCGTTAGGGCCACGCCCCAAATATCGGATCTAGAACCGGATACGCTGCCATGCGAGGGGTGTTGCAGCTGTCTGGGGACGATGACTATGAGCAGAATCGTGCTCAAAATAGCAAGCCCCGCGAGTCCGAGCACCAATCTCGGGCGCTCTCTCCAAATCTGGGCGGGCTGAATTCGGCGATCAATCCCTAAGAGAACTGCCAACGAACCAAGTGCAGCCGCGGTGCCCAGCCAACCTCCACGGGAGGAAGTGAAGTAAAGCAAGACAATTACGATCGCAGTCCACAAGCCGAGTGCAATGCGAGGGATCCAAGCTCGTGAGCGGAAAAGCTGTACGAGGCCGAGCGGCAAGACGAGATTGAGGAACGCCGCTGCAAAGTTCGGGTGACCAATGAAGGCTCGGATCCGGATCGTCACAGGCGGGAGAAAAGTTTCTCCGCCGCTGATTCTCCACCAGGATGTCAACCAGATTCCGATCTCAAGCAGCCCGAAAAAGATAATAAAACCAGAAACGAAAAGAAGGGACTTGACGAAGATGTCTTGCGGCCATCCTCTCCGTCGCAGATCCAGTATGAAATACAGCAGCAGCGAGTAAAGGATGATCTGGCCCAACAGCATGGTGCTGCGCCGGGGGTCAATTGATAACAATGTTGCGATGCCGTAAGCCACGACAAATATGACAACCTGAAGGCCGAATCCAGCTTGTGGGAACGGTTCCTTACTAAGGATTCTCCAGGCGAACCAGCCCAGGCCGACCACCGCAAGCAGAACGAGGTTCAGCGTTCGGAGGTCGATTCGAACAAGGCCGTTGAGCGTTCCACCGAGGAGCACAAGATAGCTGACGCCAAGAAAGACGGCTGCTTCTTGCAGCAGGTATTTGGTCTTTGCCATGTTACCTATTGTCTACGGGTGCGAAGCGCCATGGCCATACGAAGTTATCTTTGGGGAGCAAAATTTTGGGAGCGCAGCCTGACCGGCTAGTTTCATCAGACTTTCGCTGATCTCACGGCCTGAAGAACACCATCCCCACTCCCAGTCGCTCAAGCCCAACTTCGGCCAGATGTACGACCACCGCCGAAGTGTCATTTAATGCTGCGAACAAGGTTGGAATGGCATCTGGATCCCCGGTCTGTCCCAGGGCACGCGCAGCCTCAATTCTCACTTGAGGCACTTCCGACTTCATTGCTTGCGACAATGGCGGTATCGCCTCAGAGCCAGCCGTAGCTAATGCTCCGGAAGCCAGCCTGGCAAGCAAGCGATCTTCATCTCTCAGGGTCTCAATCAGACGTGGCACGGCGTCCGGGACCGGATGCTGGCGCAGCCCGGCGGCCGCACATTGGCGCACCGTTGCATCTTCATCGCTGAGCGATTCGATCAACGCCTTATTGGCACGTGGGTCATCGATACTCGAGAGAGCCATAATTGCCCACCAACGCTGATCGGGCTCTGGAGAAGCTAACAGGTTTAGGAGGAATTCAAGTGCGGGTTCGCCGTGCTGAGGAATCTGGGAGAGTGCCCGCGCCGCGCGGGCTTCGTCTTCTGAGGATAGTTCGCTGATTAGCGTCTCGAGCTCACTCACTATCGCTCTGGGGGTGGAACCGGCAGGTCCTCCTCGGAGACTGAGATCCACTTATCTCCCTCGTCGATCAACATGACGGGGATGTCGTCCAGGATCGGGTATTTGCGGCCGCAATAGTCGGCGTCTTCCTGACACACCAGCCAGGTATCTTTTACTAACACCAGCATTCCATCACGCTCTTGAACGCAGTGGGGGCAGCGCAGGATCTCAAGCAGTTCTTCGCTAACCATCAAAGTTTCCCTTTGGAGGCGCAAATTCTACCATCGCGATGGGTTTGGGGATAACTCATGGCGCAGGCTGATGCGAAGTTCGGGGGAAAAGGGGGAAGCTCAGTCTTCGTCGGTGATTGCGTTGTCTGGAAGCTCGGTTCCCGGACCGTACTCGTAGATCGCGCGCCAGGGGAGATAGTGGGTCTTGATGGTGTCCCGGTGAAGGGTATCGTCACCGAGGGTTACGGTGCGCGTGACAATCACGTCCATTCCGTCCGCCTCGAAGTCCACCTGCTCGATCTTCCCCTCTTTGAGGTCTGAATTCTCCTTGTACAGGGGCTTGGGTGCTTCGATCTTGCCCGAGATCTGAGGCGAGCTGATCTGCACTTGCCGGCCATCTCCGGTCGAATAGAACTTCCAGAGCAGCTGCGTGCCGTAGATGTAGGTCTCAGACAGCAGCCAGTGGTCGGTATCGTTGGTGAATTTGAAATCCACCAGCGGCACGAAGACCGTCGCATCAAATCCCGGCCCCGGAGAGCCGGCCCCTTGCTCGTAGTAGCCCACGCGGTAGGCGTGAGGGTGACGTTCGACGATGCCAAAGCCCCCGCTGAAGGCGGTGCGGAACAGCGTGGTGCTCACCTGACACACTCCGCCGCCCACGCCCTTGATGGTGCGATCTCCATATATAATGAGCGCCTCCGCATAGCCGGTGTCCAGGCTAATGTCACCCAGTACATCCGACATCGATAGCGTCTCACCCGGAGCAATCAGCATCCCGTGGAACGGAGCAGAGGCGGTGGCGATGTTCTGGACACGTGCGGGGCTTGAGCCCGCGAAGTAACTTGACACCACGCTGACCTCTTCTGTGATGCCCAGCTCCGCCGCAGTAGCCTCGCTACCGACGGCTGGTTGCTCTAACGCGAATACCAGTGGTATTTCATGCTCCCCATTCGCCAGCCCGTGATTGATGGCTTCAATGCTGCCTGGGATATCGAGCGTGCGTCCGATTACGGCTTCCGCCAGCAGATCGAGCTCGCGCGTCTCATCATTGAAGATAAAGCGGGCGTTTTCGGACCCGCGCTGCAGTTCCGGCGCGAGCGGCTCGAGATAGGCAAACAAGGCGCCTTGATCGATCCCAACCTGGTATTGACCCTGCTCTTCGTTGAGAGTGAAGCGCAGCATTTCCGCCAGGGTCTGCCGATCGATGGTCCATGGACCGGCATCCGCGGCGGTAATGGTGAGCGGCGCGCGCAGCATTTCGGCTGCAATTTTGCCCTGCTCGGTTGCGTCAAGTACCAAAGGCGGAGTCTCTACCACGGCTAGCGGGATCTCGGCGTCATGAAGCGACGCAAAGATTGGCTCCAGTAGTTCGAGATTGCGTCCGATTTGAAGCTCCCGCCCTATTTGACCAGGACGCATCACGATCTCTACACCGTCTATGCCCAGGGCCGCCTCTAGCTGTGGGCTATCGATCTGCGCTGCCAGTGCGTTCAAATAAGCTGCTCCTGCTCGCTGATCAAATAGCACGGTGGTCGGCACTTCAAATCCTGAACTCCACGCGCTGAAAAAGTCTGAGATCTGCAGCAGTGCTCTGCCATCGCGACCCACCGCAAGCGCCTGGTCGGCCATGCTCGGGATGTCCAGCGCCACACCTAGCTCTTCCGGCGTCGCAACCCAATGGCGTGTGCCGTCCGTCATCAGTACTTTGCCAGTGCGAGGGTAGGTAAGGATCTCACCAAGGGCTAACTCAATCTCTGGTTCGGAGAGCCCGCCCACAGCAACGCCCGCGGCTGATACGCCAGGTAAGGCGCGTCCAGAGTAGGCTACTCGGGTTCCAACAATAAAGAACACGAGTACCGCTCCGACGGCCAACAGCATACCTAGAAGAGCAATTGGCAGAGAAGGGAGTATCGATTTCATACGCGTGCGTGTTTCCAACCTATACGGCTGAAATTGGGCGAGGAGTATATCATCTGCAAATGGGTGAGGCGCAAACCGTGGTTTCGCCTGCCGCGATGAGTGATCCGGCCACCTGGCTCAAGCCCAAACCGCAGTTTCAGTGGTTGCAAAAAGTGATCCATAACCGAAATGACCGATAAAAGCTCACAATCCATTCCTATCCGACGCAGTTTCCGGCTCGGCCCCTGGGAGATCACGCTTCTTGGCCTGGGTGTCTGGCTGGCGATTGGCGTGTTTGGGCTATTTGATAGTGTTGCGCTTCTAGCAGGGCCTGAGAACGGCCTGGCCTATGGGTTGTACGCAGCGCTGATGGTGCCCACCCTGCTGACCTTCATCGAACTCCGAGGTTGGGTTACCACAGGAGCTGGAAGTTACGGGCTGATGGAATCCCTGGAACGCCCGTCCTTGAAGTTCTTGGCAGGGTGGGCATACCTGCTTGGTTGGGCTGCGTTGAGCGGTCTGCTGGCATGGACTTTCGCCGACTACGCAAGCCGGCTGCTAGATCCAGTCTTCCCGGCAGTAAACCTCAGGCTTCCGATCTTGCTGATTCTCCTAGCCGTCTCGACCATACAGCGTGGACTTGGCGCCAGGCCGCTCTGGCGATTGGCGGTAAGGCTCGCCGGATTGGCAGCCCTTGGGTTGCTTCTGACTGTACTCGTCGTAATGACGTCTGGGACGGAAGCCGATACCCAGTTCCCAAGCACAAACAATCTGTTTGCGGCCGTTGCTGCCCTCAGCGGACTGGGGTGGCTGATTGAGGTGCTCGCTGACCGCGGTGGCGAGCGCCGAAGTCTCGCCATCCCGCTGCGTGGCTTCTTGTTTGGAGCCTTGCTGGCAGCGGTGATCGCCGTGCCGCGGGCTATGACGCTGGAAGGCCTGGTCGAGCAAGCGCTGCCGGGCTATGGGGCACAAACTGTGCTGGTCGTCGGAATATTGATCATCGCGGTGTTCTGGGGACCGCTCTCTCTGATGTCGCTTCGCCGTTTGCAGGTGATCACAGAGGACGGGGTGCTGCCGGCATGGCTTCTTGCGCCGGCGTGGAAGCTGTCCGTGACTCAATCAATCCTGACACTGGTGGCAGCGGTAATTGCGGCCGCGGTGGCCGCAGTGCCATCACTGGCGCTTGGTCAGGCCGCGGCCGCAATGTTTTTGCTGCTGAGCATGGGAGTTAGCCTAGCATCCATCTTCTATCGACGACGCGGCAATAACCGGCCGATCCTCAAACTTCCCTTACATCCCGTGGTGCCTGCGGCCAGCACAGCGATTAGCTTCTTGCTCTTCTTTGCTTTGCCATTTTGGGCACGTGCGCTTGGGCTGGCATGGCTATTGGTAGCAGCGCTCGCCTATTGGTGGGGCGGCAGGCAAAGAATGCGTGAATCGCAGGTCGGGATCACGGTGTTCGAAGCCCTCGAAGATCGGGAAATCATCGAATCCGCATTCCCGATAGTTGTCCCGGTGGCCGACCCGGAAGCGGCTTCAAACCTGGTGTCACTGGCCGCAGACATCGCTCGACGCAAGAAAGGACACTTAGTCATCTTGCAAGTGATCCAGGTCCCTGAGCACCTGCCGCTGGACAATCGCCGTTTCGAGGCGCAACGCAAGCTCGATTTGCTGGAGCGCAGCTTGGGCGAGGCGGAAGCTCTCGGTGTGCCCACTGTAGGACTTACTCGTATCTCGCGCAGCATTGAGCAAGGCATTCTAGATACCGCGGCCGAGGAGTCGGCCAAGCTCATCATGATGGGCGGCAACGTTAGCCCGCAGTATGCCGGGAGAACAGGATTCGGCACTGTCGTGGACGGCGTGCTGGAGCAGGCCGCTTGTGAAGTGTTTGTACTCCGGTCGCAGGGTGAGTTCCACCCTACTCGCGCGTTGGTTCCCGCAGCAGATTCGCAAGGGCTTGAGGCGGCCCGCCTGGCAAGCTGGCTTACCGGCGGGGAAGTGACATTGCTGCATGTAATGGAAGAAGGCTCCACGCAAGCCGAAGCTAAGGCCTTGCTAGGCGGTATCGCAGACGAAATTGGTGGCAGTCAGGGCATTGAGACTCGCGTGGTTCGGTCTAGCACGCCTACAAACGGAATCCTGGAGGGGATTGAGGGCCACCACCTGTTGGTGCTGGAAACCGGCGAGCTGGCGCTGCTCGACGACGTACGCAGAACGCAGCTGCCGCTCAAATTGGCGGAACGAATCGATATTCCCATCCTGCTAGTACGCAGTCAAGCCGACTTACCGCGCCTCGTGGCTCGCCGCGCCTGGCGCTCCATTTCAGACATCATCCCGCCGCTCACCAGCCAGGGGCAACTGGCGCTCTACCGCAAATTGCGGGAGGCGGCGCGCCCCAATGTTCATTTCTTTGTCTTGATCACGCTGTCGTCAGTGATTGCCAGTCTGGGATTGCTCATCAACAGCCCGGCAGTGGTCATTGGCGCCATGCTGGTGGCGCCGCTGATGAGTCCCATTGTCGCCATCGCAGCCGGTCTCACCTTCGGCGATGCACAAATGCTGCGGGAGGGCCTGGCTTCGACGGTGCAGGGAGCCATGGCAGCCGTCTTTATCGCCATTGTCATTGGTCTGATCGTGCCTGGTTCGGTGGCAACCTCCGAAGTCCTTGCACGGACCGAGCCCAGCCTGATTGACTTGATGATCGCGCTTGCCTCCGGCATGGCAGGAGCTTATGCCATCGCTCGCAAAGAGGTTGGTGAAGCACTGCCCGGCGTTGCGATCTCTGCCGCGCTCCTTCCGCCGCTGGCCAGCGCGGGGCTGGGAGTAGCACTTCGAGACGGGGCAATCGTCGGCGGAGCGCTGTTGCTGTTTACAACCAACCTGATTGCAATCGTCTTCGCGGCAAGCGTAGTGTTTCTCCTGTTGGGGGTGCGCCCGCCCGAAGGCGAGAAGAGCAATCGCTGGTTCCGGCAGGGTGTGACTGTGACCGGATTGTCCCTGCTTGTGGTCAGCCTTCCACTAGCATTCCTGCTATGGAGGTCGGTAGAGAAGGGACGAATCGAGCAGCAAACGCGGCAGGTGCTGGAACAAGAGCTGCAGAGCTGGGGAGCGGTAGAAATCGCAGACCTGAAGATTCGCCACGAACTCCAGGAGGTCGAGGTGCTCGGGACGCTGTACTCTCGTGATCCGATCACCGAGGACCAGCTAAACCAATTGCAGCGCGAGCTGGACGCTGAACTGCGGCCCGATGTATCCTTGCGTTTGATTGTGATTCCTGCGGAGCTATTGGAGTCGGGGACTCCGTAGTCCTACGGCTTCAACCAGATTTCCACGCTAGAAAAATACCGAAGCCCGGGAGGATCTGCGTTCTGTTCGCGGATCACCAGCCGCACATACTGAGAGTACGGGATGTCATAGGGGATTGCGAGCTCGAACGCGCCCAGCACGCCCGGCTCCAGTGAGTCCAACCGCACCTGATAGGTGGCCAAAGCCTCTCCACTTCGGTTGAGCAGCTCGACCGTGAGCGGTAACTCAGAATCGGTCCAACCCGCCCCCCGCACGGCCATCAACCCGCCTTCGACAACGCTGCCATCCCTGGGTTCCAGCAGGGCAATCTTTTGCGGCCCATGCTCGACCGGGTGGATGCGAGGGTACCCCTCAGAGAGCAGCACCAGATCCACCGAGACCAGTTGATCCAGGCTGGCCCAACGGACTCCATCGGTGCTGATCTCCAGCCGGGCACTTTCCGCAACCGCGGGCGTGTCAAATTCCAACCGAGTGGCAAAATTACCAGCGTTGCCTGGGTAGGCGAATAGGATCGTGGTCATTTCTGAAACGACGCGCCCATCCTCGCCAAGCAACCGAATATGCACACGCTCCTTGAAACTAGGGCCACCGCGGCCTACGATCTGAAATGGGCTCGTCACTTGCGAGCCGGGCCCAGGGCGATAGATGGCCAATAGCGCGTCGGGTAAGACCGAGCTTGATGGGATGAGGGTAGGCACCATCGGTACAACGGGTTGCTCGATTACGATGGCAGGCGTGGCTAAATTAAATGGTGCTGGAGTTGGCTCGCTGAGTGGAGCCGCAGTGGGCGTCGCCTCAATGATCGGTTCGCTGGTTGCAGGCTCCGGTATGGCGAGTGGGCTGGGGGTTGCGTTCGTACATCCAACCAATATCAGGGTTAGAAGAAGCGTCCCTCCGCGGAATGTTCTGCGCTGCAAAACCATATCAGATGTGATCCAGGTCAACCTTTAGCATGGATCATGGGAATGATGCAAGTCGGGGGCCGCCGCAGCTGCAGGTCAGGGAGCTCCTTATGGTAACTTATGTAAAATGCAAGCGGAGTTTTTTAACGACAGAGCTTGCTGCGCTGATGGGTAGTAGCTAAAGGGGGAAACAGCTGCGTCGTGAAGCCTTGAAGGTGGGAGGCTAGTTGGCGGTACCCATGGCGCGGATGCTGACACCCACCAGGAAAAGGCAGATCAGTCCATACGTCAAGCTGGCCCGGCGATCGTCCTGGCCCCTGGTATAGGCGTAATAGCCGGGAATGGAGATGGCGGCCACGATGCCATAGAGCACGTGGACGGTTCTGGCGGGGCGGGCACCCTCAATCCACAGAATGATGCCAAGCACCATCTGAGCCAAAATCAGGATCTCGCCGACAGCCAAAATTCCCCAGTAGCCGCCGGTGATGGTGCGGCGAAGGAAAAAGACTGCCAGGCCCCACACGCCAGCCACGGAAAGAAAGATCAGCATGGAGGTGGCCAACCGTGCGTGGACTTCAGTCAGAGTCATGCGCGCAAGTTTCGATCAGCTGAGACCGTAAATCTCGGAATACTTGTCGGTCAGGTACTTGAGGTATGGTTTCGCGCTCAGTTCCTCACCGGTTGCCCGTTTGAGCAGGTCCATCGGTTCATACTTGCCCCCATGTCGATGGATCTTTTCATTCAGCCATCCAATGAGTTCGCCGAACTCGCCTTTTGAGATCTGAGCCTCGAGATCGGGTAAGTCCTGGCTGAGCTTCTGCCAGAGTTGCACAGAGATCATGTTGCCCAGCGTATAGGTCGGGAAGTATCCAAAATACCCATCCGACCAGTGGATGTCCTGAAGCACGCCCCGTCGATCATCCGGTGGTCTAAGCCCCAGGTACTCCTCAAATTTAGCGTTCCATGCCTCCGGCAGATCATCGATTGCAAGATTGCCCTCGATCAAATCGGCTTCGATCTCAAATCGAATGAGGATGTGTAGGTTGTAAGTCGCTTCATCTGCGTCAACTCTGATAAGCGAGCGCTCAACCTTGTTAATGCCCCGGTAAAAGGCCTCGGCATCAACGCCGCCAAGCTGGCTTGGGAAAGCAGCCTGCAGCCGCGGGTAGTAAGCCGTCCAAAAGGCACGGCTGCGGCCAATGAGATTTTCCAGCATGCGCGATTGCGATTCATGAATGCCGAGTGAAGCGTCATGAGCCCCCTCAAGGGTCGAACCAGAAAGGGTTGGGATCCGATCGAGCGCAGGCGCAATCCCCTGGCTGTAGATGGCGTGTCCAGCCTCGTGCGCGGATCCGAAGAGGGCAGGACCGAACTGATTTGGGTAGACGCGATTGGTGATGCGCACATCGCCACGATTGAGGGATTGGCTGAAGGGATGGGGAGCCGTGTCCAGCCTGCCTCGATTTAAGTCGTAGCCGAGATCCCGGATCACTTCCAAACCAAAGTCAATCTGTGTTTGCTCGTCGTAGGCAACGTGCAAGAACGAATCGTCGACCGCATTTGATCTTTCGCTTATGGCCTGAATCAACGGAATCTGTGACTCTCGAAGCTCAGCAAAGATTTCTCTCACAGTAGCCAGCTTCAATCCTGGCTCATAATCATCAAGTAGTGGATCGTACGGGCTGTCGTATGGTTCGAAGAAACTCACATAGGAGCGCTTGACGTCCAGAACCTTCTCCAAATGAGGTCGAAAGTCGGCGAAACTCGACGCCTTTCGCGCCTCAACCCATGCGCTAAAAGCGAGACCGGTTATGCGTACCGAGTGTTCCACCCATTCGGAGGGCACTCGTCGGCTCTTGTCGAAATCTCGCCGGAGACGTGCAACGATACCCGCTTCGTCTGAGTCCGGATCCAGACCCTGGACCTCCGACTCCGCCGCCGTAAGCGCCTCGCCAAAGTCATCTCGAATAAAGAGCTCATGTGCCATGCTGGAGAGGGTGGCCATCGCGTGCGATCGACCTTCAGCTCCTCCGGGCGGCATGTAGGTTTGCATGTCCCAGTTCAATAAATCTGAAGCAGAGGCCAGATCAAAAACCCTGCCCGCCAACACACGGAGCTTTTCGTATTGTTCTCCCATGCTTCTCCTGTTCTAGACCGCTTTTAATTGCAGCGGTTTGCCAACTAGCGCGGACAAATGCATTCTCTTTCTAGTCCATCCGTGAGCGCAGCGGCTCGCCGTTTAGTGCGGTTGAGCCTCGCTTGTGATGAATTCCCTGCTAAATAACCCGCCAGCGGAGCGACTCGCCGTTTAGCGCAGCTAATACCTCGCCGGCGATGTCCCGGCCGGCTTTTGTCTGAGCTTCTTCTGTCGCGGCCCCGATATGAGGAGTCGAAACCACGTTTGGATGAACTAGCAGCTTTGATTCTCCGGGTGGTTCCTGGGAGAACACATCCAGTGCTGCTCCAGCCAGATGGCCGGTTTCAAGTGCAGCAAGCAGCGACGGCTCATCCACGATCCCACCCCTAGCGGCCGATATCAGCCGGGCTCCCGGCTTCATCTTGCCCAGCGCCTCGTTGCCAAACATGCCGCGGGTTTCATCATTCAACGGTAGGTGCACAAGCACGTAATCAGAGCTGCTGAGCAATGTGTCGAAGTCGGTCGGTTCGATCCCGCGACTACGGAGTTCATCTTCTGGCTTCAGCGCGTCGTAACCGAACACTTTCATTCCGAACGCGCTCGCCCGCTCCGCGATCGCCGTACCAATTCTGCCAACCCCGACGATTCCTACCGTCTTTTCGAAAAGCTCCGAGCCTCTGAGTTCGGACTTGCGCCACTCCGCTCGCCGCATACTGGCGTCGGCTGCGGGAATATGCCGAGACAGGGAAAGCATGAGACCTAGTGTGAGCTCAGCTACAGCCACGGTCGCCGCCTGTGGGGCGTTGACGACGGTGACCCCCCGTGATTTGGCAGCATCCAGGTCGATATTATCGACCCCCACCCCTGCCCGACCGATAACTTTGAGGTTTGAGCTCGCTTGTTCAAGTACCTCGGCTGTGACCTTGGTGCGGCCTCGAACTACGAGTGCATCGCTCTCCCCGAGAGCTTCGAGCGTCTCGGATTCAACAACTTCGGCCTGCTCCCGGAGCAGCCGCAGCCCCTCCTCGGACAGGCCATCAGTCACCAGCACACGCCAGGCCATGGTGAGAACCCGGCTATTGTACACGCCATCGCGAATAGGTTCGGGCTATGAATTATTGTAGCGAAGATCGAGCGGGTACCAGGCCAAATGAAACAGCATATGGCCCAGCACCGCGGCGATTAGGCCATATTGCCAATACAACCAGCCAAACCCAAGCGACACCCAAAGATTGGTGCCAATCGCCGAGATGGTTAGTAACGAGGATTTCTTAGCCCCGGCGGCAACCAAGCCGGGTAGGTGGCCCAAGCCAAACAGTAATCCAGAGATCACAATGGCAGCCCAATATACCGAAGACGTGGGTGGGTCAACGACCAGAGTACCCAACCAGACAATCAGCGTCATCAAGCCCCATCGGGTCAGGATCTCCTCTACCAGGCCGCCAAAAAGCAGCCGTCCTGAAAGGCCAAGCTGAATGCGGATTTCCTCAACCACTTTCACGGTTTCTTTCCCCAGACGGGGACGAATGTAGCCGTAGTACGCAAGCAAGAAAGGAATCACCAGGATCGCCGTCACCGTGATTGTGGGCAGAAGCATGTCTGGGAGATCGGACGGGATCGGCTCGCTGTTGGTAATGGCCTCGAAGACCGGTGCGCTCAGTCCGACTCTTGGGGCCAGCGCAGTACCAATCGCGGCCGCGATCGCCACCAGTACAAAATTCTGCACAATTCCCAGAACGATGAGCGAGGACCTAGCAGGTACAGGTTTGTTCGACTTCGCTACGGTTCGCCGCAGAGTGTCTACTTGCCGATAGCTCGCAATGAAGATTCCGGGAAGTGAAACTAAGAGCAGAAGACCGAAGAGCGAGAAGTTAAAGGTGATGATCAGTCTCGATCTCGGCCAGCTCGCGCAAGCGAGCATCGTCCTTCAGGGGTCCATGCAGAGTCAGCTCGTGGCCGCGCCGTTGGAGTTCATCCACTACCGCATCAGTCATCGGGTTGCGTTCGTCGGGTCCGACAGAAATTTTCACAAGGATGCGATTCTATCAGGGCCCGACCGTGATCTGCACCATCACCGGCAAATGGTCTGAGGCCAACGTCTGGAGTACTTCCACTTGATTGCCGATCAGGTCGGCGGAGTGCCAGACCCAATCGATGCGTTTGCTTGGATCCCGCGCGTTCCAGGTGAGCCCTGCACCGGCTCCCGACTCTGTCCAGGAATCGATCAGCCCTGCCTCTTCCAGCAGCGTGATTTCCGGCGCCCCGGACTCTGCGTTAAGGTCGCCAAGAAGGATCGAGCTCTTCCGGCCATCCCAGAAATCGAGCAGAACGGGCACCTGAAGCAGCCGAATGTCGTGATCATCTTCAATCTGGTGCAGGTGAGTATTGATTATTAAAAGGGGATCGTCAGCGCCTATGTCAATCTCGACCCATGTGTAGCCGCGGCCGATCAGGGAACCGTCACGCGGCAGCTCCCCGGATCCGCTGGCCAGGACGGGGAGACGCGAGAGGATTGCGTTTCCCCAGTGAGGCTCCTCCGTGCCACTGAAGACGATTGCCATGTCCAGCCGCCGGGACAGCCAGGTCACGAGATCGCTCGCCCCATCCAATAGTCGGTCGCGAGTGATCTCCTGCAATGCCACAACATCCACACCGCTGTCCTCGATCACCTTCGCAATGGCTTCAGGATCATGACGGCCCAAGCTCCCGAAGCCAGAGTGGATGTTGTACGTCATCACCCGCACTGGAGCGCCGGTGGGAGGTTTTGGGGTTGGAATAGGTCCGGCTAAGATCCACAGTAGCAGCGGCAGTCCTACCACCAAGCTTGCTGCCCACACCGGGGCTGTGTCGCCTTCGGCATCGGGAATTTGCAACCCACGTGAGGCGATCAGCAGCATCAGGCCAAAAAGGGCCGCTGCCGCAGGCGGAATAGCCGTCCGAGGGAAGGGCAATGCAATATCAAGTGAAAGGTAGAAGGCAAACACCAGTACCAGGAACAGCAGCGTGCCGAGCGGCAGCATCACGCCGGTCCGAGTGAGGCCGCCGCGCTCTGCGGTTCTGGCGCGGACGCTCAGGAACGCCCATCCCCAGCCCAATACAAACTGACCGATGGCGGCGGTAAGCACCACGACCGTCCCCGCCTGGCCGGCGGTGACGATTGCCAAAGTCAGATATACGCCGGCTGCCAGGGCCAGAGTGCCGCGGAAGGTCTCTGGTCGGGCCAGGCCATAGAAAATTCCCAGCACCAGAAGCACATTGCCGATCATGACAACCAGAAACGCGGCGGAGGGTCCAACTCCACTCAATTCACCCAGCAACCCCGGGCTCTGGAAGATCAACACCTCCAGCAGCAAAAACGCCCCTATCGCAATCAGCGGGACTGCTCCTGACCACGCAGTTTCCGAATCTGCGTCTGAGTTCGGAACCGGTTCCTTCCAAATCGCCCAAACTGTCAGCGCCGATATGAACGCCGTGACGATCAGAGGAACGGTGCCTGCGATCCAGGTGAGGTCGACTGAGCCGAATGCACCGCGCAGTGCGGTATCGCAAGTCAGGCCGAGAGCAAAACCGAAGGCCCAGCGAGGGGCCGCGTTATCCGTAGTAGCCCGCAAATGGCCCATGAAAACGGGCAAATATATAAGAAAGACCGCTATTCCAGCCATACTCAGCCAAAGGTCGAGACCAGGGTCGGTGACGACTTGCTCGATCAGGCGGAGTATCGCTAAGCCACCGGCTGAAATCCACAGGGCGAGCCGGGGGCCGGCCGCGCGCCACAGCAGCGGCGCTAGGACCGCTAGCAAGAACGTTCCAAACGCGTAAGGAGCGAGCGATACGGCGGAAAGTCCCACCGTGTCCCGCAGGTACCATGTCAGGCTGCCAATAAATAGCCGCAGCATCTGCAGGCCCATAGTGACAACCAGAATCGGAAGAATCCACTGCCCCAGTTTTTCAGTCATAGTCTTTTACCTCCGCGATAACGCCTAGGTGTACTGCGAGCAGTCATCCCCACTCTCTCATGCAAACCCCCGTCGCGGCTCTGGGTCACGCCCGAGAAGTTGATTGCAAACCAGCATCGCAGCCCAGGGTCATGTTCCAGAAGGCGTTTATGTCATAATATGCGCCCGCTGTCAGGAGAGTTAAGCGTGCATTTCCAGAGCGTCTGCGTGCTTGGTTTGGGATATATCGGTCTGCCCACCGCCAGCACCCTTGCTAAGGCCGGAATGAAGGTCACTGGTGTAGATGTGGACCCGCAGGTGCTGGAGGGGCTTAGAGCGGGCAAAATCCATATCCACGAACCCGGACTTCATGAGCTGGCTCAGGAAGCGCTCGATTCGGGAAATCTGTCCGTGAGCGATCACCCCGCAGAGGCGGATGCCTTTGTCATTGCCGTTCCAACTCCAGTTACCGAGGACAACAAAGCAGATCTGCGCCACGTGATGGAAGCGGCGAAAGCGATCGTTCCACATCTCCGCAAGGGAAACCTGGTGATGCTGGAATCGACATGCCCGCCGCGCACCACGATCGACCAGGTCGCCCCAATCCTTGAGAGTTCCGGGATGAACGCCGGAGCAGATTTCCTCCTGGCCTATACGCCTGAGCGTGCACTCCCCGGCCGCATCTTGCAGGAGCTAGTGGAGAATGTCCGAATAATCGGGGGGATTGACCTCGCTTCGGCGGAAGCAGGCCGGGATCTTTATGCCTCCTTCGTCGAGGGCGAAATCCTGCTGACCGATGCCACCACCGCCGAGATGGTCAAGCTCATGGAGAACACCTATCGGGACATCAATATTGCCGTGGCGAACGAGTTTGCCCGGATGGCGGAGAGGCTTGGAGTCGACGTGTGGAAGGCGATCCGCCTGGCAAACGAGCATCCTCGAGTCGATATTCTCCAGCCCGGACCGGGAGTCGGCGGGCATTGTATTGCTGTTGATCCCTGGTTCCTCGTTGAGGCCACTCCAGATCTCGCGCCGCTTATTCAACAGGCAATGGCGGTCAACGATCGCCAGCCTATGCACTCGGCAAATCTCATTCAGCATGCGCTCGGCGGGCTAAGTGGGAAGCGAATTGCTGCCTTAGGGCTTTCCTACAAGTCCAATGTCGGTGATCTTCGCGAAAGCCCGGCGATGGAGATCGTCGGCATTCTGGTTGAGCAGGGCGCTGATGTCCACACTTTCGAACCGTATGATTTAGCAGCCTCCGCCGACGGCGCTGAGGCAGAAGATACTTTGGAGTCGGTTTTGCAAGGCGCGGATGCCATCGTTCTATTGGTAAACCATCGCGAATTCGTCGAGCTCGATCCAAAACAAGTGGGCCAACAGATGGCAGGACGCGTGGCCGTGGATTTACGAGGCGCCTGGCAGGCGGATTCCTGGCGTGCGGCTGGGTTCGAAATCCAAACGCTTGGAGTCGGCGCGCTGCATGGCTGATGCGCTCGGGATGCTAGGGACAAGAACGCTGCATGGCTGATGCACTCCGCACGTTGTCGATTTTTGGCACGCGGCCCGAAGCAATTAAGATGGCTCCGGTGCTGAAGCAGCTCAGCGATTCCTCCTCGATTGAGTCGATCGTCTGCATCACCGCCCAACATCGCGAGATGCTGGACCAGGTGCTTGAGCTCTTCGACATCATCCCCGATTACGATCTCGACATCATGAAGCCTGCTCAACCGCTCAACGAGCTCACAGCCAGTGTTTTCCAGGGATTAGCGCCCGTGATTCAGGCGGTCAAGCCAGACTGGGTGCTCGTTCAAGGGGACACCACCACCGTGATGAGCGCCGCGCTGCTAGCGTACTACCACCACGTGAAAGTGGGCCACGTAGAAGCTGGGCTTCGAACCGGCGATAAGTACCAGCCCTTCCCAGAAGAGGTCAACCGCCGGGTGCTCGGAGCAGTAGCAGATCTGCACTTTGCGCCGACCGATTGGGCTCAGGAGAATTTGTTGCGGGAATCTGTGCCGCAAGAAATGATTACAGTGACCGGCAATACGGTCATCGACGCGCTAAATGTGATGATCGAGCGCCCGGTCGATCTCTTCGTGGGACCGTTGGCCGGCTTATCGGATCAAGCGATTATTTTAGTCACCGCCCACCGCAGGGAGAATTTTGGGGAGCCTCTTGAGCGTATCTTTGAGGCGCTGCGGCAGATCGCACAGCACTACGGTGATCGGGTCCATTTGATTTACCCCGTGCACTTGAATCCCAAGGTACAGGAGCCTGCGAAGAGGTTGCTGGCCGACCTGCCGAACGTTCACCTGATCGAGCCCCTGGACTATCTCAATATGGCACACCTCATCAAGAAGGCCCACCTCATCCTCACCGATTCAGGGGGAATTCAGGAGGAGGCGCCCGGATTGGGAACCCCGGTGCTTGTGCTGCGGGAGCGGACGGAGCGGCCAGAAGCCATTGAAGCGGGAACCGCTATTTTGGTTGGCACCGACACCGAACGGATCGTACACGATACGCGCCGACTGATGGACGACTCGCAGGCCTACGCGGCCATGGCGACTGCAGCGAATCCCTTTGGCGATGGCCACGCCGCGGAACGCATTGTCGAGGCGCTTCTGGCAACGCGTGAGTAGCCTTTCCGTAACCTTCACTGCGCGCCTGACCGGAGTGGCGGGGCCGGCAGCTTTTCAGCAGCGAATGGCCCAGGAGCTCGAGCGTCGCAAGCTTGCTGTGGGATGGAGCTTAGGTGATGCGCCGCAAGGCCCGATATTGGTGATTGGCGGGAGTCGGAACTTGATTGGCCTCAGAAAGGCTCGTCGTGCAGGTCGCCGCATCGTACAGCGACTCAATGGAATCAACTGGATGCATCGACGACTGCGCACGGGTGTCAGACACTACCTCCGAGCGGAGCGCAACAATTTGCTCCTGCGCTCGATAAGAAACCGCTTAGCGGATCATGTGGTTTATCAAAGCCAATTTGCAAAGGACTGGTGGGAAGAGCGCTACGGACCCGCTCCTGCTCCCTCGAGCGTAGTACACAATGGAGTTCCGTTGGACGTGTACTCCCCGGAGGGCAATGAGGCTCCGCCAGCTGATCGCATTCGGGTACTGATGGTGGAGGGAAATTTTGCGGGCGGGTACGAGTTCGGCCTTTCGGCCGGAATTGATTTATCTCAGCGGTTGGCAATGAAAACCCAGCAGAAAGTAGCACTTACCATCGCCGGACAGGTCCCGAGTCATGTGCACCAATCCATTGACTCGGACGGTGAACTGATCGTGGACTGGCGCGGAGTGGTTGAGCCGGCCGACATCCCACAGTTGGATCGCTCGGCCCACCTCCTATTCGCAGGCGATATCCATCCTGCCTGCCCAAATTCTGTGATCGAAGCGATGGCTTGTGGGCTGCCGGTGATTGCCTACGATACAGGGGCGCTTTCCGAGCTGGTTAGTGCGAGTGCCGGCCGCGTCGTGCCCTATGGCGGAGATGCGTGGAAGCTCGAGCCGCCGGACGTGAATGGACTGGTAGAGGCCAGTCACGCAATATTGGGAGATCAGGCTCGCTTGCGAGCCGGGGCACGGGCCCGAGCGGAAGAGGCATTTGGGTTGGAGCCCATGGTGGACGGTTACCTGGCAGCGCTTCAAGGCGGCTAGCGAACCATGACCTCCACTCTCGTACGCGCCACGGCACGGATCGCGCGTGCGCTTCCTCAAGGAGCGCGCAATTTCCTGTATCGATTAGGACCTGTATCAGACGGGATCCGAAATATGCTCACGCGGGCTGCGCCGGACGAAATCGGACCAGTCGAGATCGCTGCTGGACCGCTGGCAGGAATGCAGCTGCATCTCGATTTGCGTGCGGAAAAAGACTTATGGCTGGGCACCTATGAGCCGGCCCTGATGGAGGCGATTGAGCATTTCGTTCGGCCCAATCTCACCATGTATGACGTGGGCGCGAACATCGGATATGTGAGCCTGGTTCTGGCCAAGGCGGCAGGCCCATCCGGTCAGGTGGTGGCCTTTGAGCCGCTGCCAGCTAACCTGGTTCGTTTGCGTGCCAATATGGCCCTGAATCCGGAAGGAGGCCGCGTGCAGGTGGTGGGGGCTGCAGTCGGAGCGCGAGCCGCCGAGGCGGCATTTATGGTGCACAAATCCGGAGGCATGGGCAAACTGCAGGCCGCTAGGGGGAGGCAGGCAGAGTACGAGGGCTCAATACCGGTCGAGGTGATTGTGCTCGACGAGTGGACCAAGGACCATGGCAAGGCAGCTCCGGGACTCATTAAAATCGATGTGGAAGGTGGAGAAGCGGCGGTGCTCGAAGGCCTAACAGGCATGCTGCGCAGCCACCGTCCCACGATCCTGATCGAACTGCATGGTCCGGAAGCTACTTCAGCGGTACAAAACATCCTGGCATCTGCGGGCTACGCCCTTCATGCTGCGCGGGATGGGTATCCAAGGCTTGACAAGATTAGCGATTGGAAGACCTATGCGGTTGCGCACCCGGTTGATCAAGTATTGACATGATGGTTGAAGGACAATTCGAAGGGCGGCTTGCGTTTCAGCAGCGGGTGCTGCCGAGCTATCGCGTTGCATTCTTCGACCTTCTGGCCAGTCGCAGCACGGAAGGCCTCAGCCTCTACGCCGGCAAGCCCCGATCGAACGAGGCGATCCAGACCGCTGACACCTTGAATGAAGCTCAATTCTGGCCCGCCCGCAACGTGCACATTCTCGGCGGCCCACTTTATTTCTGTCTTCAGCGCGACATCATGGAGTGGATTCAGGATTGGGACCCGCACGCCCTGATCATGGAGGCCAACCCACGCTATTTATCCAGCCGCCGCGCGGCGGATTGGATGCATTCGAAGGGAAGGCCGGTCATTGGGTGGGGCCTGGGTATCGGCAGGTCGCTGGTCAACTGGAAGTCATTCCTGAAACGGTTTGACGCGTTGATTTCCTACAGCAGCCCCGGCGCAGAAGAATATCGAATTACGGGCTATCCCTCGGACCGAGTATTCGTCGCTCAAAATGCGACGACCGGACCACCGCCCGAGCTACACGAACGAAAGGTAGCTGACACGCCACGGGTGTTATTTGTGGGGCGCCTTCAGGAACGCAAGCGTGTGAATCTGCTGCTGAAGGCGTGCAGCGCCCAAAGAATGAAGCCGGAACTATGGATTGTCGGTGACGGGCCGGAACGGACCGACCTTGAGCACATGGCTGCAAAGGTGTACCCAAAGGCAAAATTCACGGGTGCGCAATACGGGAAGGAGCTCGAAGACATCTTTCGGCAGGCCGATTTATTCGTCCTTCCGGGTACGGGGGGCCTGGCCGTGCAACAGGCGATGGCTCATTCGCTCCCGGTGATCGTGGCCGAAGCCGACGGATCGCAAAGGGATCTGGTGAGCAGTCAGAATGGTTGGATCGTTCCCCCTGGGGATCTAAATGCGCTCATCGGGGCGCTCAGTGACGCTCTTGACCATCCAGACAAGCTGCCGAAAATGGGTGCGGCCTCTCGCAAGGTCGTTGCCGAACGAGTAAACATCGAGCTGATGGCCGAAATGTTTATTAAGGTCGTGAATCAGGCGAGGCAGATGTGAAGCTGCTGTTCATCGCTGACGGCAGAAGCCCCATAGCCCGAAATTGGATCCGCTATTTCATCGCAAACGGATCGGAAGTTCATTTGATCTCGACCTTTGATTGCGGCCGGCTCTGCGGACTTAAAACATTTCACGTCGTACCTGTCGCCTTCAGTGGGATTGGTCGCCCGACGCGAAAGCGAACTTGGGGGCGCGACAAGGGGCGCAATCAAGGGCAGAAGGACGGTCGGAATATCCGGCAATCTGGTTGGCGGACAAGCGCGTTCACATCGTCAAAGACGATCGGGCTGCGCACATTTATCCGCCACTGGATCGGACCTGCTACAGTCAACCGATCTGCCAGGAAGGTTCGGACTCTAATTTCTGAGCTAAAGCCCGATCTGGTGCACGCGATGCGCATCCCCTTCGAGGGTGCCATTGCGGCGGCTTCCAATCCAGAGGCTCCGCTCCTGGTCTCGATATGGGGCAACGATTTCACCCTTCACGCACCCGCTTCACCAATGATGGGCAGCCTCACGAAGCGCTCGCTGGCACGAACCAACGCGCTGCACACGGACAACCGTCGCGATACGGATCTTGCTAAGAAGTGGGGCTTTGCCGGCGAGCGTCTCCAATTGGTCCTGCCAAGCAATGGGGGTGTTCGAAAAGAGATCTTTTACCCGGGAGATCCGGGTCAATCGGAACACCCAGCGCTCACATACGTCCTCGAAACGCTGGCGCCCGGAGTGCCGGTGGTAGTCAACCCGCGCGGTTTTCGAGCCTACGTGAGGAACGACACCTTCTTCAAGTCGATTCCGAAACTTCTAGATCGGGTGCCCTCGGCGGTTTTCCTTTGCCCGAGCATGGCCGGACAGCGTAAGGCCGAAGAATGGATCGAGCGGCTTCAAATCGGCGACTCGGTGCACTTGCTGCCTACACTAACTCCTTCTGACCTTGCGGTGGTTTTCCGTAGGGCGCAAGTATCCATATCGCCCAGCGAGCATGATGGCACGCCGAATACACTGCTGGAAGCCATGGCCTGTGGCGCCTATCCTGTGGCGGGCGATCTCCAATCGATTCGAGAATGGATCGAGGATGGCAAGAACGGCACCCTGGTAAACCCAGCGAGCGCGGATCAGTTGGCGGAAGCCACGGCTCAAGCGCTTGAGAATACCGAATTGAGAGATCGAGCTGGGGCGGAAAATATCCGTCTTGTCGAGACGAGAGCAGACTACAAACAGGGAATGCAGAAGGCGCAAGCATTTTACGAGCAGCTATTAGCATAAACAGATGTGGGCGACTGAGCGCGCGTGCAGCTCGGCCGCCGCGACGCGAACTCGAAAACCCATTGAATCGCTAATGCCAGCATCAAAGCTCCTGCTCGCAACATCAAGTACTGCCGTCCGATCTCCTGTAAAATCACGGGCTGATTTATGAAACAAGTGGTGCAAAACCTTCAATCCGACCAGCCTGACGTGCTGGACGTGCCTGTACCCAGCCCCGCGCCAGGTACGGCGTTGATCCGGACCGTGGCATCTTTTGTTTCCGCAGGCACAGAACGCACCGTGATTGAATTCGCCGGCAAGGGAATGATCGGCAAGGCACGCGCCCGGCCGGATCTTGTGCGGCAAACAATCGACAAAGTGCGTCAGGATGGGCTGCTCAACACATTGCAGGCCGTACGCAGTCGTTTAGATCAACCGCTCCCGCTTGGCTATTCCTCTGCCGGTATTGTTGAAGAGCTTGGTGAAGGGATTACGAGCTTGCGCCCCGGCGACCGCGTGGCTTGCGCAGGCGGGCACGCGGTACATGCCGAATTCGCTTCTGTCCCCGAGAAAATGATTGCCAAACTTCCGGAATCGGTCGATTTTGAATCGGGAGCGGCTGCCACTCTGGGCTCGGTTGCGCTGCACGCCTTCCGCTTGTCAGAAGTGCAAGTCGGGGAGCGCGTCGCGGTGATAGGGCTCGGGCTTCTCGGTCAGCTCGCGCTCCAGATCGCTGGCGCGGCGGGTTGCGAAGAGTTTGGTGTGGATGTTGATGAGGCAAGGGTGGAGCTGGCAAGAAGTGTTGGCGGTAGAGCGGTAAGCCGTGAACAAGCGGTCGAATCCGGAAAAGCCCTCACCGGCGGCGAAGGATTTGATGCCATCCTGATCTGCGCCCACACTGACGATAACGACCCACTGGAATTGGCGGCCGCGCTGGCGCGCGACCGAGCAACGGTGGTGCTGGTCGGCGTGGTCGGGATGGAGATCCCGCGTAAGCCCTACTATGACAAGGAATTGAAGTTTGTTGTGTCTCGCTCCTATGGGCCGGGCCGCTATGATCCGACCTACGAAGAAATGGGAGTCGATTACCCCATCGGCTACGTACGCTGGACCGAGGGGAGAAACATCGAGAGCTTTCTGGATCTGATCGCGACCAATAAGGTTCAGGTTACCCCGCTCATTACGCATCGTTTCCCGGTCGAAAACGCCGATCAGGCATATCAGCAGATAACCGAAGGCTCTGAGGAGCCGACGCTCGGTGTGGTGCTCACCTACGCAGAGAAAGCGCCAGCGGAGCGCCGGATCACCCTGTCGGATCGAGCCCGCAAGGACCGCTTGGTCAAGCTTGGCGCTCTGGGCGCCGGGAATTTTGCGAGGAACGTGACCTTTCCGGCATTAAAAGGAATGAACGAGGTCGAGCTCATTGGATTGGCGACCGGAAGTGGGGTCAGCGCCACCGGTTCTGGTAAGCGCTACGGGTTTGCCTACGCCTCGACAGAAGCGGCCGAGGTCATCCATGATGAATCAATCAATAGCGTGGCCGTGCTTACTCGACACCATCTGCACGCTGGCCAGTCGGCGGACGCACTTCGTGCCGGCAAGCACGTTTTCTGTGAAAAACCGCTGGCAATTGATGTCGAAGGCCTGGAGGACGTGGTTGATGCATTGAAAGATGCGGAAGGCTTGCTGACGGTTGGCTTTAACCGCCGATTCGCTCCGATGGGCATTCAGATGCGTAAATTCATGTCGCAAGCCGGTGAACCGCTATCCGTGCACTATCGGGTGAACGCGGGATCGCTGCCCAGCGACCATTGGGTCCACGATCCAGATCAGGGCGGAGGCCGCATCATCGGAGAGGTCTGTCACTTTATTGACTATTTGACGTTCTTGATCGGAGCGCTCCCCGAGCAGGTGCTTACGCAAGGGATTCCCGGCGGACAGGGAGAGAACGTACACATTATCGCTCGCTTCCCAGACGGTTCGGTTGGAACTGTGGATTACCTGGCAAGTGGCGATAAGACCTTCCCGAAAGAGCGCGTGGAAGCCTTTGGCGGCGGAAGGGTGGCAGTACTCGATGACTTCCGCGGCCTGGAGCTGGTCAGCGGTGGCAAGGCGAATCGATCAAAGTCCAGTCAAGACAAGGGGCACCGTGCGATCTGGCAGGCATTCGCGGCGGCCATTCGTGAAGGCGGGCCGGCTCCCATTCCAACCCACGAGCTGGTGGGTGTGACCCAGACCACCTTTGCTGTGGTTGAATCGCTCCGTACCGGCCGTTCCATTGAAATCAAGCCGCTTCCAGGAGCGGAATTGCGCTAGCAATTCAAAAGAACCCTCTTACCACCCCATGACCCCGCGCAGCAGGCTCCTGATTCCAGCCATTCGAGAGCTCGGAATTGCGGACCTATTCCAATACGGAATTTACCAAATTGGAGTGCGGTCCGGCCGTCTCCGCCGCAGTACCCCGCTGTATCGCTGGAGCGACCGACCGTTGGAAACCTGGCTCAGCACCGAAACCTCGCTTAAGCATGTGCTGTCAGATAGGCAGCCGTTTTTCTTCGAGAACAGTGAAGCATTCAAGCAAAGGCTGCAACGCTTTCCCTCTGAGGATATACGGCGTGAGGCGGACGAGATACTCGCCGGTAAGTTTCGTCTCTTCGGGGGGCCGCCGGTTGATCTTGGCTCCCCTCCGGACTGGAGCCGCATCCCCCTGACGGGTGAGCAAGATACCATCCCACTTGAGAAACATTGGACCGAAAACGAAAGTGAGAGCGGAAAAGACCTGCGTCTACTCTGGGAGCAGGCCCGGTTTGGCTGGGCCTTTACCCTGTGTCGGGCCTACCAATTTACCGGTGAACCGCGTTATGCAGCGGGCGTTTTGGAGCTTTTGTTATCCTGGATGGAGAGCAATCCGCCCAATCACGGCCCTCATTGGGGTTCTGGGCAGGAATCAGCGCTCAGAATCCTGGCACTGACTTTCGCCTGGTACGCACTCGAAGACTACCTGGAAGCTGCTCAAGCTGATGCAGCCCAAATCCTGTTGGCGCTGGCGGTCCATGCAGAGCGAATTCCACCGACCATCTCTTACGCCCGGGCACAGAGAAATAACCATCTTCTGTCCGAAGCGGTGGGCTTATACAGCGTGGGACTGCTCATGCCATGGTTTAAGCAAGCTTCAGAATGGAAGCGGTTGGGTCGGAAATGGCTGATCCAGGCTCTGGACGACCAGGTGTTTGACGACGGAGGATACATTCAGTATTCGACGAACTATCAACGGTTGGCATTAAGTGCCGGCCTGTGGGCCGCGCGGCTTGCCGAAATCCATGCCGAGCCTTTGCCCGCTCAAACATTAGGCGAGCTGCGGAAGATGACCCAGTTCCTCCTCTCATTGTGCGACGCGCAGAACGGCACGCCTCCAAATTGGGGCCACAACGACGGCTCAAACATCCTTCCACTGTCCTCCGGCCTGCAAAACGACTATCGACCGGTGCTGCAGGCAGCCTGCCGGCAGTTGCTGGGGGCACCAGCTTTTGGCTCGGGGGCATGGGATGAAATGAGCCTTTGGCTCGGAGTGAGGGAACAGGGCCAAGATGAGAGAGTGGGTGCAGGCCGAGAGATTCCTGCCAGCGCCCAGGTAGACAGCACCCGAGTTCAGAGCCTGGCGGCAGGAGTAGATTTGCCGGAGGGCGGCGGCGAAGGGCGGCGAAGTAGGTTGGGCGACGAATCTGGCGCGGCTGCGGCTGCTGAGACGATGGCCACTGACTTTCCAGACACCGGCCTGTACTTGATGCGGGGAGCTAGCTCGTGGGCGATGCTCCGGAGTGCGCGGTTTGCCGCGCGTCCGGCCCACTCCGATCAACTGCACATGGACCTGTGGTGGAATGGCCAAAATATCGCTCGGGATGCCGGCACCTACCGCTACACGACCTCACCTCCCTGGGAAAACGCGTTTTCCAGCGCGGCTGCCCACAACACGCTCACGGCAGACGGCCGGGAGCCGATGGACCGAGCCGGGAGATTTCTTTGGCTGAACTGGTCGGACGCCCGCTACCTGGGTCGTTGGCAGGCGGAGGACGAGTCTGTTCAGGCGCTGGCTGCCGAGCATCCGCTGAAAGGCGGCCTCAAGCACCGACGCAGCGTCGTGCAAGCGGGGGCTTCCATGTGGATCGTGCTTGATGAGCTGATCGGTTCGGGGACCAGCACGGAGCAACATCGAGCGCGCCTGGCATGGAGCCTTGTAGACTGGCCATGGGAGCTTGACGCTCAGAGCCTCAAATTGCAGGGAGAGCAGGGCCCCGTCCAGTTGCGCCTGACACCGGGCATGGACGACATCGCGCTTTATCGAGCGGGAAAGATCGTGGCTGGCGAGAAGCAGCCCAAGGAGGACTCCGATGTGTTGGGCTGGTGGTCCCCCACGTACGGATACAAGGAGCCAGCGCTTACACTGGTGGCTACGGTGGAGGGCTCGCTGCCCCTGCGTCTCACGAGCTGGTGGCGCCTTGGAGATGTGGAGCCGCAAGATCTCGTGCTTGAATTGGATAACCTCCAGGACGATCCTCTCATGGCCTTTCTGAGCAGCGGACGATGATCGCAACCCCCCTTCGAAAGCGGTTCTTTGATCTGGCGTTGACCGTGCCAGGTCTGATTCTGATCAGCCCTGTACTGGCAGTGATCGCCATTGCGGTGCGAATTGCGCTTGGGCCCCCGGTGCTCTTCCGTCAACGACGCCCTGGCCTGATGGCGCGGCCCTTTGTCCTGTACAAATTCCGTACGATGTCGGATGAAATGGACACAGAAGGAAATCTAATGCCGGACGCTGTGCGGCTGACCCGTCTGGGGCGATTGCTTCGCTCCTTTAGCCTGGATGAGCTGCCAGAGCTGCTGAACGTAATCAAAGGGGAAATGAGCCTGGTGGGGCCCAGGCCGCTCTTGATGCGCTACCTCGAACGCTACAGCGCCGAGCAGGCACGTCGACACGACGTACTGCCTGGAATCACCGGCTGGACACAGGTGAACGGGCGCAACGCCAACACGTGGGAGCAGAAATTCGAATACGACGTTTGGTATGTAGACCACCGGTCCGTTCGCCTGGATGCCAAGATTCTGCTGATTACCCTTTGGAAGGTGCTCACAAGGGAGGGAATCAGCCAACCCGGTCAGGCGACGGCCGAGGAGTTTATGGGCTAAATGGCCTGCTTTGGAATCGTGATGCCGCAAGCGGCGGAAGAATTCATGGGGTAGGGCGGAAAAGCGCAACATCTAGGGGGGGAGTAAACACGAACCCGTAATGGCAAGAGCCAGAACGTTTGTGCTGAATCCTGATCTTTTATGACTTGCACGCGATTCAAAGGGGCGGTAGTATTTGGCCGGTTAGGTCCAACCCTTTGACCATGGAGGATATAAAAATGAAGGAATCGCTCGATTTTTACGATATCAAGGAAAAGAACAAGTTTCCATCGACGGATTGGCGCGTTGAGGCCAAGACCTCAGGCAACAGGACACGCTACTTCGCAGTAGCCCCCGTGCCAACTGATCCCGGGCGCGAAGCCTGGAGAATCATCAGCAAGGATTTCGCCACAGCAAATACCGAAGGCTAAGCCGAGTGGAAACACCGTAATGCAGCCGCCCACTTCTGTGGGCGGCTCTGCTTTTATAGCGTAGACTTCGCTCGTGCACGTGCTTTTGATCCATCAGGTCTTTGTCCGCCCGGAGGACCCAGGGGGAACCCGCCACTACGATTTTGCCCGGTACCTTGTTGATAAGGGGCACCGTGTGACCGTGCTGGCTGGGACACGCAGCTACCTCACCGGCGAACGATTGGCGGCAGTGCGGCGCGAGACCCCGTTTCCCGGCCTGGAGATCGTCCGGTGCGGCGTGGTCGGTGGCCAGCGAGCCGGCTTCGTATGGCGGACCATCGGCTACTTCTCCTTTATGCTCTCCTCCTTCTGGGCAGGTCTGCGCACCCCACAGGTTGATGTGCTTTGGGGAACCTCCCCGCCCATATTTCAAGGGTGGACGGCCTGGCTGTTGGCCCGGCTAAAGGGCAAACGATGGCTGCTAGAGGTACGGGATCTCTGGCCAGAGTTCGCGATCCAGGTCGGCGCATTGCGCAATCGTGGACTGATCGGCCTTTCGGAATGGTTGGAGGGCTTTCTCTACCGGCATTCCGATGAAATCGTGGTCAATTCCCCGGGATTCGTCGAGCATATTCAAAATATTGACCCAAGCGCTAAAGAAATCTTGATTGTGCCCAATGGTGTCGAACTAGTCGGAGATCGACTAGGAGGTAACCGCGAATCGCCAGACGCATCCAAGAGGACCGGGTCCCTGCTGCGGGAAACTCATGGGCTCGACGGAAAATTTATTGCCCTTTACGCCGGCGCGCACGGCATGGCAAACGATCTTTCGCAGCTGATTGATGCGGCTGCATCGCTTCAGCAAGACCCTCGAATCGCGATCGTTTTAGTAGGCGATGGGCCCGAGAAAATTGTCTTGCAGGGGCGAGCGCGTGCGGAGCGGCTCGACAATTTGCTCTTCCTTCCCCCCGTAGAAAAAGCGAGCGTCTCCGCCCTGATAGCGGAAGCAGATTGCGGGCTCGCTGTGCTCAAAGCCATCCCCATGTTTGCGACGACCTATCCAAACAAAGTATTTGACTACATGGCCTCGGAGCTGCCGATCGTACTGGCGATCGATGGGGTGATTCGTCTAGTAGTTGAAGCAGCCGAGGCGGGCATAACCGTTGCGCCAGGTGACGGGGCTGCAATAGGCGAGGCCATTCGGCGCCTGGCGGACGATCCTGAAGCAGCAAAGGATATGGGCCGCAAGGGGCAAGTGTATGTCGAAGCACACTTTGAACGCCGCTTGATGGCTGAGAAGATGGAAGAGATCTTACTCGCCCTCAGCTAGGGCCACGATATGCAGGATTGGGTTTCGCGGAATTTCTGGTCTACTTACCACGACTCGGCTGTGGTTCGCCGTGAATTGGCGGCGCTGCTGGCCACTATCGGTGACGGCCATCAGGTATTGAATATCGGGTCCGGAGAAAGCGATCTCCACTCGGGGGTGATCAACCTCGATGTAGATCCTTCGGGTCACACGGATTGTGTGGGTGACGCTCTGTCTTTGCCTTTTGAAGACAGCACTTTTCACCTGGTGCTCTCCCAGGAAACCATGGAGCATGTGCTTGATCCATTTCAGGCGGTGCGTGAGATGGGGCGTGTGCTGAATACGGACGGCGTTCTGTACCTTCAGGTGCCGTTTGTGCTGGGTTACCATCCCGATCCGGAGGATTACTGGCGCTTTACCCATTCCGGTTTACGAAGATTGATTGAACAGGCCGGGTTACGCTGCGAGAGGGTGGAACCCTCGTTGGCGGCGGGGACCGGAGCGCATCGCATTCTTGTAGAATTCCTGGCTGGGGTGGCAGCACGGCTCGTGCCACAGACTTATCGTCCGGTTAAGGGGGTCGTGGCAATCCTTTTTTATCCATTGAAGTGGTTGGACGGCTGGCTCAGCGTGGGTTCTGAGCGAGATCGAATTGCAGGAGGCTATTTCGGCATTGGCCGCAAAACAGCCTAGACCAGTGAATGTGCTCTTCACCAGCGCAGGAAGACGCGTGGAGTTGATGCGTGCCTTTCGCAAGGCGTATAAACAGCTAGGGTTGCGCGGCTCCATCGTAGCTACCGACATTGACCCGCTGGCTCCTGCCCTGAAGGATGTCGATCGCTACTACCTGGTCCCAAAGCTGGACGATGAGCGCTATGTGCCAACGTTAGCCAGTATTTGTGAGAAGGAATCGATCCATTTGATATTTCCCCTGATCGACCCCGATATTCCAGCATTAGCACAAGGACAAGAGCGGTTCGAGAAAGTAGGGGCCAGGCTCACATCACTGTCCGCACCGGAAGCCACCATCGCCAATGACAAGTCGCTTACACACGAGTTCTTTGAAAGCATTGGGGTTCTCACCCCACAATCCTGGAACGGAGTTCCGGATGAAGCGTTTGAGTATCCGCTGTACGTCAAACCCAGTATCGGCAGTGCCGGCAAAGGCGGCCAGAAGGTCGAAGACCAGGCAAGCCTGGAACACGCGTTGAATCAAATCCCGGGCGCGATGGTGCAGGATTATCTGCCGGGTCCAGAAATCACCAACGATGTGAGCTGCAGCGGAGAGGGCCAGGTGTGGGCCGTCGTGTGCCGGCAGAGAATTGAGGTTCGCTGGGGGGAGGTAGCGAAAGGCGTGACCATTGAAAATAGTGAGATCATCGAGGCCTGCGTGAAGATTGCCAAGGGTCTCAATGCCAAAGGGCCAATTACGGTTCAATGCCTGATGCGGGATGGAAAACCCTACTTTACCGAGGTGAATGCTCGCTTCGGAGGCGGACTCCCGCTGGGAATTGCGGCCGGAGTCCCTTCTCCGCAGTGGTACCTGTCGGAAGCGGCTGGCATTTCAGTCGCAACCCCACCGCTGGGAACCTACAGAACTGGGCTGCACCTGACACGCTACGACGAGTCATACTATCTCGACGAAACCGAGGTTGCCGATGTTGAAAGCCATCGTCTTTGATTTAGACGACACCCTCTACCCGGAGCGCCAGTATGCCCTAAGCGGGTTTGCGGCGGTGGCTGATTGGGCGGATGGATCGCTGGGCATTCCGAGTGAGCAAGGATCTGCCGAGTTGGAGGCCTACTTCAATGACGGCGTGCGAGGCGACACCTTTAATCGCTGGCTAGAAGCCCATGATCTGGAGCCAGATCGATGGATCCCGGACATGGTGACGATCTATCGGGACCATACTCCGAGCCTGGAACCCTATCCAGAGACACGCGCCGTGTTGAAAGCCCTGGGGGATGAGTATCGCTTAGGATTGATAACGCAGGGGCACAAGCCCGGTCAACAACGCAAGCTCGATGCCCTAGATCTCACCGAAGCTTTTGAAGCGGTCGTCATCATGGGCGAGGAAGACCGCCAGGATTGGAAACCCCGCACGGTACCCTTTGAGCGTTTGCTGGCTGAAATGGGTCTCCAGGGCGATCAGGCCGCATATATCGGCGACAATCCGCTGAAAGACTTCGTAGGCGCCCGCCAGCTGAAAATGCTAACGATTTGGGTGCGTAGGCCGGAGGGCGAGCACGTGAACGATTTGCCCCCCGGGCCGGAGTATTTGGCTGAAATCGAGCTTCCGGATTTGAATGGGCTGTCGGACGCACTCGAAGGGAAATTTACGTAGTAGCTCCTAACCGCTGGTCGATCCGACGATGACCGAAACCACTCTCAAAATGGAGCAATGATGAAAGTACCCATGTCTTCCCCCGATCTAACTGATGCGGAGCGGGAGGCAGTGGCCGCCGTGCTCAACACGCGTACGCTGAGCATTGGCCCGGAAATCGAGGCGTTTGAACAGGCAGTCGCGGGACTTGCTGGGTGCCGACATGCCATCGCCGTGAGTTCGGGGACGGCCGCGCTGCACCTGTGCGTGCGGGCGGCCGGTATCCAGCAAGGCGATCTGGTCATCACCAGCCCCTTTTCTTTCGTCGCCTCAGCCAACGTGCTGCTCTACGAGCGCGCGGTGCCGGTCTTTGTCGATGTCGATCCCGCAACTGGAAACCTGGACCCGGAGCAGGTCGAAGCGGCCGCGATAGCGCTGACGTCGGGAGAAGGCGGCTGGCTCCCGCGCAAGAATGCAGGAAACGGCGGCAAGCTTCGCGCAATACTTACGGTGGACGTATTTGGCCAACCAGCCGACTATACACAGCTCGTGTCCACCGCGGAGGATCACGAGCTCGCGCTAATCGAAGATTCTTCAGAAGCCCTTGGAGCCCAGTACAAAGGGCAAGCTGCAGGCTCCTTCGGCGATGCGGGGGTCTTTGCCTTCTACCCCAACAAACAATTGACCACCGGCGAAGGCGGAATGGTGGTGACGGATCGGGAGGACTGGGCAGATTGGATCCGCTCGCTGCGAAACCAGGGCCGGGCTGTAGGCGACTCATGGCTGCAGCACACCTTCCCCGGATACAACTACCGTCTGGATGAGATGAGCGCTGCGCTGGGGCGGGTCCAAGCTGCTCGATTGCCGGAGTTGCTGAGCAATCGCGCCCAGGTCGCCGAGTGGTATGGGGAGGCACTTGCCGACCTGCCTGGAGTGGAGCTGCTAACCATTGCTCCCACCACATCTCACATGAGCTGGTTTGTGTATGTAGTGCGGCTCGATCAAGCAATCAACCGGCAAGGGGTCATTGCTGCGTTAGAGCAGGAGGGCATCCCAAGCCGGGCGTACTTCGAACCGATTCACCTTCAGCCCTACATGGTGGAAATTCACGGATACCAGGCGGGAGACTTTCCGGTCACCGAAGACCTGGGAAGCCGGAGTTTGGCTCTTCCATTCTCTGGCGTGATGACAGAAGAGCAGGTCGGACTGGTGCGGGATGCGCTCAAGAATGCTCTCGAAGCCTGAGTAGCAATGATACTTAAACAGAGAGGCCGCCCAAGGGCGGCCTCTTTTTGGTTATTGAATGAGGTTATTCAGTTTCAGACTGCGCCCAGTTCACAAATACCAAATTCTGTTCGCAGGTGTCGAAGGTCGTAAGCGAGACCTGGTCTGAAAGCTCCAAGCCGCTGCTGGCGTCCAGGACCTGAAGCAGAATGGTGTCTTCGCTGGCAGTCGGAGTATCGGAGAGCTCAAAGTAGTAGCCACCGAAGCCAAAGCGGTCCGCTGCGCTGCCGGTCAGGGTATCGAGCGGCCCGATGGGCGTTCCCGCCAACTCGCCACTTACTCTCACAGCGAGCCCGACGATCGGTGCTCCCTGCAGGTCGTAGACTTTGCCACCTACCCCCATGTGTTCACATCCACGCTCGTCCGGAATATAGGTTGGGCTTCCGGTCTGCAATTCAAACTGTGCGTCACCTTCCGGCGTCACCGCCGGGGATTCTTCGGGCGTAACTGTAAATTCTGGAGTTGCGGTTGCTTCCGGCGTCTCGGTCGCAGTCGGGACTGCGCTTGGAAGCGGTCTAGGCGTAGATGTGGGCGGAATCTCTGTTGGCAGCCTGATCGCTGGCGTATTGGTCGGCGTCGGCGGACCCAGAGTAGCTGGGAGGGTAGGCGGAGGAAACGGGTTAGACGATGATTGTGGATTGAGAAAAATCGACACGAATCTGAAACCGACGTACACCGTTGTCAGCAGCACGATGACTGTCAGAACATTGAGAATTAATCGCCCGATGTTTAGTCCGCCACTTGGCGGGGTGGGGTCAAAGGGATCATCCATTTGTCCAGACTCCTGATCTCTTAGTTAGCCTTAGAACGCTCAATCGCGCCATGTCCTAGTGGTCCTATCTCAGCCTTCAATGAATATTTCAATCTCGGCCCGCTGCCGCTGTTCTGCTAACCACTCATCGACTGCCGTTACTCGATAGTCCGTCAATACTGCGCCTACGAGTGGGCGATCTTCTCGCCCCAGCACTTCCAGAATGTGGAACCCGAGCGCACTTTCGATCACGCCGCTGACCTCGCCAGGCTGCAGGCTGAACGCGGCTTCTTCCACCTCGAGCATAGTAAGTAAGCCCTTCGGAAACCAGCCGAGCTCGCCGCCGGCAGGCCGGCTGCCTGGATCTCTAGAATGGATCACTGCTAAAGTACCAAATTCGGCGCCGTTGGCAAGTTCGTCAAGCAGCGTTTCTGCTTCTTCGCGGGTTGCAACCAGAATGTGCCGGGCGCTTGTATGCTCCACTTCCAAAGGCAGCACATCTGTGATTGCGCCGATCGTTCTGGCTGCCAGAATCTCCTGCCGGAGCGCGATGCGATATTCGTCCTCGGTGTAACCCGTGGCAACCCCGTTTGAAGCAATCGCGGCCTGGAAGCGCTCGTCCAATTCTGCCTCGCTAAGCTCCATGCCTTGATTCATCGCAAACTGCGCTAAAAGGCTGAGATCGATCAATTGCTCGAGTACCTCAGCCCTGTAGTCGCCCAGTGTTGCAAGGTCAATGCCAAGTGTGGCCTGTGCAGCCTCGTAGCGGGCGATTTCGCTTTCAAAGGTCGCCAGCGTGATGGCCTCCGCGTTCACGAAGGCCGCAAGCGGCTCGGGTGTGGGGGCTTGTGTTGCAGGTACCGTAGACGGTATCGCAGTCGGCTGCGGAGCCTCAGTGGTCCCCCCCGGAAGGCTGCACGCGGCCGCCAACAGGCAAAATGCTAGTGACGCCGTTCCGGCCCGCATGGCGCGGGGCATTATACGCACGCAGGGTGCCTACGCAACATGCTCAGTTTGTTTATTCAGAATCGGTGAAAACAAGAACCATGGGGCGCCGCTTGGTCTCATTGTAGAAGAAGCGGCTCAGGTCCTTTTCAATACCGGTCTTCAGATCACTCCCATTCGAGTCTTTTGCCAGATTGCGGATGCGCCGCCGTGCCTTCTCGAACAGCTCCTCGGCGTCGCTCACAAACACGAAACCTTTAGACACGATCTCCGGGTCGCGCTGCATAGTGTTCCCATCCATATTGAGATGCACCGCAACGAATCCGTCCGACGCTAGTGCCATGCGCTCTCGCATGACCTTGGGACCGATGTCACCCACTCCGCTGCCATCGACAAACACATACCCACCGGGGACGCGCTCGCCGATTGTCATCTTCCCGTCGGTGAACTCAACCGGGGTGCCGTTTTCGACGACCGCAATGGAGGATTCATCCATGCCGATCTCCCGCGCCAGCGCCGCGTGTTGCTTTAGATGGCGCAGCTCACCATGCACCGGGATCAAGTGCTTTGGCTTCACCAGCTCCATCATCAGCTTCATTTCTTCCTGGCTGGCGTGGCCCGACACGTGCACGTCGGCGATCGGGTCGTAGATCACGTGCGCTCCGCGCGAAAATAGACGGTTGATAGTGCGGTGGATCATCTCTTCGTTGCCTGGGATGTTGTGGGAAGAGAGCACGATCGTGTCGTCTTCCATCAGGCCGAACTGGCGATTGGTGCCGGTCGATAAACGTCCCATGATCGAGGAGGGCTCGCCCTGCGTGCCGGTGCACATCAGCACCACCTTGGCAGGATCCATCTTTTTGGTTTCTTCGAGGTCGACGATGAGGTCGTCAGGCACATCCAGGTAGCCCAGCTTGCGGGCCATCTTTGTGTTGTCGCGCATGCTGCGGCCGGCGATCGCCATCTTTCGTCCGTACCGTTGTGCGGCGTTGGCCACCTGCTGCACGCGCGAGATCAGTGAGGCGAATGAGGCGATAAGAATGCGCCCCTGAGCCTCCCTGAACACCTCGTCAAATGCGGGATCAATCACCGCTTCCGAAGGGGTCCAGCCGGGCTCGTCTGCGTTGGTGGAGTCAGCTAACAGCGCCAGCACGCCCCGGCCGCCAAGCTCGCCCAGCTTGCTGAAGTCGGTGGGCCAGCCATCAACCGGCGTGTGATCGAACTTGTAATCGCCGGTGTGTACGATTAATCCAGCCGGAGTGGTTATCCCCATCCCTACACAGTCCGGGATGGAATGACAGACATGGAAAAACTCGATTTCAAATGGGCCAATGGATACCGCGTCGCCGGCGTTGATCGTTTTCAGCGTGACGTCACCCAGCATCCCGGCTCTGTTTAGCTTCACTTCCAGCAGCCCGCGGGTCAGCTTTGTAGCATAAATCGGCGCGTCGATCAGCTCCATCACGTGCCGTATAGCGCCGGTGTGATCTTCGTGGCCGTGTGTGACTACGATGCCGCGCACCTTATCGGCTTTGTCTTCCAAATAGCGGAAGTCGGGGATGATGTAGTCGATCCCCAGCATATCGTTATCGGGGAACATGATCCCAGTGTCGATGATCAGGATGTTTTCCCCGTATTCGACCGACATCATGTTCTTGCCGATTTCGCCCAGTCCCCCAAGGGGAACCAGTCTTAAAGTCTTACTACTCATTTAATTCTTTACCTTTGTTTGAATGAAGCTCGTGGAGAGGATATTGCGGATAGTCTGAAAAAGCCAGGAACCGCCCTCTTGCGGGGGACTTGCATTTCGAATGTGTTTACGTTGCCCCAACGACAACCTGCGGATTTTATCATGCGTTGGGGACAATTGCATGCCTGTCAACAACCTTGACCGCCTCCTAGTCGCTGGATATAGTACAGCCAACCTGAAATTAGGGGTTGAGGTGGCCTGCCGCCCGGAAGCGGAGGCCATCAAGGGGAAGCCGGTAACTTCGGATGCCCGGTAGGCTTCGGATGCACAAGCGTCTTGATGCCGGCCAAGGGCTGCCAAAGCCAGTCCGGCGCTGTCCCGCAACTGTAAGCCGAGCGATCGCTGGAAGGTCACTCGTGCAAGCCAGGATACCCGCCTCCACCCCGCGCTAGTTACCCCTTCGCGGAAAGGAGGTTGCGCATGGATCCACTCGTTTGTGGACCCAGGCCTTCCCGAAGTGGGGGAAGGCTTTTTTCTTTCCCCATCTTCAGACCACCCGTCACACCACACAAAAGGAGTACGCAATGAGATCGTTATTGACTCGCGGAGTATTTGCGCTGGGTATCGCTTTCATCCTGGCCGCCTGTGCTGCTCCCGAACCTCTTCCTGCAGAGCCGTACGAGCTGACCGATGGCCTGGGACGGGAGATCTCTCTTCCAAGTTCGGTCGAGCGAATCGTTTCCTTAGCCCCTTCCAACACCGAAATGCTATTTGCGATCGGAGCCGGAGCTCAGGTCGTTGGCCGTGATGAAGTGTCAGACTATCCGACCTCGGCCTCTAAGGTAGCGAGCATCGGCAGCACCTTCGGCGAGCTAAATACCGAAGCGATCCTGGCGCTCGAACCGGACCTTGTGCTGGCCGCAGACATCACGGCTCCTGAACAGCTCCAGTCGTTAGAGGCGTTGGGTCTGACGACCTTCGTCGTCCCCAATCCCACGGATTTCGATGGGCTCTACGACAATCTGCTCACCATGGGTGAGATAACCGGCCACACGGTTGAGGCAGCAGATCTGGCCGATGAACTGCGCTCCCGGATGGAGGCGGTGACCGCGATAACCATCAATGCGGATCCCACAACGGTTTTCTATGAGATCGATGGCAGTGATCCTACCGCTCCCTGGACAACAGGATCCAGCACCTTCCAAGACCTGCTGATCGAGCTGGCCGGTGGAGCAAACGTGGCAGCCGGGATCGAAGGCTGGGGACAAATCGATCTGGAGGAGTTGGTAATCCAGGACCCTGAAGTGATCGTATTTGCAACGGGTCCCTTCATTGTCACCACCAGCCAATCGCTAGCTGAGCGCCCGGGCTGGGGCGGGATCGCCGCGGTTCGATCCGGGCGAGTGATATCCATCGACACCAATTGGGTCGATCGCCCGGGGCCGCGTCTCATCGATGGCCTGGAGGCGCTGGCGCGCGCGCTGCATCCAGAACTCTTCGATTGATTGCCAGGCGCTCGATTTCCCCCTGGGTGTGGACCGTCGGAGCGCTCGTGGTGGCGCTGCTCGCCTCCGTCGCCATTGGTGCGGTGCCGATCCCGCTGCAAGATGTTATTCGGCTCATGGTCCCTTGGCTGGCAGATACCGAAATTGACACCCCTGCGGCGTTCGCGACCATCCTGTACGAGATTCGCCTCCCAAATTTGATTCTGATCGCGCTGGCTGGTATGGCGCTCGGAGCCAGCGGGACCGCCTTTCAAGGTCTCTTTCGCAACCCCCTGGCGGATCCCTACGTCATTGGGATCGCGGCCGGGGCGGGCCTTGCGGCGGTGCTGGCAATGGTCGCACGCTGGCCGGCGGACGTTTTGGGGATGGCAGCTGTCCCGGCTGCCGCCTTTGTGGGCGCGTTGCTGACCGTGGGGTTGGTTTATGCGCTGGCCCGTGTGGGTCGATCGACACCAGTCCCCACGCTGATTCTTGCCGGAGTGGCGGTAAGTTCCTTTGCTACCGCCATCACCAGCACGGTCATGCTGCTCTCCACTTCCGAGCTGCATCGGGCCGTGACCTGGATGGTCGGTGGGTTTTCGCTGGGGGGCTGGGGACCGGTTATGGCTTCGCTGCCCTACGTGGCGATCGCGATTGCGGTCCTGCTCCCGCTTGGCAGACCGTTGGACGTCCTCCAGTTCGGTGACGAACAAGCCAGTCAGCTAGGGCTGAATGTCGACCGCCTGAAGCTGGTGATTGTGGTGGCGGCCTCGCTGGCAGCCGCTACGGCGGTAGCGTTCCTTGGAATCATCGCCTTTGTCGGCCTGGTCGTCCCGCATCTGGCGCGGCTGCTCTGGGGAACCAGTTACCGGCGTCTGCTGCCGCTCGCGACCCTGCTCGGCGCGAGCTTTCTGCTGTTCGCCGACATCATCGCCCGTTCCATCCTCTCCCCCCGTGTGCTGCCGGTGGGAGTCGTGACCGCCATCGTAGGCGCGCCCTTCTTCCTGTACCTGCTCGCCCGCTCGAAGCGAAAGCTCATGGCCTGGTGATGATGGGAACCAGATTTGAAGGGCGGGCGTCCTCTTCGTTGACATGGATCTATTCGAAGCGATGACGCCAACCCTCGAAATTCGGAACGTCACGATGGGCTATGGAGACACCATTGTGCTGCGTGATGTGAGCCTTGAGATCAGCCCGGGAGAGGTGCTGGCGGTCATTGGTCCTAATGGGGTCGGCAAATCCACACTGGTGCGGATCGCGAGCGGCACTCTGGATCCCATGCGCGGGCAGGTGGGGATAAACGGGGACTCTCTGGGCGAGCTGAAACCGGATGAGCGCGCACGCCTTGTATCGGTGGTTCCGCAAGCCAACAATCTACCGCCGACGTTTCGAGCGCTGGATGTCGTGTTGATGGGACGCACCCCCTATTTGGGCTGGCTGGGTTCCGAAGGCGATGCGGACTACCAGGTGGTGAAAGAGGCTATGGAGCGCACGAGTACGTTGGAGATGGCCGAGCGACCCATCGAAGAGCTATCCGGCGGCGAGCAGCAGCGCGTTCTTATTGCCCGCGCCCTGGCGCAGGCGGCGCCGATCATGCTGCTTGATGAGCCGACCGCCCATCTCGACCTTCGCCACCAGGATCAGGTGCTGGGCCTGGCGCGTGGCTTAGCGAAGGAAAGTGGCATGGCAATTATGCTTGCGCTGCACGATCTGAATCTAGTCTCGCGTTTCGCGGATCGAGTGGCGCTCCTGTCCGATGGAGAGGTGCGCAAACTCGGCAGCCCGGAGGACGTGATGCTGCCTGATCTTCTGGCGGGAGTCTATGGAATCCACATCGAAGTCGTTCCCAGTCCCATCGATGGCAAACCGTTAGTCCTGTCCGCCGAGTAAACTTCGGGTCAAGCGATGATGGAAAGCGCTCGATCTGAACCCAAGCTCAAGCGCATCTGCCCCTCAGCATGCTAGTCGCGAGCCACTGACTCGGAATTATCTAGGAGCTCCTTATGCCGACTGTGGAACAGGCGCGTGAGTGGTATTCGGCAGACGATCCGGTACATGGATTTGACCATGTGCTGCGCGTCATGCGTTCGGCCGAAGAGATCGGCGAGGAACTGGGAGCGGACCTCGAGGTGCTGCGAGCCGCGGCCCTGCTCCACGATGCGGCTGATGCGGACCCACGCGAGAACCGAACCGAGCATGAGAATGCTTCCGCCGAATTCGCACAAAAGCTACTCGGTGATGAAGGCTGGCCCGAAGAGCGCGTTCATGCAGTTACCGAGTGCATTGTGAGCCACCGCTACCGAGGCAAGCAGAGGCCGAAGTCACTGGAAGCCAAAATTCTCTTCGACGCAGACAAACTTGATGTCATTGGTGCGTTTGGCGTAGCACGCACGCTCGGGTACGCCATGCAAGCCGGGCAGCCGATGTTTGCCGAACCTTCCGACCACTTCATGGAGACTGGCCAGACCATCCCCGGCGAGCCTCACAGCGCCTACCATGAGTACCTATTTAAGCTGCGCAACGTAAAGGATCGGCTCCACACCGACCCCGCCCGCCGCCTGGCGGCGGAACGCGAGCAGGTCCTGGTGAGCTTCTTCGAACAGCTCGCGGCCGAGGCGCGTGGCGAAGGCTAAGTTTCTCTAACAATTCTATAACGTAAGCGCGAGATACTTGAACACGTCAAAGATGCAAGGAATAGTCTCCGCGCGTGACAGCGTACGATTGATGTGTATGGCGCGGTGAGGAAGGTAGCAATGGACCGAGGGATCCCACTCTTCAAGGTAAACGGCATCCAAATACGGATGCACTATACGTTTCCGCTTATTCTGGTCTTTGCTGCGGTGCAGTTTGCGACGATCACCGGCCGCGGCCTGACCGGCGCGTTGTTTGGCGTCATCGTGACCTCGATATTGTTCGCGATTGTGGTCCTGCATGAGCTCGGACACAGCTTCGCGGCGCAGCACTACGGCATTCAGGTAAAACAGATCGTACTTCTGCCCATTGGCGGACTTGCTCAGCTAGCACGAATGCCTGAAAAGCCCAGCCAGGAACTGGTAATCTCGGCCGCCGGGCCCCTGGTGAACTTCGCTCTGGCTGGAGTACTGGCCGTGCTCGGCCTGGCCTACGGTCAGGAATTGGGTCTGCGGTTTGCATTTGGACTCCCTGCGGGGATCACGTTCGGTGCGGTTTTCAGCTACATCTTCGCCGCAAACCTGTTCTTAGGCTTGTTCAATCTACTGCCGGCGTTTCCGATGGACGGTGGCCGCATCCTCCGCTCGCTGCTCGCCATGCGCATCGA
>CBDTZL010000002.1:0-36848 GCA_965364895.1 uncultured bacterium
AAGATCAACTGCGTATGAGAAACATAACTCTCACCATTGCCTTGGAAGTTCTGATACCATTAACCCAATCGAATAGATAGAACGCAATGACCGGGACGAGTATCGAGGTCGTGAGTTCACAGGGACGCAGGGTCGCTGACTGAGAATCCTGCGGAAGCTCACTCTCGAGAAAACCACCCGCGAGCGGTATCCGGAAAACTCTAAGCAACCATTGGCGCAGAGCGATTATGGAGAACGGCCCAGTCCCGTTACCGACTGACTAGAGAAGGTCCTTTGATTGGACTAATCTGGGTGGAACCGTGTGAGCGAAGGCTCTCGCCCCAGTTGGGTGAGAGTTTTTTCTTTTAGTGCATGCAATTAATGGAGGTGTGACATGGCGAAGGAAAAATACGAGGAAACAAAGCTCTACCGCATCCGGCACTCGTCGGCGCATGTGATGGCGCAGGCTGTGGTGGAGATGTTCCCTGGAGAGGCAAAGGTCGCGATCGGGCCTCCGATTGCAGAAGGCTTCTACTATGACTTTGATCTACCCCGTTCCTTGACTCCGGAAGATTTGGAAGTCATCGAGAGCCGCATGCGCGAATTGATCGAGGGCGATTTCGAATTCGAGATGCAGGTGGTCTCGGCCGATGAGGCCAAAGAAATCTTCAAGGATCAGCCTTACAAATTGGAACTGATCGAGGGCCTGGAGGCCGGCGGCGTGGACGAGTACGGCGAGCCGACAAAGGAAGCGCCTGTGATCTCCACCTACACGCACGATACCTTCACCGATCTCTGTCGTGGGCCCCACCTGGAACGGACCGGTCAGATCAACTCCGGCGGATTGAAGTTGCTGAATGTCGCAGGCGCCTACTGGCGTGGGGACGAGAAGCGGCCCATGCTGCAGCGCATCTACGGCACAGCCTGGGAAACTAGCGAGGAATTGGAGCAGTATCTTTGGAGGCTTGAGGAGGCTAAGAAGCGCGACCATCGTGTGCTTGGACGAGAACTCGATCTATTCAGCTTCAGTGAGGATGTTGGTCCCGGCTTGATCCTCTGGCACCCCAAGGGCGGCATGATCCGCAAATTGGCCGAGGATTTCAGCCGAGAGGAGCACGAAAAGGCGGGCTATGACTTCGTTTACACGCCACACATAGGCAAATCAAAATTGTGGGAAACCAGCGGCCATCTGGATTGGTACGCCGACGCCATGTACCCGCCAGTCGAGGTTGACGAACAAAAATACTATCTCAAACCGATGAACTGCCCATTTCACATCCAGATCTATAAGAGTAAGACTCGCTCCTATCGCGATCTACCCCTGCGCTATGCGGAGTGGGGCACGGTGTATCGGTACGAGCGCAGTGGAACGCTGCACGGTTTGATGCGGGTACGCGGCCTGACACAGGACGATGCCCATCTGTTCTGCCGACCGGATCAGATGCCGGATGAGATCGACAAGACTCTGGATTTCAGCCTGCATATCCTGCGATCTTTCGGGTTCGACGACATCCATGCCTATCTGGCAACCCGCGATCCCGACAAAGCGGCCGGCTCGCCGGAGCAGTGGGAAGCGCCTACCGAGGCGCTCAGAGCCTCGCTCGAGCGATCCGGCTTGCCCTACCAGGTGGATGAAGCCGAGGCCACTTTCTACGGTCCGAAGATCGATCTAAAGGTGAACGACGCGCTGGACCGGGAGTGGCAGCTATCCACGATTCAGTTCGACTTCTTCTTACCAGAACGCTTCGGGCTATCGTACGTGGGGGAAGACGGAGCCGAGCATCAGCCCTATATGATCCATCGCGCGCTGATGGGAGCGATGGAGCGTTTCTTCGGAACGCTCATCGAGCACCATGCGGGCGCCTTCCCAGTTTGGCTGGCGCCGGTCCAAGTCAGCCTGATTCCGATCGCAGACCGCCATCAAGACTATGCGCGAGGGGTGGCAGACCAGCTGAAGGAAGCTGGATTACGGGTCGAGGTGGACGAGCGAAGTGAGCGGATGAACGCCAAAATCCGAGACGCACAGGTGCAGAAGGTTCCCTACATGCTCATCATGGGCGACCGCGATGCAGAAGCCAATCAAGTGTCGGTACGACTACGTTCGCAGGAGGATCTGGGCGGGATGTCGGTCGAAGCCTTTCTTGAGAGAGCACAGGCGGATATCAAGGAGCGCGCGTAGATAAAGCGACCCAGAACTCAATATGGTGCCAAGTCGGATATCAAGGCGCGCTTCGGAGGAACAATATCGGCGTGTAGCGCGGCCCACAGACGGTGTACGACCAAATATAATATGACCCTTGAATAGACATGATAACGACCACACTGTTCGCGTTGATTCTCTCGATCGTTGCCGGATTCTCCCCGGTAGCGCAGTCTGATCCCCCGCCGGAAACCCGGGATTACGTGTGCGCGCCCAGATTACAGCTGCGGCAGCCGCAGCGCTGCCCGCGCCATGGGCCAGCGGCCAAGCTCAGCAATCTGGCTCGGCTCGGGCTACTTTCGCCCAGACCACTGCCTCTGACTGAGATCGATCCTGCGCTGAGCTACGTCCCATTCAGCTATGTCCGCGCTGGTTCCGGCGCAACCCCGCTATATACGAGCTATGAAGATGCGGTACGCGGCGGCGGGGGCGCTTCATCGATGAGCGATGGCTTTGTTTATCTTTCTTACTTCAATCGAGAAAGGGACTCGGGGGTCACCGTATACAGCACTGGCAACGGATACGTTCGGAGCGACGATGTGAGCCGGGTGTCACAGCTCCCGCAGTCACCGGGGCTTCAATTTGAGCGAACCCCCGACCGGCCATTTGCGTGGACTATCTCAGGAGGACTATGCAGCTCGGAGGAGCCGGCCGGCCCGCTGGGAGATCACACCGCGTGCTTCACCCGCCACTCCGTAGTCCAGATCTATGACACGCAGCGTGTAGGGGACTGGGACTGGTACATGATCGGGCCCAACCAGTGGATCGAGCAGCGCTTTCTAGCGGTGGTTGATCCGGATCCCACGCCTCCGGAGGGTGTCGACCAAGATCGCTGGGTGTCCATTAACCTTTATGAACAAACGGTGGCCGTATATGAGGGGGGCAGCTTGATTTTCGCAACGGCGGCCTCCACAGGACGGAATGGCTTTTGGACTCAGCCCGGATTGTTCCAGGTCTGGGCGAAGTTAGAGCGGGATGACATGACTGGCGGCATTCCCGGCGAAGCGGACAACTTCTACTTTCTCGGCGATGTCCCCAGGGTGTTGTATTTTGACGAGGCGCGTGCGCTTCACGGCACCTATTGGCACGGGAAATTTGGCACCCCAACGTCAAGGGGGTGCGTAAACCTTGCACCTGCAGACTCCAATTGGATGTTCGAATTCGCGGAAGTAGGCACCTGGGTTCACGTCTACGATCCTTCAGGCAATACTCCTACGGATCCGTCGGTCTACGGGGCCGGCGGCGCCTAAAACCCACCTAAAGTTCGTCAAGACAAGCACAAAGACTCGGAAACTCCTGGCATTCTCCGCTATGGAACCTCTCCCAAAGGGCAGATTCAACTCGCGATAGTACTAGAGTACTCTATTCCGCCATGACCCCCTAACTCTAAAATCCTGCCCACTTCCGAAACCTGCCGCTCGACCCGGAAGGGGGGTCCCAATGTACGCCGAGAACGAACTGTTGTTTCCGTCTCATGTGATTCCTAAACTCAGGGAATCGCGGGGGGAAGCCTGGATCAAGCTTGTCGATAAGGTCTCCAGGTTGCCAGAGGATCATCCAGAGAGCCTTGCGTTCTCGCTGATGATGATCCGCCTTGACGGATGCATGGCCTGCGAGACTGATTCATATCGGGCCATGAAAGGCTGCCTGGGCTGCGCGCTTCAGACATTGAGGCGCTACAAAGGTCCCGATGGGGAGCTTCTGCAGCGATACCAGAAAGCCTTGATGGAGATCGAGAAGCATTTGGATACCCATCCAGTTGCTCCGGTTTTCATCCCCGCTCGCGCCGCATAATAGGCTCGACCGCGCGAATGGTAAGGGCTGTCCCACGGGGCAGCCCTTTTCTTGTTAATTCTGGCTTGCTCAACGCCCCCCTCGGCGAGCCGACCCAGCTTCCATTGACATCCTGGGCAATCCTGGCTACAATTAGTTCAGTTATGAACGGTTCACTGAGGAACTAATACTGTGGGCACACATTATATTGGTTCACAAAAAGAGATTCGAGCGCTCAACGCCTATATCAAGCTGTTGCGCTCCACTCAATCCTTGGGCGATCGAATCGCACGCCATCAAGCGGTTCCCGACTTGAACGGTTCGCAATTCGGCGCATTGGAGGCTTTGTATCACCTGGGCCCACTGCCACAAAAGACGATTGGAGAGAAGCTGCTCATCAGCAAGAGCAACGTAGTCGCAATTATCGATGCGCTGGAGGAGCGTGGTTTCGTAATCCGTCGGCGAGATCTTGAAGACCGTCGAATCATCAACGTCAGCCTTACTCAAGCCGGGCGAAAGTTTATTGAGCGAGTGTTTCCCATTCATGTGGGGACTATCGTCGATGAATTGAGTTGCCTGACGGCCCGGGAACAGGATGAGCTTGCCCGGCTGTGTCGGAAACTTGGCCTCAACGAGCAGGCATAGATGGCCCCTTTTTTTGGATGAAAGGTTCAGCGGTGAACGGTATGCTAGTGAACGAATATTACCGGTGTAACCGGCGGATGACCTTTTTCACAGGAACCGCGGGAGTTAATAGGTACAACCGGAATCAAATCGAAAGACTCTCGGCAGCAGCTAGCTAAGGGGAACACATGAACGACAACGTCAAGAATAAGAACGCTACACAAGTCAAAGTGGTGGGCATATCCGGAAGCCTCCGATCGGGCAGCTATACCCGCAGGGTGGTAAGTATTGCTCTTGAAGGCGCCCAAGAAGCCGGAGCTGAAACGCAACTACTGGATCTTCGAGAATACGATTTGCCTTTTTCCAGCGGCAATCCTAGAGAGCGCAACTATCCTCCGGACGTATACAAACTTCGCGAGCATATTCGGAATGCGGACGGAGTGATCCTCGGCTCGCCGGAATACCACGGCGGCATGAGCGGTGTCTTGAAAAACACCCTGGATCTCATGGGGTTTAAAGAGTTTGAAGGCAAGTTGATTGGGCTGGTAGGCGTGTCCGGCGGACTGATGGGCGCGAGCAATGCGCTGGTCAGCCTTCGAAATGTTAGCCGCGCCCTGCACGCCTGGGTCATTCCAGAGCAAGTTTCCATTCCACAGGCATGGAAAAAATTCAATCAAGACGGATCACTAAAAGATGAGTCACTTCGCGACAGATTGAAGCGAGTAGGTGAACAGGTAGCTCACTATTCGTCGCTGCACGCTTTGGATAAAGATCTTGCATTCGTTGACGAATGGGAAACTGCACCTACGAATCCTGGAGGAAGCAGAAAGAGGGAGCTGTCATGAACAATAAAATAATTCTCGTCATTGGCGCGACCGGACAACAAGGTGGGGCAGCCGCGCGGCACCTGCTAAACGCGGGGTGGAAAGTCCGCGCACTCGTCCGAGACCCGGAGAAGGACGCCGCACAAGCATTGGAAAAGCAAGGCGCGGAGCTAGCCCAGGGGGATCTGTACAACCGCGAAACGCTCGCTGCCGCTCTAGAGACCGTGTACGGTGTTTTCAGCTTTACCAACTTCTGGCTTCCAGACGTTGGATACGAAGGTGAAATCAAGCAAGGCAAATTGCTTGCAGATACCGCTAAGGAATCAGGAGTTCAGCATTTTGTGTACTCATCAGTAGGTGCGGCGCATCGAGGGATGGGTCAAAAGCACTTCGAGAGCAAGTGGATTGTTGAACAATATATTGAAGAGATCGGCCTGCCGCATACGATTCTGCGCCCGGCCGCGTTTATGGACAATCTCGAATGGAAGCGCGCTCGGATATCCAATGGAGAACTCGAAAGCTGGGGTATTCGCCAGGACAAGAGTTCACAGCTCATTGCAGCCGACGACATCGGTGCCATTGCGGCGATTGTGTTTTCCGATCCAGACCAATATGTGGGCAGAACGCTTGAAATTGCAGGGGACGAGCTGAGCGAAGCGGAGCAAGCGGAAACCTTTTCCAAAGTGATCGGCCGCCCGGTGAGGCTTGAACCAGCCCGCACAACTAATGGCTACGAACCGGACGAAGAGCAGATCGCCGCGATCCGCTTCTTTGACGGGGAAGCCTACACGGCAGATATTGCTGCCGTCAGGAAAATGTATCCCGGCCTTCGTACCCTGGAGCAGTACTTACGCGAATTCGGCTGGGAGGACTTGCCCGTCTTGCCAATGCCGGAGGGAGACAAACCCTGGGGCGACTGATCCCATCGCGGATCGAAATCAACATGGACCACGCGTAAGGAATAGCTTGACAGCTGCCTGACCACCTGCTATAAACCAGCCAAATAGAATACAAACAAAGGCTGCGAAGAGGAATAGTAAGCGCCGACACGGTGGTGCAGAGAGCGGGGAAAAGGTGAGAGCCCCGCCCATACGCTGGTGGTGAATGGGCCTCGGAGCCGCAGGGCGAAAGGCATCTGCCGATTAGCCTGAGCCGGAGACGCCACCGTTATCAGGGCGAAGGGTACTCGCAAGTCAAATCCGCAGTACCTGTTTGAGCGAGGCTGGTTTTTTCCCACCCGTCGTCATCGCCGACGGGTTTTTTCTTTCCGGGCGAATTCCGACCTAACCAAGGTGGCACCACGGGAGTCCCCTCTCGTCCTTGCGGACCGGAGGGGTTTTTCTATTAACGGATCGATCCAGTGAGGGCAAATGCTCAAAGAGAAATCTAAAACGCGTGATTTATCGGGCCATCAAGCCAACCTTATACCGATCGTGCGCGAGCTCTCGGCCGATCTTGATTCTCCAATCACTGCCTATCTCAAGCTTGCTGGCCACGGCCCGTCATTCTTGCTCGAGTCAGTTACCGGTGGCGAGCAGGTGGCACGTTATTCCTTTATCGGCGTAGACCCAAGCGAAGCATTTGTGCTACATGGCCAGGCCTTCGAACGACACACCGCAGAGGGCGTGAGCCAAATTCCAATTCCGGAAGGCTTAGATGCGTTGGATGTCCTGCGTCAGGAATTAGCACGTTTTGTGCCCGCCAAAGTCCAAGACTTACCGCGTTTTGCAGGTGGATTGGTCGGCTATCTTGGCTATGAGACAGCCAGCGGCTTCGAGCCGACTCTGGATCTACCTCCGCATGCATCTCTCCCCGACGCGATCTTCTTGCTGGCCGACACTGTCGTAGCATTTGACCATGCCTTCGGGCGCATGTTGCTGATCGCCAATGTGAATTTAGACGGCAACGAAGCGCGCGCGCGCGCCGAGGCGGAAACCCGCCTCGATGAGCTGGAGGCTCGTTTGAGTGAAGACCTTCCCGCCCGACCCTCTCCAGTCGAGCATTCGGCCGCGGGCGAGCTGCATTCCAACCTGACGCCGAACGAATTTCACACTGCTGTCATGCAATCCAAAGAGGACATCGCGGCGGGGGAGATCTATCAGGTGGTACTCTCGCGGCGCTTCGAAAGGCAGACGTCGGCCGCCCCATTTGACATTTACCGCTCGCTGCGCCGCACGAATCCCTCACCTTATATGTTCTTCTTCGACTTCGATGACCTGGCTGGTCATCCTCCCCTGCGACTGATTGGAGCCTCTCCTGAAATGCACGTTCGACTGGAGGCGGGTCGCGCAGCCATGCACCCAATCGCCGGAACACGACCGCGCGGCCAGTCGAACGCCGAAGATGAAGCGCTGGAGAAAGATCTGCTTGCCGACCCCAAGGAACGTGCCGAACATGTCATGCTGGTCGACCTGGCGCGCAACGACTTGGGACGCGTCTGCAGCTACGGATCTGTAAGTCTTACCGAGCAGATGGGGATTGAGCGCTACTCACACGTCATGCACATCGTCTCACACGTGGAAGGCGAGCTTCACCCTGCCTATGATGCTTTTGATCTCCTGCGTGCAACTTTTCCGGCTGGCACGGTTAGCGGAGCCCCAAAGATCCGGGCCATGGAAATCATCGCCGAGCGGGAAGGCGAAGCGCGCGGACCTTATGCGGGAGCTGTTGGCTATTTCTCTTATGATGGCTCGCTCGATACCTGCATCACCATTCGCTCGCTCGTTATGCGGGGGCAGACTGTAAGCGTCCAGGCCGGCGCCGGCATCGTGGCTGATTCCAACCCCGAGCGGGAGTATGAAGAGACCGCGAACAAGGCCCTCGCTTTGATCGTAGCCGTGGATAAGGCCGAGAAGGAGACCCTGACATGATCGCCGTCATCGACAACTACGACTCATTTACCTATAACTTGGTTCAGTACCTGGGCGAGCTTGGCGCTGACGTGCGTGTCTACCGCAACGATGCGATCACTGCAGAAGAATTGGAGAGGCTAGATCCAAGCCATGTGGTGATCTCCCCGGGCCCGGGAGGACCGGCGGACGCCGGAATCTCGAATGATGTAATCCGCCGAATTGGGCCGCGGCGCCCGATCCTGGGAGTGTGTTTAGGTCACCAATGCATCGGTCAGGTGTTCGGCGGCCGCGTCGTGCGTGCTCCTCGACTCATGCATGGCAAGACCTCCCGTATCTACCATGACCTGGAGGGAATCTTTGCCGGCCTGCCCAGCCCGCTTGAGGCGACTCGCTACCACTCCCTGATCGTCGCCGATCCGCTACCCGAGGCCCTGGTACGAACCGCCTTCACGCAGCAAGGCGAAATCATGGGAATACGCCACCGCGCCCAGCCGATGTTCGGCCTCCAATTTCACCCCGAATCCTTCCTTACCATTCACGGAAAGCAACTTCTACAGAATTTTCTGGATCAAGCACAACTGGAAAGCGCGGTTTCAGTGAGCAGTGAGCCAGCAGCTGCGTAGTCGATCATTTGTCACATAGGAGGAGACATGCTTAAGCCGCAAATTGCCAAGCTGCTTGATGGCGAGCACCTGACGGCCGAAGAAGCCGAAGCGGCCATGGGCACCATCATGCGCGGAGAAGCATCTCAAGCTCAAATCGGCGGTTACCTGGTCGCCCTGCGCATGAACGGTGAAACAGTGGATGAGATAGTGGGCAGCGCTCGAGCGATGCGTGCCCACGCGAGTTCTATTCCACTAGTCGCAAATGGCAAGCGCCTGCAGGATACTGCTGGCACTGGCGGCGATGGATCCCACAGCTTCAATATTTCCACCGCGGCCGCCTTCGTAATTGCCGGGAGCGGATACAAAGTGGCTAAGCACGGCAATCGTGCCGCCTCCTCGAAATGTGGAAGCGCGGACGTACTTGAAGCGCTAGGTGTGGAAATTGAGCTTTCCCCCGAACAGGTCGCGGCCTGCATCGAAGAGGTTGGTTTTGGATTTCTCTTCGCACCCAGCTTTCACCCCGCAATGAAACACGCTATCGGTCCACGGAGAGAGCTAGGGCAGCGGACAATCTTCAATCTACTGGGTCCGCTCACCAACCCAGCCGGCGCTACCCATCAATTGATCGGCGTTTATGATCCTGGTCTCACCGAAACGCTTGCAGAAGTTCTCGGAGCGTTGGGTGGGCAGGCCGCATTTGTCGTCCACGGGCATGGAGGTCTGGATGAATTGAGTACCAGCGGACCGAACCGAGTGAGCCACCTTCGCCAGGGAAGCGTTACCACCTCAATGCTTGATGCTGCGGATTTGGGATTGAAGCCGGCCAGCCTCGAGCAGCTGCGCGGCGGGGATCCTGCTCGCAATGCTGAAATCCTGCGCGACCTGCTGGCCGGGGTCGATCGGTCCCCCCGCCGGGACGTCGTCCTGCTCAACGCCGCCGCCGCCCTGGCAACCGAGGACGGCGACTTTGAGCAAGGTCTTTCCATGGCGACCGCCTCGCTTGATGAAGGCATGGCGCTCGAAAAACTTGAGCAGCTGAGAGCTTTCAGTCAACGGTTCAACGGGACCGCCGGTTGAGCCTCCTCGATGAAATATTCGCGCACAAGCGGACCGAAGTTTTCCGCCAGCGAGAGATTCTTCCACTGGCGCAGGTCAAGCTTCAAGCGGAGGCAGCCCAGCCACCCCAGGATTTCGTGTCCGCGCTGCTCGGAGGTCGCTCGCGCCCTTCCCTGATCGCAGAGGTTAAATTCGCCTCACCCTCGCGAGGATCATTCGCCATGAGGGATGATCCGCTGGAGTTGGCAGCAGTCTATCGAGACAACGGTGCCGCGGCCGTCAGCGTATTAACCGATGAGCGCTACTTTAAGGGGCACCTTGATCACTTGAGAGTGATCGCGGAGCATTTCCCAACCCTTCCGCTGCTGCGCAAAGAATTCATCTTCGACCCCTACCAGCTATTTCAGTCGCGCGCTGCCGGCGCGTCTGCGGTGCTGCTCATTGCCGCAGCCTTATCGCGCTCGCAGCTCCGCGACCTGCATCAGATTTCCCACGACCTGGGAATGGCCGCCTTGGTAGAAGTGCACTCGTCCGAAGATCTCCAAGCCGCGCTGAGCTGCGGGCCAAACCTGATTGGTATTAACAACCGTAATCTAAGCGACTTCAGCATGGACTTGGACACCACCCGTGACCTGCTGCCAGAGATTCCGGCCGGCATCTGCATCGTCTCAGAGAGCGGCATTCACACCCCGGCCGACTACTCGGACCTCGACGTGGATGCCATATTGGTCGGTGAAGCAATCGCCACCGCGCCGGATGTGGCCGCGAAAGTACGAGATCTGGCAGGACTCACGAAGACGGCGCAGAGAACGGTGCTCCATGATGAATGAATCCGGCAACGAATGTGAAATGGACAATTCCTCTCGATGCGCTCGCGATAGAGCCTTCTTCAAATCGCGGTCGAACGTCGATCACCGGCATTGGGATAACAAATCATGAAAATCAAGATCTGCGGCCTGACCAACCTAAATGATGCGCTTGCCGCCGCCGAGGCAGGCGCCGACTTGCTGGGGTTTAATTTCTACTCGGGCAGTCCGCGTTATATTGATCCGGCTCACTGTGCGGAGATCACCGCCGCCTTGAGGGCGAAGCGGGCAGGTGTCCTGACAGTCGGCGTTTTCGTAAACGCTCCCGTGCCCACCATCACCGAAGTCCAACAGGGCTGCAACCTCGATCTGGCTCAACTCCACGGCGACGAGCCTCCTGGAAAGTTAGAGCAGCTAGAGGGACGAGCCTTCAAGGCCATACGTCCGCAAACGCCTGCTGAAGCCGACGGCGCATGGCGTCGCTACTCGCGAGTACGCCATGGACAGGGTCCGGAATTGCTAGTTGATGCCCACCGCGCGGGACAATATGGGGGGACCGGTGAGGTCGGCGACTGGGGCCTGGCAAAGTCGCTGGCAGCCAAAGGGCTGATTCTCCTTGCGGGCGGGCTTACTCCGGAAAATGTAAGCGCTGCAATTGCTCAGGTAGGGCCGTGGGGCGTTGATGTAGCTTCCGGCGTTGAATCTCGGCCGGGTATTAAAGATCTAGACAAGCTGAGGGCCTTTGTGCAGGCGGTGCGTATTTCCGAACGGGAGACGATGCAGTGAATTCAGATTCTCTGCCTTCCAAATTTGGCACCTACGGCGGCCAGTACGTTCCCGAGACTCTGATGCCTGCCCTGACCGAGCTTGAAGGCGCCTACATCCAATCGCGGGCAGATCCGCTATTTCAGGCTGAACTGGAGCGATTGCTGGACACCTATGCGGGACGCCCAACCCCGCTCAGCCATGCCCGCCGGCTCACCGCCATGTTCTCCGGGGCTCAGATTTACCTCAAGCGCGAAGACCTGGCCCACTCCGGCGCGCACAAGATCAACAACACCCTGGGGCAGGCCCTGTTGGCCCGCCAGATGGGTAAGCAGCGCGTCATTGCTGAGACTGGTGCGGGCCAGCACGGCGTGGCCACAGCCACCGCCTGTGCGTTGCTGGACCTGGAATGTGTGGTTTATATGGGCACTGTTGATATTGAGCGTCAGGCGCCTAATGTGTTGCGGATGCGCTTGCTAGGAGCAGAGGTGCGCCCGGTTGAGGCAGGTAGCCAGACGCTAAAAGATGCGATTAACGAGGCGATTCGCGACTGGGTAACCAATGTTCGGGATACGCACTACCTGCTGGGGTCTGCCTTAGGCCCACACCCTTACCCCACGATCGTTCGAGAGCTGCAAAGCGTAATAGGGCGGGAGGCGCGCGAGCAAATACTGCGCCAGGCCGGAAGCCTCCCCGATCAATGTATTGCCTGTGTTGGCGGCGGCTCTAACGCCATTGGCCTGTTCAGCGCCTTCCTCGAGGATGAGCATGTCGCATTGATCGGAGTGGAAGCTGGCGGAAGTGGAATTGAAAGTGGAAAACATGCCGCCCGTTTCGCCGACCCAACCACCGGGCGGCCGGGAGTGCTCCACGGCACTTACTCGTATGTGCTCCAGGATGCGGATGGGCAGATTGCAGGTACGCACTCCATTGCGGCCGGCTTGGACTATCCCGCGGTTGGTCCGGAGCATGCCCTGCTCCGTGAGCTGGGCCGCGCTTCGTACACCTGGGTGACGGATGAACAGGCGCTAGAGGCCTTTCAGCTCCTATCGCGGATGGAAGGCATCCTACCGGCACTGGAATCAGCACACGCTGTAGCGGAAGCGATTCGGCGGGCTCCGGACATGGAGCAGGATCAGATCCTGCTTGTCAATCTCAGCGGCCGCGGGGATAAGGATCTGGATACCGTGACTCGCGCGCTGGATTCGGCCGAGGCACATGGGGATCAGGAATCGATTGCATGAGCGGATTGGATAACATTGCTTCGGTATTCAAGTCAACCCACGCTGCCGGACGCGCCGCGCTGATGCCTTACTTTACGCTGGGATTTCCCGATAAGCAGTCTTCAATAGAGATCATCGAGGCCGTCGCCAGCTCGGGCGCCGACCTCATCGAGCTGGGAATACCATTTTCTGATCCACTTGCGGATGGGCCGACGATCCAACGTTCAACTCAGATCGCCCTGCAACAGGGAACCACGGTGGCTGGCTGCCTGGAGATGACGGCGGAGTTGCGTTCGCGGGGTGTAGGCCAACCGTTGATCTTGATGGGCTATGTAAACCCCATCCTTTCCTTCGGCGTCGAGCAATTTGTAGCAGAGGCCTCAAGTGCAGGTGCAGACGGTTTTATCGTGCCCGATTTGCCTCCGGAGGAGGCGGTTGAGATGCAGGCCGCCTGCCTGAAATATGGTCGAGCCTTGATCCTCATGCTGGCGCCAACCTCCACTCCAGCTCGATTCACCACAGTCATCGAGCGGGGCGCAGGCTTTTTGTACCTTGTCTCGCTGGTGGGGGTAACCGGCGCTCGGTCTGAGCTTCCGTCAGGATTGCAGGAATTCGTTCAACGGGTGCGTGATCTGACCGCAGTCCCGCTCGCGGTAGGCTTTGGTGTCTCGACGCCAGAGCAGGCCCAGGCCGTTGGAGCCTTCGCAGATGGAGTGATTGTCGGTTCGGCCCTGATTAACGCCGTCGAAGGCGCAGAGGATTTGCCACGGGCCGCGGCGAGCTACGTGGGGGATTTGCGAACTGCCCTCGAATTATCACGCGACCCTCAAGGTCGCTAGCCCACATCCGATTCAGCGCGCGCTTCATGTGAGTACGGTCAGCAGCCTCGCTTGACAGCATCGGCAGTCGCGTGTTAACGTTGCCTGCAACAATCAAATAAAGAAACGCTCTTATCCAGAGAGGTGGAGGGACTGGCCCTGTGAAGCCTCGGCAACCAGTTGGAGACTGTCTCCAACCAGGTGCCAACTCCGACAGCGATAGCTGGGAGATGAGAGATGGTGGAACGCCCTGACCTCTCCAATCTTTCGGAAGAGGTCATTTGCTTTCTCGGGATAGGAGACTCGAGGAGGAGACTTATGTTGAAACATACAAGTGACAATGGGCAATCCTTGCGGCTCGAAACTGACGTTGTCCATGCAGGCGATAAACGCCCGTACCCGCACCACGCCCTAGCGCTTCCAATTTTCGACACGGCAACCTACACGTTTGAGAACACCGCTGATCTCCGCGAGTTTATGGAAGCTCGCATGTGGGGGCTTGTTGAGGGAAGGGCGGAGTACGGGCGGTATGGTAACCCCACCGTCTCGGCGGTTGAGTCTCGGATCGCGGCCCTTGAGTCCGGTCAGGCGGCGATTCTCATGTCCTCCGGAATGGCCGCGATCACTACCACTTTGCTCTCATTACTCTATGCGGGCGACCATCTGATCATCACAGATGATTCATACAGGCGCACACGTCAATTTTGCCTGACCTTCCTCAAGCGCTGGGGGATTGAGAGCACGATAGTGCCGGCCGGCGATTTGGAGCAGCTAGAGAGCGCGATCCGGCCCGATACAAAAATCATCATCTCTGAATCGCCAACCAATCCCTACTTGCGCGTCCTGGATCTGGAGCGGCTTGTGGACATCGCTAAGCGACATAAAGTCAAGACGCTGATCGACAGCACCTTCTCGACTCCTATCAATCAGTGCCCACTCGAATACGGCGTCGATCTGGTCGTAGATTCAGCCACCAAGTATCTAGGCGGCCACAATGATCTGCTCGCCGGAGTTGTAGTGAGCTCAGAGTCTTTGATAGCGATGATTCGGCAGAACCAATGGGTCACGGGGGCGGTCTGTGATCCTCACACGGCCTATCTTATCCAACGGGGTATTAAAACGTTGGCCTTGCGCGTGCGCCAGCAGAACGCGAGTGCTCAAATGATTGCCGAATTTCTGGAGACACAGGGTCAAATTCGCCGGGTTTGGTACCCGGGGCTCGACTCCCATCCGGATCACGATGTCGCCCGACGGCAGATGCGTGGCTTTGGAGGGGTCGTAAGCTTCGAATTGGAGGGCGACTTGGACGTGACCAGCAAGTTTATCGATGCCGTCCAAATCCCGTTAATTGCCTCCAGCCTGGGAGGAGTTGAGACCCTGATTGAACAGCCGGCGCTCATGTCTTACTATGAGCTCTCCACAGAGGAACGGTTGGAGATCGGCATCAAGGACAATCTGGTCAGGCTCTCAGTGGGGATCGAGAGTGCCGAGGATTTGATCGCCGACCTGGGCGTGGCCCTGCAAGCCTGATGTAGGAACCAATCGTCAGCAATTGACTAACCGGGCCGTAGTTGGAGCGGCTGATTCTGCGAGTTCGACCCTCCAACTTTCCAATTCTGAACCGAAAAAGGGCCAAAAAAGGCCGTATGGTAAACTAGCCTCGCTTTGAAGAGGTGTGCCCGCTCCCGCACTGAGCGCGAACTTTAATGCTCACTACCCCGGAACGACTCCTCTTTTTTCTCCTTCTCGTCTCCACAGTTTCTCTAGCTACCAAAGGCACATACCGCATCATTCGGATCATTTCGCGCGGGCGCGGAAAGCCAGATTGGTGGATGGGCATCCGGCGCGCCTGGGATGCATTCAGGAAGTCGATCACCTTCTCACCAGTATTTCGAGCGCGTCTCGGCCCCAGCCTCTTACACGGGTTCGTGGGCTGGGCGTTTATTTATTACCTGCTGGTCAACCTAGGGGATGTCTTAGAAGGCTTCATTCCCGATTATCTTTTCCTCGGCACTGGTACGGTTGGAGATCTCTATCGCCTGGGAGTTGATGTGCTCAGCGTCGCGGCGCTGTTTGGCATGACGCTGCTGCTCATTCGGCGCTTTGCCCTGCGCGCCCCCGAGCTAACAATCCGAGAGTCGACTCACCTTCACCCAAAAGCCAGGTCCGGGATCCGACGAGATTCGGCAATCGTCGGCGGATTCATCCTCATTCATGTGGGGTCCCAATTCTTGGGGCAGAGCTTTGCGATCGCCGCGACGAGAGCCGATTCCTGGCAGCCATTCGCCTCCACAGTAGCAGGTCTCTGGAGCGGGCTCTCCGCAACCGCACTCACCGCGGGGGAACACATCTGGTGGTGGCTGTCCATTGGCACCATTCTGCTCTTCCTACCGTACTTTCCATACTCCAAACACATCCACCTATTTATCGCTCCGTTAAATTTCCTGCTGCACCCGGTGCGCCCATCGATGGGGACATTGGATGCGCTGGATTTTGAAGACGAATCGGTAGAGCAGTTTGGAGTGGCGCGGCTGGAGGACCTGTCCTGGAAGGGGTTGATAGATGCCTACGCCTGCATCATGTGTAACCGGTGCCAGGATGCATGCCCGGCGTATGAGACCGGTAAGGTTCTGTCGCCTGCAGCCTTAGAAATCAACAAACGTTACTTTCTCAATCAAGAGGGATCACGAATCGCAGCCGGTGAGCAGAGCAGCCAGACGCTGCTCGACTTCGCCATTTCGGCCGAGGCGGTTTGGGCCTGCACTGCCTGCGGCGCGTGTGTGGAGGTGTGCCCTGTCGGAATCGAGCCGATGCGAGACATTTTAGAAATCCGCCAGAGCATGGTCTTGATGGAAAACGAGTTCCCGGAACAACTGCAGACCGCCTACCGGGGGATGGAACGGGCGGCTAACCCCTGGAACATCCCACCCGAAGAACGCTTGAAGTGGGCGGAGGGATTGGACGTTCCGACTATTCAACAGAACCCGGACCCCGAGATATTGTGGTGGGTGGGCTGTGCAGCGGCGACCGATCCCCGAGCACAGGAAACGGCTAGGGCGTTTGCGAAGGTGCTCAATGCGGCCGGGGTTAACTTCTCGGTACTTGGGACGCAAGAACAATGCACCGGAGACGCTGCCCGTCGATCAGGCAACGAGTATCTCTTCAACGAGCTGGCAAGCAGCAACGTAGAGACGCTAGACCAGGTCAAAGCCCAACGTATCGTTGCTGCCTGTCCCCATTGCTTGCACACCTTAAAAACAGAGTACCCGGCCTTTGGCGGGGAATATGAGGTAGTCCACCATACTGAGTACATTCAAGAGTTGATAACCTCCGGTCGTCTGAAGTCTAATGAGGATCAGAGGCTGGAAAATATTACATTCCATGACCCATGCTATTTGGGCCGACAGAATGGTATTGTTGCAGCGCCCCGTGAGGCGCTCGGGCTGGTGGACATCAAGCTCGAGGAAATGCCGAGGAGCGGAGATAATTCATTTTGCTGCGGAGCTGGAGGGGCTCAGTTTTGGAAGGAAGAAGAAAGCGGGTTGGAGCGGGTGAGTGCCGATCGCATTCGAGAGGCGGAAGCAACCGGCGCAGATACCCTAGCCGTGGGATGTCCGTTCTGCATGATGATGCTCTCAGATGCCTCACAGAACGGGATGCAGGTGCGGGACGTGGCCGAAATTGTGGCAGAGCGGGTTAGTTAAGGGAGAAACTGAATGGAAGCTCAGGAAGAACTCCAGGTCGACCTCAGCACGGAGAGCCTGCTTGAAATGTATTGGTTGATGGTGCTCTCGCGCCGGCTGGATGAACGGACCTGGATCCTCCACCGACAAGGAAAGATCGCTTTTCATATCTCCGCGATCGGCCACGAGGCGGCGCAGGTAGGCGCTGCAATGGCCCTCCGCAAGGGAGATGATTGGGTTGCTCCTTATTATCGCGATCTGGCCATGATGATTGCGCTCGGTTTCACCCCGAAGGATTTCATGCTCGGAGTGATGGGAAAGAAGGGCGATCCGAATTCCGGTGGCCGACAGATGCCCAGCCACTGGAGCATGAGACGATTGAATGTTATCAGTCATTCATCAGTGGTGGGCACCCAGGCCGTCCACGCCGCTGGAATCGGCTTTGCGATGAAATTGCGCGGGGACGACGCCGTTGTGCTTAGCTCCATCGGTGAGGGATCAACCTCCCAGGGCGAATGGTATGAGGCGGTCAACTGGGCTGCCATCCATCAATTGCCTGTCATCTTTATGGTGGAGAACAACCTCTACGCGATTTCCGTCCGCCAGGAGAAGCAAATGGCGGTTGAAAAAGTGGCCGACAAGGCGGCCGGTCTGGGCTTGCCCGGTGTAACTGTCGATGGCCTCGATGCAATTTCTGTACACCAAGCGGTATCGGAGGCCGCTGAACGAGCGCGCTCAGGCGATGGACCAACCATCGTCGAAACCATGGTCAATCGAATGACCCCACACTCTTCGGATGACGACGATCGATCCTATCGACCGCGGGAGGAATTGGAAGCGCAAAAGGCTCAAGATCCGGTGCACTTGCAGCGAGATAAATTGCTTGCCGCAGGAATTCTCACTGAAGAAGCCGAGAACGAATTGCAGGAGCGGGCCAAGACAGAAGTAGAGCAAGCAGTGGAGTACGCAACTGAAGCTCCTTACCCGGATATTTCCGAGGCAAGCTATCCAGTGTATGCGGAGGATCGCGTCGATGACTGAGATGACGCTCATTGACGGCTTGCGGCAGGGGATGGACGAGGAACTCGAGCGTGATGAGCGGGTCTTCATTGTGGGCGAGGATGTCGGGCCGCGAGGGGGCGTCTTCCGAGCCACACAAGGCCTCTATGACAAATACGGCGAGGATCGCGTCATAGATTCGCCGCTGGCGGAGCTTTCGATCGTTGGAATCGGAATCGGGGCCGCGCTGTATGGAATGCGCCCGGTATGTGAAATCCAGTTCGCAGATTTCATCTATCCAGCCTTCAATCAAATTGTGAGTGAGGCAGCGCGGATGTGCTACCGATCCAATGGAGATTGGACGGTTCCCATGGTGATCCGCGCACCCTATGGTGGCGGAATTGGCGGAGGACTTTATCACTCGCAGTCGATTGAAGCTTTCTTTTCCCACGTACCTGGCTTGAAAGTTGTCGTTCCCTCAACGCCATACCATGCCAAGGGCTTGTTCAAATCCGCCGTCCGGGATCCAAATCCAGTAATTTACCTGGAGCCGAAGAAGGGCTACCGGCTGATCCGCGGAGAAGTGCCGGATGACGAGGAGGTGCTGGTTCCTATTGGCCCCGCCCGCATTTCGCGAGAGGGCGATGATCTGACCGTCTTCGCCTACGGGATGATGCATCATTACACTCTGGAAGCAGCCGAAAGGGTGGCCGAGGAGGGGATCGATGCCGAGGTGGTCGACCTGATGACGCTTAAGCCGGTTGACCGAGATACTATTTTGGCATCCGTGACAAAAACCGGGAAGGCGCTGATCGTTCACGAAGACAATTTGACGGTCGGATATGGGGCGGAAATCGCGGCCATTTTGGTCGAGGAAGCTTTTGCATATCTGGACGCCCCAGTGCGTCGACTGACCGGGCCAGATGTTCCTGCGATGCCATACAGTCATCCGCTTCAGGACTGGTTCATGCCCGATACGGATAGAATCGCAGAGGCTATTCGGGAGCTGGCGGCATATTAGATTCAGCAATGGCTCACGGAGGGTCGTATCTGGCAGGCTGCGCATGTCGGACCCGCGAACTACAAAGTCCGCCAGGATTGCGAATCACGGCGCAGATTTGTGCTAAACGGAGAGAAGAATGACAACTGAGGTCATCATGCCCCAGCTTGGCGAGTCGGTAGTCGAAGGGACCGTTACCAAGTGGCTTATAGGTGAGGCAGATTCGGTTGAGGAGTTCGAGCCGCTGGTCGAGATCAACACCGATAAGGTCGATACCGAGGTTCCGTCGCCGGCAACCGGCACGATCCTCAAGCTGCTCGTCGCCGAGGGGGAAACCGTAAAAGCCGGAACGCTTCTGGCTGTGATCGGGCAGCCGGGTGAACAAGTTCCGGACGTTCCGAAGGCGCTACCAGAAAATGGTGACTCGGCCGCCCCGCCAGAAACGACTGCGAAGGAGAAGGCCGCGGTTCCCGCCGGGGGCGGGCTAAAGCCTGCGTCTGGGTCCCCAGGCACCCCTAACACGAGCCGCGAGAAGCTCGGATTCATTTCTCCGGTCGTTGCACGTATTGCGGCGGAGCACGACGTCGATCTTGGCCAGGTACCCGGGACCGGGAGCGGGGGGCGGATCACGAAGAAAGACGTCCTGGCCTACGTCGAAAGCGGCCAGCCAGTGGCGCCGTGGGAGGAGCCAGCCTCCGGCGAGCTTTTCAGGCCGACTGAGGAAATATTCGGAACGAAGCAGGCGGCGCCCGAGACTGCAGCCGCCGCAGGGACCATCCAGCCTCTGGACGCAGTGCGTAGCCGGATTGCGGAGCACATGGTTCGCTCGAAGCACACAAGCCCGCATGTGACGACGCTCATGGAAGCCGATATGGGTAGAGTGATCGCCCATCGGAAAGCTCATAAGGAATCATTCCAGCGAGAGGGCGCTAACCTGACCTTTACCGCTTATTTTGTGGCCGCGACGGTCGAGGCATTGAAAGAATTTCCGATCGTCAATTCATCATGGAGCGATGAGGGGATCGTATTGCACAAGTCGGCCAACGTCGGGGTTGCAGTTTCCCTTGGGGATGAAGGATTGATCGTACCGGTGGTCAAGAATGCCGAGCAAATGTCGCTGCTAGCGATCGCAAAAGCGGTCAACGATCTGGGCGAACGCGCCCGCAGTCACAAGCTGGTCCCGGATGAAGTTCAAGGTGGGACGTTTACAATCACCAATCATGGAGTAAGCGGCTCGCTTTTGGCAACGCCGATCATCAATCAGCCCCAGTGTGCCATTCTGGGTGTGGGTGTCCTTCAGAAACGCGCGGTGGTCATTGAGGGGATGTCGCCCAGTGGCGAGCCGGAGGATTCGTTGGCCATCCGGCCGATGGTGTATCTCACGCTGACCTTCGACCATCGAATTATCGACGGCGCCATCGGAGATCATTTTTTGGGTATCGTTGTGCAGCGCCTTCAGTCCTGGGCCTGAGAACGAACCGCACTGTTCCCGGATAACCCGACTGCTATGATGAGTCGAGGCGCGTCATGCGCCCATTTGGAGGGTTTTTTGAATGCCTGACTACGACGTTGTTGTAATTGGAGCAGGACCCGGAGGGTATGTCTGTGCCATCCGAGCCTCGCAGCTGGGGCTGAAGACTGCCATCGTAGATCGCGAATGGCTGGGGGGAGTGTGCCTCAATATCGGATGCATCCCCTCGAAGTCGCTGCTGAGAAACGCCGAGCTGGCGCATATCCTCCGAGAACGAGGCGATGACTTCGGATTTTCAATCGATGGCCTGAAGTTAGATTACGGAAAGGCGGTTGAACGCAGCCGCGAGGTCTCGGATCGTCTGGTGAAGGGGGTTGGGTTCTTGATGAAGAAGAACCAGATCGACGTTCACATGGGCGAGGCAGTGATCCGCTCAGCGAGTTCGATTTCTATTACGAACTCCGACGGGGAAGTTACCGAGCTCGGGGCGAAAAACATCGTTGTTGCCACGGGCGCTAGCCCGGCCTCCATACCCGGATTAGAGATTGACGGGCAACGCGTGCTGAGCTATCGGGAGGCCATCCTCCAAACAAAGGCTCCAAAGTCGGTGCTGATCGTGGGCTCCGGTGCGGTGGGGCTTGAGTTTGCTACAGTCTGGAATAGCTATGGGGTTGAGGTCACCATCGTGGAGATGCTCCCGCGGATCGCGCCATTGGAAGACGAGGATGTTAGCAAGGAACTTGCGAAGGAGTTTCGCAAGCGCGGGATCAAGATCAAGGTCGGCACAAAGGTGGAAGGCCTCGAAGTGCTGAAAACTAAAGTGAAGGCTAAGGTCTCAAGCGAATCTGGCGAGGAAGTGCTGGAGGCGGAGCAAGCCCTAGTGGCGATCGGTTTTCGACCCAACACGTCTGGGCTTGGGCTGGAGGATCTTGGCGTCCAGATCAACGAAGCTGGGATGATCGATATCAATGAAAAAATGTCTACCAATGTGCCAGGAATCTGGGCCATTGGTGACGTGACGGGGAAGCTGCAGTTGGCTCACGTAGCGACTGCGATGGGCATCGTGTGCGCCGAAAATATTGCGGGCGTCGATACGATCCAACTCGACTATGAGATGATGCCTCGCGCCACCTACTCCCATCCGCAAATCGCCTCCTTCGGCATGACCGAAGCGCAGGCCGAACAGCGCGGCTACGAAGTTCACATAGGCAGATTCCCGTTTCAGGCGAATGGAAAATCATTGGGAATGGGGGAGACCGCGGGATGGATCAAGCTGATCTCCGATGCCCGATACGGCGAGATTTTGGGAGCTCACTTGATCGGTCCGGAAGTCACCGAGCTGCTGCCAGAATTGACGCTGGCCCAAAACATGGAGCTGACTCTGGCTGAAATTGCACGCAATGTCCACGCACATCCCACTCTCAGCGAAGCTATTATGGAGGCCGCGCATGTCGCTGAAGGGCAGGCAATTCATATTTAGTAGCAGTGAAGCCACCTCCGAAGATTCGGACGTGGATAGCGCGGTGAGAGGCTAAGGAGATACCATGAGCGATCCTCAAATCTACAGCGGGTTGGAAGGCGTATATGTCACAACCACTCGCTTAAGTAAGGTCAACGGCACAGAAGGCGTGCTCACCATCGCTGGTTTTCCATTGGAAGAGCTGGCCCCCAACGCTACCTTCGAGGAAGTGCTGTATTTGATGTGGTTCGATCGCTTGCCATCTGCTGCTGAGCTGGACGAACTACGCGCCGAGCTAGCCAACCTGCGCCCGATTCCGGAGCCTACTGTCGATTTGCTACGAGCCGCTGCAGAGAAGAAGCTTCCGACTATGGATGCGTTGCGCATGGGAGTGGATTCGCTAACGCTGGTTGACCCCGATCCTTCGGATACATCGTCTGAAGCCGATATGCATCGTGTGAAATCGGTCACGGCGCGTATCCCGACCGTGATTGCGGCTTATTGGCGCTTGCTCAATGGCGAACAGCCTGTGGCGCCAAAGACGGATGACCGGCATGCGGCAAATTACCTCTACATGCTCCAGGGCGAGGAAGCCCAACCCGATGCGGTGCGCGCATTGGAAACTTATATCAACACAGTGGTGGATCACGGATTGAACAACTCTACCTTCACCTCGCGTGTGATTATCAGCACCCGCTCCGACATTGTGTCGGCAGTGGTTGGGGCAATTGGCTCGCTCAAGGGGCCGCTGCATGGTGGAGCTCCAGGCCCGGCGCTCGATATGGTATTTGAGATCCGCGAACGGGCGGAGGCCTCGGGCAAGAGCATCAGCGAGGAGGCCGATCTGTGGGCGCGCGAGGTGGTTGGTGGCGGCGGCCGGATTATGGGGTTTGGCCATCGCGTATACAAGGTCCGAGATCCCCGCGCAGACGTTTTGGGATCAGCCGCAGTGATGCTATTTGAGGGATCCGGCGACGCCGCACTGTATGACGATGCAACTACGTCAGAAGACGCAGTGCTGGAGGTGTTGGCGGAGTTGAAGCCGGATCGCAGCATCAAGACTAATGTCGAGTTTTACACGGCACTTGTGTTGCATGGCGTAGGAATGGAGACCGACCTATTTTCGCCCACCTTCGCCGTCGGGCGAGTAGGCGGATGGACGGCACATATCCTGGAGCAGATTGCGGAAGCACGCTTGATGCGGCCAAGAGCGGCCTATGGCGGCGAGCTAGATCGAGTGTGGGTGCCGGTGGAGGAGAGGGGAAATGGCGGCAATTGAGCAAGTCAGACGAGCCAAAGAGCTTTCGAAGCACAGCATACTATCCAAGCCCAATGTCGTAGGCGTAGGCTACGGCTACAAAGATAAGGACGGTCAACGCACAGATGAATTGTGCGTAGTTGCCTTGGTGAGGGTCAAACTTCCAAAATCGTCGCTCAAGGCAGATGAATTAATACCAGCCACGTTCAATGGGGTATCGACGGACGTGGTCCAGGTCGGGGACATTCGGGCACTTCAGGCCCGAACGGATCGCTGGCGGCCCGCACCCGGCGGGGTGAGCATCGGCCATTATCAAATCACTGCCGGTACCCTTGGAACCGTGGTGCGGGACGCGGCCACCGGACAGCGGCTGATCCTATCCAACAACCACGTGCTTGCAAATAGCAACGACGCTCAGATCGGAGATACCGTCGTTCAGCCCGGTTCGATCGATGGAGGGCATGCGGTATCCGACAAGATTGCGGAGTTGGAGCGGTTTGTCCCGATTGAATTCATCAGTGAGCCATCCGATTGCGGGATCGCAAATTCGGTTGCGAATGCGGCCAATTTCGTTGCACGTCTTCTGTCCTCGCGATCGAAGCTGGTGCCGGTTCGAGAAAATCCAGCCGCGGTAAATCAAGTGGACGCAGCGGTGGCGCGCCCGGTGGACGATGGCGATGTCTTGAACGAGATTCTAGACATCGGCGAGGTGACTGGCACAGCCGAAGCGACGCTCGGAATGGGGGTAAGGAAATCCGGAAGGACTACCGCCTTCACGACCGGCACGATCACCGTGCTTGAAGCAACCATCGATGTGACCTACGGCGAAGGCCGCAAAGCTCGCTTTGAAGGCCAGATTGTCAGCACCCCGATGTCCCAGGGCGGCGATTCCGGATCACTGCTGGTGGCCGCTGACTCGCTGCAAGCTGTTGGTCTGCTTTACGCAGGCTCGAATCAGGCCACGATCTTCAATTCCATTGGGGATGTGCTCACCTCGCTAAGTATCGAGATATGAGCTCCGATCCAGCGCTGGAGCGCGCGCGTGAAATCTCGCGCGCCCATTCAAATACGCTGCTAGCTAAACCCAACGTGGTCGGGGTCGGCCTTGGCTACCTAAAAGGCTCCCCAACCGAACTGACGCTGGTGGTTATGGTCGATCAGAAAGTGCCGTTAAGCGCGCTGGCCGAAGAGGAGATTGTGCCAAGTGAGATTGATGGGCTGAAGGTCGAAGTACGAGAGGTGGGGCATGTAATTGCGCAAGACGGCGCAAAAGATACCGCAGAAGACGCGGGAAATTAGCTCGAAGCCAAAGGATGACGATATGAAAACGGTTGAAGAACAGACAGTAAAAGCGCTTTCGTGGCAAATGATCTACGGCAACTATCGCTCCAAGCTGGGGGCTGAGGGCTGGGAGCAGCTGGAGCAATCGGTTGGCGCGCCGAATTTCAAGAAAATGGACTCCGACGAAGATACCCCCATGGGTCCCTTCAACGAAGCAGTGCTCCATATCGATCGAGAACTTGGTGATGGAGATGGGTCGATGGTCGAAGAAATCACAGTGGCCTCGGTTGACCGCTGGGCGAGCATCTTTCGCAATTTGGTGAAGCAGCTGCAGGGCCGACCGCAGAAGATGATGGAGATCTTCTGCACCGAAGTGCACCCCTACTTCTTGAATGATTTCGGTGCCAGCGAGATCGTGGAATCGTCCGAAGACCACTTCGTGTTGAAGTTGGACAATGGTCTGTTGGAGGGATTCAAGATCGGTTTGATCGATGGCTTCGTCGATATTGTCGGCGCGGATGCGGTGATCGAGCGACGGAACGGCGACTATCACGTTAGCTGGACAGTCCGTGAAGAGACACCGGAGCCTTCACGTTGGGCGTTATTTGTCAACGCGACTCGGCTCCCATTTCTGACCGCGACCGTGGTTCCGGTTCTGCTGGGGACCATGATCGCCTGGGAAGAAGGCAGCTTCAATTTCGGACTGTTTGTGCTGGCGTTGCTCGGAGCATCGTTCTTCCAACTCGGTACAAATGTGATGAACGACTATTTCGATCACACGAGTGGGGTCGACGAAGCGAATCTAACACCCACGCCGTTCGCTGGTGGATCGAGACTGGTTCAGCGCGGCCTAGTCGAGCCGAAGAGTCTGCGCAACCTCGCCTGGGGTTTCTACGCGGCCGGGATCGTAGTCGGAGTCATCCTGTTGGCGCTAACAGGACCAGAGCTGCTGGTGTTTGGTTTGCTCGGCTTTTTGCTGGGCTTCCTGTACACCGCGCCGCCCATTCGGCTGGTTCATCATGGGGTGGGGGAAATCGCGGTAGGCCTGGGATTTGGCCCGGTCATGGTGCTGGGCGCCTACTGGGTGCAGACCCAGCAGCTGAGCACCGCCGCTTTGTACGCTTCGATTCCAGTAGCGATCTTGGTTGCAGCTATTTTGTATATTAACGAGATCCCGGATCGCATGTGGGATGAGAAGGCCGGCAAACGCACGCTCATCACCCGCATTTCGCCAGATACAGCCGTGACCGGCTACGCGGTCTTGATTGTAGCTGCCTACCTATCGATTGTTGTGGGTGTGGCGATTGGGATTACCCCGCTGGCAACGCTGATTGCACTCCTCACCATCCCGATGGCATGGAGCGCATTCAAGACCCTGCGTCGCCATCATGGATTCCCGTATCGACTGATCCCGGCCAATGCTTACACAGTATTTCTGCACTTCTTCACGGGATTGCTGCTGGCGGGCGGGTATTTAATTTCTGGCTTGATCTAGGCCTGAAGGCACGCAAAAAGCAGACGGGGCGGCCACTGGCCGCCCCGCTTTGGTTCTCATAGTTTAAGTTCAGTCGGTGTTCTGACCCGGAACAGGATCCTTGCCTGAGCTTCGAGGGTCCAGATAGTGCTTCTCGGTGAGACCTTTCTTGCGCATCGCCATGCCCGTAATTGCCTCCTGAATGATGCGCAGTCCATTGAGCGCAGTCGTGTAACCTGGATCCCAGCCGGGAGCGACTTCCACCAACTCCATGCCAACCACCGGAGTTTCGGCGCACAGCCTGCGGACAAGTGGGAACGCCTCGCGGGTCGTCAGCCCGCCCGGCTCAGGAGTGCCGGTCCCCGGCGCGAAGGCCGGATCGAGCGAATCGATATCGAACGAGAGGAAGATGTACTCCGGCCCATCGAGCGCCTCGTTGATGGCGCGCTCCATTACCGGATCGAATCCATCTGCCTCCACCTCAGCCATGTAGTGCGATTTGATCTCGTGCTCTCGCATCCACATCATGTCGTCATCATGTGGCACGTAGCCGCGCAATCCGACCTGGACAAAATTCTTCCCTTCCACGAATCCGTCCTCGATAAGTCGACGCACGGGCGTCCCGTGGGTGATGTGATGCCCGAAGTGGTTGTCGCCGGCATCGTAGTGCGCGTCAAAGTGGATGATACCGATCTTGCCTTTACCGTAGACGTCGGCTAAGGCCATGCCATCTGGGCGCATCAATGAATGGTCGCCGCCTAATGTGATCGGGTATGCGCCGGTCTCGACGATCTCGCGCACACGCTTGCGGATCTCCTCATGCGAGAGCTCCGCGTCAAACGGATCGATGCCTGCGTCTCCATAGTCGGCGCATTTCAGCACCTCCCAGGGCTTGAGCATTACATGCGTATGCGTCATCACGTGCTTGGCTAGTGGCCCACCTGGAATGTATCGGTCAGCGGTGCGAAGTGCCCGCGGACCGAACGCGGTGCCCCGCTGCCCAGTTGCAAGATCGAGCGGAGCACCGATAACGGCCACATCCACGTCCCCAGCATCCAGATCCTCCTGATTGAGCGCAACCGGCCAATTCATAAAGGTCGCGATGCCCGCGCCGGCCGTACTATTAATTTCATAGCGATTCAGATCGATCGGACCGGGCTCGCGCTTCGGATCCTCCGACTTATCGCGTTCTTGTTTCCAAACGTCGCCTTCAATGCCTGCCATAGATTGCCTCCTCGCAATGCCTTTTATGAATCCTCGATTGTGCCGAACCCGAAGTTGTCAATCTCGAATGACAATCCTAATTCAGCTTCGAGCGATATTCGGGATCGATCCGTGTGTTTGGTTGACGTTCGGTCCAGAGGCGCAAAGCTTACGCGTCAGCCACCCGCTCCATGACCCAAAAATGGGACAGACCGAAGTTGCGAAGCGGAGTGCGCTCTAGCAAGTGCAGCTTGAATCGAATCAGACGTCCGATGGTTGGCCAACGGACGATGAGGTTATCGTAAGCGCCGAATATCACGGTCCGGCGGATAACGCGAACTGGCAAGCCATCAAGTAGTCGCTCGAGATCACGACCGGAATACACGCGCACATGGGGCGCTAGTCGATCGCGGATTGCCCTGGGAAGGTAGCTCACAAAGGGGATGTTCCCATAACGATACTCACCACGCCAAAAGATGCCGTGCGTCTCAAACGGGTAGCCGCGATTAGGCACGAACAACACAAGCCGACCCCCTGGAGTGTCATCGGACGGAGGTCGTAGGGCTCGCACCATTTCCGTGACTGCCGCTCGATCGTCGTCCACGTGCTCGACGACTTCATGCGAGAGGATCAGGTCAAACGAATCGTCCGGAAAAGGGAGCTGCTCGCCACGAGCGGACAGGACCTCCAGCGAACGTCCGAGGGCCTCGGCCGCGCGATCGAAATCAAACTCCAGGCCGATCGCCCGTTCGGCATTCGGAGCCAGCCGCTCAAGATACATTCCGATGCCGCAGCCGTTGTCCAGCACCCGGCCGCGCTCCCGTCCCGAGGCAGCCTGAAGAATCATCTGCAGTCGGCGCTCCTGGCCCGCCCTCCACACAAAGGAGGGCTGACCCAGCGCGGCAGCCTTCTCAAAGTTACTCATGTTCAATTGTGGATTGTAAGACTATGGAGCCCAGGGTGGGCCGGTCCAACCATTGAGCCAGTAGAAAAGAACGGCCAGCCCTTCCCGTATCGCAGCGTGGCTTGCGCGCAAGGCGCTGGGGTGCGGGAGAACGGTGCCCCGCTCGACCACATGACCTTCCGAGTGTTGATTGGAAGGAGAGGGTACCGGGTCAAGTCCTTGAGCCCGCAAGGTGGCCAATGATCGCCGCATGTGAATCGGAGAAGTGACGAGGATGAAATCCTCGAACTGATTTGCTTCCAATAATTTATTCAGCTGCTCGGCCTGCTGGTGAGTATCACCCGAGATCGATTCGAGGGTTATGTGCTCCAATGCCACACCCAGATCCACCAATTCCTGCTGCATGGGAACACTCTCCGGCGTTAACGCGTCGACCAGTTCGTCTGTTCCACCAGACACCACCACTGCCGGATGGTCCAGCAACTCATACAGTCGCGCCCCCTCAAGTACGCGCAAGGCAGTCGCATCGCTGAGCTCATTGATCTCGTTGCCACCTGCGCGGTACGTGGCACTCCCACCTCCCAGCACGACAATCGCCTCGGCACCCTGGGCGGCCACGACCGTCCGAACCGGTTCCGACTGATCACGCAGTATGCGTTCGAAGGTCCTGGCGGTCAGCGGTAGGCTGAGCAAGAAATATAGAACCGCTAAGAACGCCAGCAGGCTGGTACCCCACACACGCGTTTCTCGATGCGCAAAGAGCAGGATCACGCCCAGTATGAATGCAATCAACAGGAACTCAAATGAGCCGGGGATCAGGTAGGCCTTGAAGATTTCGAAGATAGCGTCCATGAGGATTAGGTGATCCCAGCCTCAGCCAAGCGGAATCGTCAACCTTGGGATGTATGACGCGACGTGATCTTCGGGCGAGCCGACATAGATGCGGATGGAGTTGACCGTGAAAGTGAAAGAAGGAGGGTCGGGCAATGGGATCGTTGAGGGGTCCTTCGCCCTCCCAAGCGTGAGATGCGGGTGAAAATCTTCACTCGCGTATTCCGCATAGGTCTCTGCCAGCGAATCGTAGAGGGCGACCAGAGGCTCCGGGTCCGATGGTTCGAAAAATACGGCGTCTTCGAACAGCCCGTAGCGTTCAAGGGTCACCTCAAACGCGGAGTGCCTGGCGCAAATGGGTTTGAGGACTTCCGCTGCTTCATCAGATTGATCGGCGGGCACAAACGGGTAAAAATATGTGAAGTGCGCCGGCACCCTGGCAAAGGATTCGGGATCGTATTCCTCGCGTATCGGATAGGCAAAAGCCTGTACTGGCCTTGGAGGAGTGATGAGCAGCGCGCTCTCGAGTTCCACAGCGGGCAAAGTCTAGCATGTTTCCTTTAGAGGCAGTCGATGGTAGGTGAGAGCTATAATCCTGTGCTATGAGATGCTGCCAGTGTGAAGGAATCGAACGAGAATTCGACGCGGAAAGCGCCGAAAGTGAAATGGATGATTATCGGGCGGAGGGGCCGGTCGAGACGACTCAGTTCCTGATCGATGCGCTCACTGATCAAGGAGTGGAAGGACTGACCTTGCTTGACATCGGTGGCGGAGTGGGGGCGATCCAGCACGCAATGTTGAGCGCCGGTGCGAGCGCCGCGACTGCGGTTGAGGCTTCCACCGCTTTTGCTAAGGCCGCCGAAGATGAAGCCCGGGAATTGGGCTGGAGCGAACAGGTAGAGGTTAAGCAGGGCGACTTTGTCGAGTTGGCTGACACCCTTCCGCCGCACGGCATCGTCACCCTCGATCGCGTGATCTGCTGCTACCACGACATGGAGTCGTTGGTGGGTCTGTCCGCTGCTCGCGCAAGCAAGCTGTATGGGGTCGTTTATCCGCGGTACGTTTGGTGGAACAAGATCGGGTTCAGGGTCTTGAACCTTTTCCTGTGGTTCAGCCGCAGCCCATTTAGGACCTTCGTGCATCCCGACGCTGGAGTGCAGAGCATATTAGACCAGGTCGGTCTGACCAGAGTCTTCTATCGGAAGACGTTTTTCTGGCAGGTCGCCGTCTATGCTCGGGCAGAAGGATAGTAGATAAACTAGGCTGAGGCGGATAATTCGTGAATGCCGGTCGCCCCATCAGGACGCACCGGATTTGACTCTGCAACTTGCAAGACCCCCAGCCCATCATAAGCACGTACCTTGAATACGTGCCTGCCGGTCTCACGCGGCCAATCGTAAAGCCACTGCACCCAGGTGAGATGGCTCAACGGCGGGGCTCGGAGCTCGGCTTCCAACCACGGACCGTCGTCGACCTGTAGCTCGACCTTGCGAATCCCATTCGCGCCCGCATAGGCAATGCCGCCCACCGGCACGGTTCCCATGTCTTCATCCGCAGCGTCGGTGGCCACGTTGTCAATGACTGAGGTGGTTCTGACAAAGGCTTCCTGGCTCCAACCCCGCTCGACCCAGTAGCCGCGGCCCTCTTGATCCAATACTTCCATGTTCACGATCCATTTGGGCTGTTTCATTCCGTAGCGATTTGGAATGATGATACGCAGCGGGAAGCCATTTTCGTGTGGCAGGGGTGCCCCGTTCATCTCGTAAGCGAACATCGTACGATCATCCATCAGGTCCGACATCGCAACGCTCTCGTAGAACCCGTCCGCGGCCTCGATGAACAATTCCTCCGCCGTGGGCTTCATTCCGGCCATTGCAAGCACATCCTGTACGCGCACACCCGTCCAACGGGTGGTACCGATGAGATCTCCACCGATCCGATTCGAGATGCATGAAAGCGTGTGATGATAGCTGATCGTCGGCATCGCACGTACCTCGTCCAGCGTCAGGCTCAAGGGTCGATCCACAAGCCCGTTCAGTTCCAACCGCCAGGTCTCGGGAACCAGCTGAGGCTTGCGGGTGTTAATGTCGATGCGGTAGAAATCCTCATTTGGAGTGATCTCAAGTCGCGTTCCGGGAGCCGGATCAATGCGAGCGTCCAATTCCGCCATAGAGGGGGTGTCCTCCAGAGTGGTATCCGCCATATCCCCGGGATCCAAAATCTCCACCTGGAGTGGTGTCGGTTGGTCTTTCCCTCCCAGCAGCGAAGCCACACCCCAGGATCCAACAGAGATGGTGACCACGCTGCCGCCCAATAGACCGACAAACTGACGTCGTGATAATTCGGAGTCCGGATCGCCGGCCAGGGCGGGTCCGGCTTGCCGGATCGCCCATCCCAGGCTCCATCCCCAGGAACCATATAAGAGCGCAAAAAACAGCCCGATCCACAATACGTGAATCTGAGCAAACCCGATTGCGACCGAAACCAACCAGAAAATGCCGGCCAGTACCGCGCCGGCTCGAACTCCAGTACCAGTTAGCTGGGAAGGATCCTCTCTTGCAAGCCAGCGGATTCCAAGACCGAAGGCTGCGCCAATGGCTACAAACATTAATAAGGCCATGGTCTGTTCCGCGGCTTTCGCTACCTGTGAGGTCGGCCCAATATTCAGCGCGGAGATCAGTGAAACAAGTGCATCGATTCCGATGGTGATTACATCACCGGGCAGGATGCGAGCCAGCCCGTCAAAGAGGTCAAACGCAGTAAGAGGCAAGCCGGCGATGGTTTCGCCCAGGTAGCCCAGTGCCAGCACCGGGACGCTGGTCAACGCACCCAGCCCGGCGGCTCTCACATACGAGGTCTGGGTCTGACCTATTTCAGCTTCCGGAACGCTTTCCGAGGTCATTTCGTCTCTATCTTCAATCCCAGGTCCAGGTGCCTGTTCACTCATGTCAGTCTCCACCGTATAGTGCTACGGGTCATCCTAATGAGCAAGCCTTAAGAGTCCATTATGTGGCAACGCAGGCGAATCCTGCTTGTTATAATCGCCACCTTGTGACGAGCAGCCGGCGCTTCAGAAGGGTGCTGTGGTTTGGAGGCGGGGTGCTGGCGGCCGCGGCTCTCTTACTGATCTTCTATCAAATCCCCCCCGTAAAGTTTCGGCTTGAATGGCGCCTCGATGCCTTCTCGGGAATCGTTCGAGGCTGGATCCGACCCGACCAGACGCTACCGACCCCGGTAAGTGTCTCAGGCACATCATTCCAACCGTTTGTATTGCCAACTAGCAGCGGGGATTCGTCGGAGCCTGCCAGCACCGAAACCACTCCCATACCATCTCCCACTGCACTACCTTCCGCAGTCTCTTTGCCGGCGCCGACCTGGGAGAAGCAGGACTGGAACAACTGCGGCCCAGCTACGCTAGCCCTGAATTTGAGGTACCACGGCTGGGAAGGCGATCAATTTGATATTGCCGATCTGCTTAAGCCAGATCGAGGGGATAAGAACGTCAATGTCGAAGAACTGGCTTTTTATGTCCGCACGCAAGCCGGCTGGCTGAACGCCGATTTTCGGGTGGGGGGAACGATTGAGCAGCTCAAGAGCTTCGTCGCGGCCGGATTCCCGGTGATTGTGGAAAAAGGGTTCATTCTGGATGAGAGCGACGGCGGTGGCGGATGGGCCGGGCACTACCTGCTGCTCACGGGCTACGATGATGCAGAACAGACCTTTACAGTCCAGGACACGAATCCTGGGACGGGCGGACCGGATCGAAGCATCACATACCAGGAATTGGATGAGGGCTGGCGTGAGTTCAACCGAGTCTATATGTACATTTATCTCCCACAAGACGAAGCTCGAATTCAGTCGATTCTTGGACAGCACGCAGATCTCGATACCAATCGTTCGTCCGCACTAGCCGCGGCACAAAGTGAGATTGAAAGCGACCCGCAGGATCCGTACGGCTGGTTCAATCTGGGAACCAATCTGGTGTACTTCGAGCGCTATGGTGAAGCGTCACAGGCCTTTGATAACGCACTGTCGCTTGGACTTCCGTGGCGCTTCACGCGATATCAGTTTGGCCCATACATCGCATACTTTAATCAGGGCCGATTTCAGGACGTAATCGACCTGGCTGAAGCCACCTTATTTAGGACCTACAAGGCCGAAGAATCCTTGCTCTGGCGCGGCTGGGCTAATTTCCGACTTGGGGATCTCAACAGCGCCGTTGTGGATTGGCGCGATGCGCTTGAATACAACCCAAATTATCAAGACGCGAAATACGCGTTGGACTACGTGGGGTCCACTCCTTGAACTCGTCGGCTAGATAGCCGTGTGCGGTATGATTGACCCCCACACGAAAAGGACCAAGGTGAGCGAATGATGATCAGTGACAAGATGAACCAGGCCATAAACGACCAAATCGGGAGTGAGCTTGGTGCTTCCAACCAGTACCTGCAGCTTGCCTCATACTTTGCGAGTGAAGACCTTCCCGTGTTGGCGTCATTCTTCTTCCGCCAGTCGGATGAGGAACGAGAACACGCCATGAAGTTCGTTCATTACATTCTCGACACCGGCGGAAAGGTGAAAGTCCCTGCACTTGAAGCCGCCTCGCAGGACGTCGGCTCAGCAGAGCAGGCGGTCGAGATGGCGCTCGAATGGGAGAAGACCGTAACCGAGCAAATCAATGCGCTTCAGAAGCTCGCGACCGAAGAGGGAGACTACGCTGCCAAAGGATTATTAGGCTGGTTTTCAAGTGAGCAGATTGAAGAGGTCTCCTCTATGAGCGAGCTGCTCCACACGATTCAACGCGCAGGCGACCACATGCTGCTCGTCGAGGATTTCGTGTCTCGGCGTGGCGACCCTCACGGCTGAGATTAGCCTCCCCGGCATTTCAACGCTCCCGCCCACGGTGCACTCTGGGCGGGTTTTCTGTGTAGATGCGAAGTAAGAAAGATTTAAGCTTTCCGGGTGACACTTGGATAGATGATCCCCCTTAATCCGAAGCTCCTTTTGAGCGTTCCCCTGTTTGGGATTTTGGCTGCCTGTGCAGGTACGCCTCAATCCTCAGTTCCAACTCCCACATTTACTGCTGCTGCCGAAACCGAACCTGCTGTAGGACTGCCCTCGATTGAACTAAGCGGTGAAGAGCTGCCTGACGATGTAGCCACGCGCTACATGTACGATCTCTCCAGCCGCGATCGAGAATTGGGTGCGGCGGCACTGGAGGCGGTGTTGGATGCGCAGGACGAACGCTTCATCTCGGTGCTGATTGAAGTCATGCGGGGAACCGAAGTCGGAATATTTTTGGGCATAGACTACGATACAAATGTCTCGGCCTTAGAAAGCCTGAGCGGCGAATCTTTTGGCGCTAACTGGCCAGCGTGGGTCGAATGGTATGGAGCGACCGATCTGACGCCTCCACCGGGTTTTATCGGATGGAAAGGCGACGTGCTCAGCTTCATCGACCCTCGTTTCGCCGATTTCCTTCAGGATGATGCACCTTCACAAATTCGGGCGGAGGAAATCCAGTGGGGAGGGGTCTCGGTTGATGGGATCCCGGCCCTGGATAATGCGCCCATGGTCCCGGCAGATCAGGCCGACTATTTGCTGCCGGGAGAGCCGGTGTTTGGAGTGGCCATCAATGGAGACGTGCGTGCATACCCACTCCGGATCATGGATTGGCATGAGATGGCTAACGATGTTGTGGGGGGAGTGCCGATGTCTCTGGCGTACTGTACGTTGTGCGGAGCAGGGATTGCATTTGACGGAAGAGCTTCCAATGGCCAGACATATGATTTTGGATCCTCCGGCTTTCTGTATCGAAGTAACAAGCTTATGTACGATCGACAGACCCGGACCTTATGGAATCAGCTGACGGGCGAACCAGTATTGGGTGAGTTGGTCGAAGAGCAGCTAGAGCTCGAGTTGCTGCCGGTCGTGCTTACTTCCTGGGAAGATTGGCTTACTCAGCATCCCGATACGCAGGTGCTCGGACTGGAAACCGGCTACGAGCGTTTCTATCTTCCGGGCGCTGCGTACGGAGATTATTTCTCATCGACTTCAACCATGTTTCCCGTATGGCAGCGGGGCGATCAGCTGGACACCAAAGATCGAATCTACGCCCTTCGAATTGAAGGCACTCCGAAGGCCTATCCGCTTAATGACATTCTTATTGAGGGTGTGGTGAACGACGAGCTCGCCGGCACAAACATCGTGCTGGTAGCAAATCGCGGTCCGATATCGGTCCGCGGGGAAAATCGCCGCGTCGGCCCGGTGGTCTATGATGCGGGCGGAGAAGTGCGGGCGTTCGACCGAGGTGATGAGCGGTTCTCCGCTACAGAAGATCCGGACGTGGTGGTCGACTCCCAGGGCAGGGGGTGGCAGGTAACCGAAGAGGCGCTGATCGGCCCCGACGGCGAATCCGCACCACGCGTCAATGGCCACCTGGCCTATTGGTTCGGCTGGTTCGCATTCTTCCCGAATACACTCGTATATGGAAGCGAACTGGAGGAGGGCTGAGAAATGAGTCGCAGAACGTGGATCGTGATCGGAGTGTTGGTTCTACTCGCCTTGCCGGTAGCATGGTATTTGATCTCACCGCTTTTCATCGATAAGGAGGTCGACGAGGCTTTCCCGACTCTTGCTGTGGAAGTGACAGAAACCATGGCTGCGGCCGCCATGGAGCCCGATACGATGATGGAGGAGCCAATGCCCGCCGAGGATATGGCTACCATGACCATCCTGGCTCAGGGAGAGTTCTATGATCTTGGAGGGCATCCCGGCACCGGCACCGCAACTGTCTATGAATTGGCGGATGGCTCGCGGGTGCTCCGCTTTGAGAACTTCGAGGTGATCAATGGCCCTCAACTGCATGTATGGCTCGTGCCGCCGGATCCGGTTCCCGACGCCGTGGGACGGGAAATTCCAGGCTATTTTGACGCCGGGCCGCTGAAGGGAAATATTGGGGATCAAAATTATGAGATCCCCACCGATCTCAACCTGGCAGACTATGGGTCGGTGGTGATCTGGTGCGTTCCATTCCGAGTGCCGTTCAATGCGGCTCCGCTGAGCCCGCCGTCAGGAGCATGAGGAACCAAAAGGACATTCTGGTCGTCGAAGACGAGGACAACATTCGCGAGGTGATCGGCCGCTATCTCGAACGCGAAGGCTTCAATGTGCGTGAAGCGGCCGATGGCTATGCGGCGTTGGATGCGATATCTGAGCAGGAGCCCGATTTGATCGTGATGGATCTCATGCTGCCTGGAATCGATGGGCTGACGCTGACACGGCAAGTACAGCAGCAATCCGGCACCCCGATCATCATCTTGACCGCACGCGGAGACACCACTGACCGAATTCGTGGGCTCGACTGGGGAGCGGACGACTACCTCCCCAAGCCGTTCAGCCCCCGCGAGCTGGTGTCCCGCATTCACGCTGTACTGCGCAGGGTGGGCGAGGCAACGATCTCAGAGATCGCCTTCGGGGAGGTCACCATGGCGCACAGCTCGAGGCAGGTGGAGGTAAGCGGCCAATCGGTGTCGCTGACTGCACGCGAGTTCGATCTGCTGTGGTTCATGGCCGGCCATCCTAATCAGGTGTTTAGCCGAGAGAGCCTGCTGGACAATGTCTGGGGCCCGGATTTCAGCGGGGACCCATCAACGGTGACGGTGCACATGCGCCATCTACGAGAAAAGGTTGAACAGGACCCCTCTGAACCACGCCATCTTGTGACTGTGTGGGGCGTTGGGTATCGCTTTGATAAATAG
>CBDTZL010000003.1:0-34262 GCA_965364895.1 uncultured bacterium
GAATACTTAAATCTATCGTTGGAAGTGATCATCAACGAGGATCTGGAACCGACCGCGACGGCCGTCCGTAACGCGTGCCGGACGGCGACCGCCCCGCCCCCCGCACCTCGACCCACAGCCACCGCTACCGCTATCGCGGGTGGAACGGAACTTCCGCCTCCAGACGAAACTCCCACACCGGAAGGTTGATGCTAGAACAAGCCGCCCTCACCCTCGCGTTCTGGCTACACATGGCGGCTACGATTGTGTGGATTGGCGGACTTTTCTACCAGGCGGTCGTCGTAAACCCAGCGCTCGAACGCTTCCCAGAGCAGCGCGGTCGGCTCGCAAACGATTTACGGCGCCGATTCCAACCGTTGGCCTGGCTGAGCCTCTTTGTACTCATTGGAACCGGTTTGCTCCAGATGTCAGGGAATCCAAACTATGAAGGGCTCTTTGCAGTCTCCAACCCCTGGTCACGCTCTATCCTGGCAAAGCACGTTGCGATTGGGGTGATGGTGCTCGTAGCCGCTTACCAGACCTGGGTGCTGAACCCTCGCCTGTCCCTTCTGGCATTGAAGCAGGAAGCTGCCGCCTCCGATCAAGTTGCTGGCGACATTTCGCGCTTGAACCGCGTGAGTTTGGCGCTCGGCATGCTCGTTCTAGGGCTTACGGCGCTAGCAAGAACCGCTTAATACGAGCCGTATTACGCGCGGCATCCGCGTCATTGCCGCTCTCACGCGGATCGCCTGAGCACTTCTCTGTGCCGCTCCTTCAATCTCAAATGCCATCGCCCAGCACCCACGGGCATACAACTTGCATCTTTGTGAGCGGAGGCCTCGAACATCCGATGATATTGCAGTTGTCGCTCTGGGCTGGGATTGTAGCGCTCTACCTTGGGATTGCCGGCGCGGTGGGTGTATTCACCCGCCAGGCAAAGATTGGAAAAGGCGACGCGAAGGATGGATTGCTTGCCGCCTTCTATTCGATTGCGCTCTTCATCCTCACCTCGGCTCTCGTTCTATCGATAGCTGATTGGTCGGCCGCCATGCGGGGCTTGATTCTGGCGCTTGGGGCAGCTGCAGTTTGGGCAGCCTACACTCGGCCAGATTGGATTCCAGAGTTCGCATGGCAGCGCACTTTCGCGCATCGCTACCTTGCGGGCGCGATGGCATTAGCCGCACTCTGGGGGATTGGCCAAGCTATGGCGGGGTCCTCGGTAGCGCCACTATTGATTTCGATTTCAGCGATGGCAGCCGCAGCTGCCTCATCAGGCACTTCAATAAAGACATCCTCGATCGACGCAAGCTAGACGCCTCTCAAAATCCCAAATTCTGAGTGAGGTAAAATGACTCGCCTGGTTTTCCCGAGGCAACTCAAGGTACCTAATGTTCGAACTCATCTTCTTAGGCACATCGGCTTCGGCCCCTTCTGTACACCGCGGGCTTAGCGCCCACATTGTCAGCTTCCGCGACTATCGCATCCTCATTGACTGTGGCGAGGGCACCCAACGCCAGATTCTCCGATCGGGGATCGGGTTCAGACGGCTGAATCGAATACTCATCACGCATGGCCACCTGGACCACATTCTGGGGCTGGCCGGCCTTCTTTCCACCTTTGCCCGATGGGAAGCGGTCGAAGAACTGGAGATCTGGGGCAGCGCCTGGGCGCTGGAACGCATTCACGATCTGCTGTTCGGCGTAGTCCTCCGCGGGGCGCGTCCACCAGTAAAAATTGATCTCACGCCCATTGAACCGGGCGTCTTGATCGAGGACGAACACTTTCAGCTCTCGGCATTCCCTGTGGAGCATCGCGGGCCTGGAACGTTCGGCTTTTCCTTCGAGCAGACGGCCCGCCGCCCATTCCTGCCGCAGCGTGCAACGGAGCTTGGCGTTCCTGTTGGGCCTGTGCGACGTGAACTCGTTCGAGGGCAGAGCGTTGAACTATCGGATGGGACGGTGGTTGAGCCCGAGCAGGTCTTGGGACCCCCTCGGCGGGGTACACGCTTAATTCATGTGGGGGATTGCGGCAGCACCGAAGGCCTTCTCAAGCAGTGCGAGGGAGCGGATGGCCTGGTGATTGAAGCCACCTATCTCGAATCGGAGGCCGAACTAGCTAAGAATTTCGGACACCTCACCGCCAGACAAGCAGCAGAACTCGCCAAGCGGGCCGGCGTCGGACATCTGTACCTTACACATATATCGCGGCGTTACAGGGAGCAAGAGGTTCGTAGAGAAGCCCAGTCAATATTTCCAAACGTTACCGTTGCACGCGACTTTGACCGGTTCAAGATTCGGCGCGACGAACAAGCTTCGACTCCGTAGAGCGTATCTCAGGGGTCACCTGTCGCGGCAGTTCCACGCACATTAAAGCTGGTCAAGGAATCCACGGGTTCATCCCAATCTACTTCGATGCTGTCAACCTTTGCGGCGGGCGGGCCGTTCTGGGACCATTCCAGAACCTGCTCGATGCCTGCCTTCTCGCCTTCGAAGACCGCCTCCACTCTACCGTCCGCAAGATTGCGCACCCAGCCTCTCAGTCCGTGCTTGAGCGCTTCATGGTATGTGAAATAACGGAAGCTAACCCCTTGCACGCTTCCAGAGATATATGCGTGTGCTCGACTGTCAGCCATGTCCGCACCCTCCCCTTCGTCCCACAGCTCTTACGGGGCTATGAACCCCGCGTTCCCCGCCAGGATCAAGATTGGGCCCGGCAGTACTCCGAGAAGAATGGTTGCCAGGGCCGTCAAGCCTACCGTGCGATTCAGCCAACCTTCAGATCGAGTCTCGGGCTCTCCAGATCGCATGTACATCATCACCACTACCCTCAGGTAATAGTACGCGGAAACCAGGGAGGTCACAACGCCGACGAGCGCCAAACCGATCAATCCGGCCTCAATCGTCACGCTGAAGACCAGAAACTTGCCAATAAATCCTACCGTCGGTGGGACTCCGATGAGCGACAGCATGAAGATCGCCATCGCGAGCGCAAGCGCCGGGCGGCGCCGCCCAAGGCCAGCGTAATCTTCAATCAACAACCCACGGCCCTCCGATCGCTCCAGCGTAAGGACTACCGCCCAGGCTCCCAGATTTGAGAATAGGTAGGCGAACAGGTAGAACAAGGCCGCGCTCACGGCCTTATCGGCAACGCGGGGATCGGATGCCGCAGCAAGGGCCATCAGCAGATAACCAGCATGCGCGATGCTTGAGTACGCGAGCATGCGCTTGATATTGGTTTGAGCGATCGCAGCCACATTGCCCCAAATCATTGTTGCAGCAGAGACCGCAACCACGACCGGGCCCCAGGCCTGCGCAAGTCCTGGTAATGCGGCAATGAATATCCGTAAGAGCGCTGCAAAGCCCGCTACTTTTGCTCCGACCGACATGAATGCCACCGCGGCCGATGGGGCGCCCTCATAAACGTCTGGCGTCCACATGTGGAATGGAACCGCGGCGACTTTAAATCCCAGACCTACCAGAAGCATGGGCACCGCGATGATCAGTAAGGTCAGATCGGCCTGGTCGCCGCCAATCGATTGCGCAACGCCGGCCATGTTTGTGGTTCCTGTGGCTCCGAAGATAAGTGCGATTCCGTACACCAGAAAGGCGGACGAGAAGGCGCCCAGGATGAAGTACTTCATCGCCGCTTCTTCCGAGCCCTTTTCAGGGCGCGCAAAACCTGACATGACGTAAAGCGGCAGCGAGAGCAGCTCGATGGCTAGGAAGACCAGAATGAGATCTCCAGCCAGGCTCATCAGCAGCATTCCTGCCACAGTGAACAGCATGAGCGCGTAGTACTCTCCACGCTCCATGTGCATCCGGCGGAGATAGTCGTAGGCCACTGCAATACCCAACAGTGCGGTCGCCAATATTACGATCTGCAGGAAATCGGAGAAGCTGTCGGCCACGATCATCCCATCGAAGGCGACCTGCTCGCTGCCAAATCGCATGATCACCACGACCAGCGCAAGGGTCACGCCTACCGCACTTAAGATCGCAACGATGCCCTTGTTGGAAACAAACAGGTCGACCATGAGCAACACGATCGCCCAAATGGAGATGATCAGAAAAGGAAGCGCGGGGAGCAGGTCGGAGGTGCTCACGGCATCGCGATGGCTGCGGTGTGCACCAATTCCACTAGTTTCTCGACTGAAGCTTCGGTCAGCCCAAAGAAAGGCTTCGGGTAAAGTCCAATCCAGAATATCAAGATCACGATTGGTACCAACGTCAGCAGCTCTCTCCGACTGACGTCCGGGAGATGCTTATTCTTGTCGTTGTCCAGTGGCCCCAAGAAAAGTTTCTGAAACATGTAGAGCAGATAGACCGCAGTCAGGATAATGCCGGTCGCGGCGAACACCGTGAACCACACAGAGCCAATCGCAATGGACCCCCACGACCCGACCAGTATGGTGAACTCGCCTACAAAGCCGTTCAGCCCGGGAAGGCCCATGGAGGAAAGCGTTACGATCAACGTCAGCCCAGCAAGAACTGGCATTACCTTCCACAGGCCACCAAAGGCATTCAGTTCCCGCGTATGGCGCCGTTCGTAGATGATCCCGACAATCAAAAAGAGTGCTCCTGTGCTCAAACCATGATTGATCATTTGCAGGATGCCGCCCTGCAAACCCTGAAGATTGAGCGCAAACAATCCCAGCATGACAAATCCGAGGTGGCTCACCGATGAGTAAGCCACTAATTTCTTAAGATCTTTTTGCGCGTATGACACGGCCGCGCCATAGATGATCCCGATCACCGCAAGCAGTGCCACCCATGGCGCCAGTTGGATAGAAGCATCCGGAAACATTCCCAGGTTAAAACGCAGGAATCCATAGGTACCCATTTTCAGTAGCACGCCGGCAAGGATCACAGAGCCTGCGGTCGGAGCCTCCACGTGGGCATCCGGCAACCAGGAGTGCAGCGGCCACATCGGCACCTTGATTGCGAACGCTGCAGCAAATGCCAAGAATAGCCAGAACTGCGCGTTGGCCGGAATCGCCTGCGCTTCGATCAAATCTGGGACCGCAAACGTTCCGGCATCCAGCCCAAGCCAGATGATAGCCAAAAGCATGAAAATCGAACCCGCCATGGTGTAGAGGAAGAATTTGACGGCGGCATACATCCGGTTTTCCCCGCCCCAAACGCCGATCAAGAAATACATCGGTACCAGCGTAAATTCCCAGAAAATGTAGAAAAGAAATAAGTCCATGCCGAGGAAGACGCCCACCATGCCAATTTCGAGCAGCAGGAAAAAGATCATGAATTCCCGCACTCGATCCTGAATGGCGTTCCAGGTAGAGATAATGGCCAGAACGGTGAGGAAGGTTGTGAGCAGAACCAGCAGTATGCTGAGCCCGTCCACGCCGAGGAAGTACTCGATGTGCAGATCGCCGATGCTGAACCAAGGCACTCTAACAACCATCTGTAGATCCGGATCGCTTGGGTCAAACGCTGCCAGCATCACCAATGAAAGCCCAAAGGTGACAATAGCCGTGATAAGCGCAGTCCAGCGTATGGTCGATTCCTTCTCCTTACGAAGGAACAACATGACGACAACGCCTACCAGTGGAGAAAATGTTACGAGGGTGAGGGTCCAAGCTTCCATATGGTTTCCCTGATCTCTAGCGCAACAGTAAGTAGCTCACTACAAGCACCAATCCTATGAGCACTGCGATGGCGTAGTTGCGCACATACCCCGTCTGCAACGTCGCCAGCCCGCCGGCACCTCTGCGCGTGAGCGCTCCCATGCCATCAAATCCGCGGTCGATGATTCCAAGATCAAATGCACGCGCTAGCCAATTCGTGCCTCTTACGAAGTATTGAGCGATCACGGTATCGTGCACCCAATCGTGCAAAAATCGCTCGTCAACCACTTCGGCAAGCCAGCGCGTGAGCGAGATATATCGTCTAACGATCAGCCAGTCATAAAATTCATCAACCCACCAGCGGGCGCTGATCGCGGTCCATACCGGACCCAGCTTCGATTGCAGAGGATCCTTTCCGCCCGACTTTATTGGGGGGCGGCCGTAAACGAGCCAGGCCAGTCCAATAGAGACCAGTGCCAGAATGGTGGTGAAGATCGCGATCGCAGCAATGAATTCCGGTTCGTGAATTCCCTCCAATGTGTCTTCGAGGAAGTGTGTAAGCGGGAGCAGGCCAGGTCCATTGATGAGGCCCCCGCCCACCGCCAGAATTGCCAGCGCCACCAGCGGAGCCACCATAACGCTCGGACTTTCCTTTGCCGCTTCCGCAGCCTTCGAGCGTGGTTCGCCGAAGAAGACCATGATTATCTGGCGAGCCATATAAAAAGCTGTCAGGAAGGCGGAGATCACCAACACCCAGTAGACCACCGGGCTCACCAGGGAGGCATCGGCAAGGATTTCGTCTTTTGAGAAAAAGCCAGCAAGCGGCGGAATTCCAACTAGCGCCAGCGCGCCGACGAGATACACCCAGAAGGTGGCCTTCATCCGCGTTCGCAGGCCTCCCATGTTGCGCATGTCATTCGGATTGAAATCGTCGTTGTGAGAGTCAGCATGGTGATGGCCATGCTCCACTCCCTGGATCACAGAACCAGCCGAGAGAAACAGCAGCGCCTTGAAAAAGGCATGCGCCACGAGATGGAAGATAGCAGCTACGTAAGCCCCAATACCCACCGCGGCAATCATGAAACCTAATTGACTGATGGTGGAATAGGCGAGCACGCGCTTGATGTCAAATCTGGCTACTGCAATGGTGGCTGCAAAGAGCGCGGTAGCGGCACCAACAATGGCAATAATGTCTGGAGTTATCGTGGCCAACTCGAGTAGTACCGCATTGCGTACGAGCATATAGATGCCGGCGGTCACCATGGTGGCGGCATGGATGAGGGCCGAGACCGGTGTCGGACCGGCCATCGCATCTGGCAGCCAGACGAAGAGTGGGATTTGGGCTGACTTGCCGGCCGCCCCAACAAACAGAAAGAAAGTGATGGCCGTAGCCGCGGTGGCGGCTGCAGGCCCCATGAAGAGCGCTTCGTGAAATACCTCCTCGAAGGTCAGGGTGCCAAAGAACCAGAACGTGATGAGCATGGCGATAATGAATCCGAAGTCGCCAATGCGATTAACGACGAAGGCCTTCTTACCCGCCAACGCATTCCCGATCCCGTCCTTGCCCTTTTCGTACCAGAAGCTGATCAGCAGGTAGGAGCACAAGCCGACGCCTTCCCAGCCGACGAACATCGTGAGGTAGCTGTTGCCGGTGACCAGTAGCAGCATGGCCGCCATGAAGAGGCCAAAGTAGACGAAAAACCGCGGGTAACGTGACGGATCACCCTGAAAGCGGACATCATCGTGCATGTAGCCGGTGGCATAGATATGAATCAGTCCCCCTACACCGGTGACCATCAACAGCATGGTGACGGACAAGGTGTCGATTTGGAGAGCCCACTCGACCTCAAGCTGTCCGACGACGATCCACTCTGCGATGTGAACCGTGCTGCCTTCGGGTTGCATCCCCAGCGCTATCAGCTGGAGAAGAGCAACCACAAACGCCAGTCCAACCGCCGCGCTGGCTACAATCCCCACCCCACGCTCTCCGATGCGGCGGCCGACGATCAGGTTGATCAACAACCCCAGAAGCGGGAAGATGATCAACAGCGGGGCCAGGCTGAACAGGGTTTCTGCGGTCATCCTTTGAGATCGCTCACCAAATCGACGTCGATGCTGCTCCGGTTACGGTAAATGGAAACAATCAGCGCCAGGCCGACCGCTACCTCAGCCGCTGCGACCGCAATAACAAAAAATACGAACACCTGGCCTCCGAGAACACCCCTGGATCGCGCAAAACCAACGAAAGCCAGGTTAGCGGCATTCAACATGAGTTCCACTGACATAAACATCACAATGGCGTTTCGCCGAATCAGCACACCCAGAGCCCCAAGCGTGAACAATACGCCGGAGAGAACAAGGATGTGGGTCATTGAAACTCCAGGGATCATGTCGTACGCTCCCAGCGCGTCAGGACAATCGCACCAACCATAGCGGCCAACAGCAGCAGCGAAGTTACCTCGAAAGGGATCAGATATTCGTTGAACAGCAATGTTCCGACACTGGCCGGGCTGCCAAACCCCTCCGCGATTTCAGCGAACTCACCGGCCGGATCGGCGGGCAAAACAAAGGCCACGACAATGAATTGAATGATGAGCGCATAGCTAAGCACGAGCGCCGCCGCAAATTGCCAGCGGTGGCTTGGAGTAGATTCGACGTTCTCCGTTCCCAACAGCATGATCACGAATATGAATAGCACCATGATGGCGCCTGCATAGACCGCCACCTGCACCATGGCAATAAAGGGCGCGGATAGGAGCAGGTAGAGCACGGCCACCGTCAGGAATACAATCACCAGGAAAAGCGCGGAATACACCGCATTGCGGCTGATGAGCATCGCAATAGAAGCGGAAATTGCTACGGCAGCCAGACTCAGAAAGATTGCGAGTTCAATAGTCATTCGTTACTGCGGATCGTCCATTTCTGGAATGGCACGATCAAATTCACCTGGCGTGGTTTTCATCGGAGTCGGCTGGCCCGCCTCCGGCACAGGTACGAGCAACATGTCACGGGTGTAGATCGCATCTCGACGATTGGTGTACGAGAGCTCATAGTTGTGTTCGAGCACGATGGCCTCTGTCGGGCAGGCGTCTTCGCAATACCCGCAGAAGATGCAGCGCATCATGTTGATCTCATAGGTGCTGGCGTAGCGTTCCCCAGGAGAATACCGATCCGCATCGGTGTTCTCCGCCGATTCCACGAAGATGGCGTCCGCCGGGCAGGCGGCTTCGCACAGTGAGCAGCCGATGCACTTCTCCAAGCCGTTGTCGTAGCGCTTTAGTTCGTGTCTCCCCTTGAAGCGCTCCCGCACCGGGCGCTTGATCTCAGGATATTGGTAGGTCACCGGGCGCTCAAACATCATAGATAGCGTGGTGGCTAATCCGCGCAAGATCTCGAGCGGTTTCATAGGTCCAACACCACGATGAGTCCGCCCGTGATGACGATATTGAGCAGCGCCACCGGCAGCAAGACCTTCCAACCGAAGGCCATCAGGCGGTCATAACGAAGCCGCGGCAGGGTAGCCCGAATCCAAATCATGAAGAAAAGTATCACGACCACCTTTAAGAAGAGATATAACGGGCCCAGCAGCCCGATGCGATCCACAAAGGGCCCCCAATAGCCTCCGAGGAATAGGGTGGCGGCGATGAAGCTGATTGCGATCATCTTTCCATACTCGGCCATAAAAAAGAGCGCAAATTTCATTCCCGAATATTCGGTGTGGTAGCCGGCGGTCAGCTCCTGCTCCGCTTCCGGCATGTCGAACGGCGCTCGATTGACTTCAGCAACGGCCGCGATCATGAAAATGAGGAACCCGATAGGCTGCAGGACTGCGTACCAGAGGCCTTGCTGATCGGCCACAATTTTGGCCACGCTCATCGATCCGGCGAGCATGATCGGGCCGACGATAGCCAGCCCCAGCGCAAGCTCATAGCTGATCATTTGGGCTGAGGCGCGCAACCCTCCTAGCAGCGAGTACTTGCTGTAGGAAGACCAGCCGGCGATGACGATGCCATAGACCGCGATCGAGGCGATCGCAAAGATATAGAGAATGCCCACATCGATCTCGGCTGCTAACCCCAAGCTGATCTCCTGCCCGAAGATTACGACGTCCGGACCCAGGGGAACCACCGCCAGGAGCAGCAGCACGGGTACCACCGTAATGATGGGAGCCAAGATGAAGAGCACTTTGTCGGCTCGATCTGGTATCAGCTCCTCCTTGAACATGAGTTTGATCCCATCAGCAATGGGCTGCAGAATGCCCGCTGGGCCAGCCCGATTAGGGCCGATGCGGGCTTGCATCCGGGCCAGCGCGCGTCGCTCGAACAGCGTCAAGTAAGCAAACCCGCCCAGAATGATGTTGATGAGCACAAAGGATTTGATGGACCATTCGATCAGGCTGCCCAATTCGATTGTCATTCTGGGCGCCTCACCGTTACAGAAGTTGGCTCCGAGAGAGGAAGGCTGCGAGGAACCAGCGCAGAGCCAATCGGTACGTCGGAGTTCGCTATAAATTTCAGCCGCTCTACGCGTCCATCCCAGACAATCTCTGCCTCCCCCACATCTGTGAGGCCGAGCCGCTCAATTTCATGGGGATGTAATGCCATTTGCAGCTGAGCAACGCGCGCCTCCTGCAATTTGGAATCTCGCAACGCGCTGCCACGGTCATACAGTTTGGTTACCGGGACAATCAGCAAGTCCTTCTTAGCGCCCGCCCGGGGAGGTGCCTTCCATTTCAAGGGGCGTCCGGCGCCGCGCGGCGCAAGCTGAACCCCCAACCCCTGTTTGTTTGCATATGCCGTTCCACCGAAGTAGAGATCCTCTCCCCCAACCTCGGGCCACTGAGGTTCTACTGCGGCCAGAGTATCGTAGCTAAGCTCGGAGTAGTCACGGACCTCGTCTGCAATACGTTCAAAAACCAGCGGAGCCGCCGTGCCTTCAAGATCGAGTTCCAGTCGTTTGGCCAGGTCCGCCACAATCTTCCAATCCGGAAGGCTCCCAATGGGCTCGACCACTGCAGGATACAGACGCTGAACTCTGCGTTCGCCGTTGGTGAATGTGCCTGCCCGCTCTACGAAAGACTGCGCAGGCAAGACCACGTCTGCTAGCTCCGCCGTGGCGGTAAGGAATAAATCTTGAACGATGAGCATCGGGAGCTTATCGAGTAGAGCTGCCGCTTCCGGCTCGGCGGTCGCAGGGTCGGCCCCTACGATATAGGCCGCCTTGGCTCCATCGAGAGCGTTGGTCAGCCCTCGTGAGTCCGGTCGGAAGCCCATGTCCCACGCGCCCTGTGTATTAGCGTGCGGCCAGACCCCCACGAGCCCGTTTTTGGCCTGACCGAGGCGACCTTTGGATTCGATCAACAGTGCGCAGGATCTCGCCAGGGCCTGGGTTCCAGAATAATTCAATCCCTCGCGTCCGAAGAATACGATGGCGTTCCTTGCGCGTTTGAAGGCCCTGGCCGCCGACTTTAGTTCTTTGTCCCCCTCAAAACGGTTGAGTTTCCGATCTTCACCGTTGAATTGCAGGAGCCCCAGCGCGGTATGCACCGCCTGTCCCGATTCATAGCGCAGGCTGTGTTGAGCGTATTCGTCGAGGCGGGTTGCGCGGGCATTTGCAACGATTACAGTGGCACCCCGCTCCGCGGCTTGTTTAAGGCGCAGCCACCAGATAGGGGCTTCTTCATGCAGATCAGCGGCGATGACGAGCACCGCATCTCGCTTTCCCAACTCTCCGAGGTTAGTTCCCTGGCCGACTCCATATCGCTGTGTGAGATCGCCTCCCGCCATCGATTCCGAGAGCACGGCTTTGCCACCGATCTCTTTCATCAAGCCGCTCAGGTTGAATAGATCCTCGTTCATCAGGCGGCCGCTCGCGATTCCGATCGAATGCGACCCGGCCTTCTTCAATCCTTCCGCGGCCATCTTCAGAGCTACGTTCCATGAAGCCTTGACCAGCTTCCCATTCTTGCGAATGAGCGGCTTCGTCAATCGCTCCGGGCTCTGGGCGTAGTGGTGAGCAAAGCGGCCCTTGTCACATATCCAGATCTCGTTCACCTGCTCGTTTTGCCTCGGCATGACTCGCTTGACGACATCCCGTCCGCCTCTGCTCGCCTCGCGGCGTGTGCTCAGTGTCAGATTGCATCCCACCGGGCAATGCGGGCAGATGGAGGCTGCCGAATTGAGCTCCCATGGACGGGCTCCAAATCGGAAGTCGGCGGTGGTCAATGCGCCCACCGGGCATATATCGGTAGTATTTCCGGAGAAATAAGAGTCGAATCCGGGATCCGAATAGGTCACAATTTCGAGCCGACGCCCCCGCTCATAGAACCCGATCACCGGATCATCAACAATCTCGTCCTGGAAACGGGTGCATCGAGCGCATTGGATACATCGCTCGCGATCAAGGAAGATCAGCTCCCCTAGAGGGTGGCGCTTGGCGAGACGGATCTTGTCATCAAAAAGAAACCGGCTTTTGCCCGGCCCGTGCTCCATCGTGAGATTTTGCAGCGGGCACTCGCCGCCCTTGTCGCAAACTGGGCAATCGAGCGGGTGGGAGGTGAGCAAGTATTCGACAATTTCGTTGCGCCCTTGAATCGCCTTCTCGCTCGCGACCCGCACTTGCCAACCCTCGCCGACCGGAACCGTGCAGGCGGTCTCGAGGTTGGGTCCAAACTGAATCACTGGATTGCCAGATTCGTCGAGAAGCGGTTTGCCCGTGGCGCGATCGCGACCTGGGCGCCCGATTTCAACCAGGCATACCCGGCACATGCCGACCGGCTCCATCTTGGGGTGGTAGCAGAACACTGGAACGTCGGTGCCTTGCCGCTTGGCGGCATCCACCAGCAGCGTACCTTCCGGTACGGTCACTTGGTTGCCGTCTATGGTGAGGGTGACACTCATGCGGCTTTGCTCGAATCATTCACGACATGCAGCTCGAACTCCGGCCGGAACCGTTCCACAGCCGAGGTGACCGCCAGGGCGGCAAAATCTCCTAGCGCACACAGGCACTTGCCTTGAATTCCGATTCCCACATTATGCAAGAGGTCGATCTCGTGCGGCTGTGCCGTCTCGTCCATTAGTCGGTCGAAGATGTGTTTCATCCAATAGGTCCCGTCGCGGCAAGGCGTACATTTGCCGCACGATTCATGCTCAAAGAAGTCTGTGATTTTGGACTCCACCCAGGCGATATCTACCGTCTCATCGATCACGATGATCGAAGCAGATCCCAGCGATGAACCGACCTCGGGAACCGATTCGTAGTCCATTTTGGTATCCAAAACCTCATCGGTCGCGCGCAGGATCGGGGCCGAGGCGCCAGCTGGCAAGATAGCTTTGATCGCTTCGCCGTTCGGGATACCTCCCGCATGTTCGTAGATCAGCTCTCGAAACGTTGTTCCGAGCGGCAATTCATAGTTGCCCGGACGTTCAACATTGCCAGACACGGAAAACACCTTTGTTCCGGCGCTCTTTTCGGTTCCGATGCTGCTGTACCACTTGGCGCCGCGGCTGATAATGGGCGGCAGATTGGCGAGCGTTTCGACGTTGTTCACTACAGTGGGCTTAGCGAAGAGGCCCTCCGCGGCTGGAAACGGCGGGCGCAGCCGTGGCTGACCCAGCTTGCCTTCCAGGGATTCCAGCAGCGCGGTTTCTTCGCCACAGATGTAGGCTCCAGCTCCCAGATGTGTGAACATCTCCAATGAGTACTTGCTGCCGAAGAGCTTCTTTCCTAGCAGTCCACGCTCATGCAGCTCCTCGATTTTGGCATCTAGCTCTTGTGTCAAATCCCAGAATTCGCCGCGGCAATAAATGTAGGCCATATTGGCTTGCGCGGCATAGGCACAGATCGCCACGCCCTCCAGGAACTGGAAAGGATTGCGCTCCATGATCTCGCGATCCTTGAAGGTGCCGGGTTCTGACTCATCGGCGTTGGCGACGACGTAGCGAGGAAAGACATCGGGCGTGAGGAAGCTCCATTTGACTCCGGTAGGAAATCCAGCGCCCCCTCGGCCCCGAAGCCCGGACTTCTTCACGAGATTAATCACTTGCTGCGGCGACTTCTTCCTGACAATCGATTCGAATGCCTTATAGCCGCCGTTCTCGATATAGGTGTCGAGCCGGTCGAGACCCTCTATGTCTCGATGTCTCAATACGACGTGTTCAGTCAACTTGACCCTTTACCCTCAGCGCCTCGATGAATGCAAGCGCAGAGCCCACCGATTGATCCTCGTGATAGTGAATCCCATTGGGCTCCTGCAGTTGAAATATCGGAGCCCGATCGCATGCGGCCAGGCATTTCACTTCTTCAACGGTGACTTGTCCGTCCGGAGTGGTTGCTCCCATCCTGATATCCAGCTTGTCACACAGCTCATCTGCGAATGCCTGCGCGCCTCGAAGGGCGCATGGCAAATCGGTGCACACTTGAATGCGGTATTTGCCACCTTCCCGATCGTGATACAGGGTGTAGAAGCCCACCAACGAGGCGACCTCCGTAGACTCGAGGCCAAGCAAATCACCGACCTCGGTAATAACTTCGGGACTCAGCAAGCCATATTCTCGCTGTGCGAGGAACAAGAGCGGCATAACGGCAGATCGCTTCTGATCGGGCGGATACTTTGCCAGAATGCCTTCGATCTCTTGAGCGTTATTTTCTTTCAGCACGTCATTACCGATCTACATCGCCGAGTATGGGATCCAGGCTGCTGATGATGGCGATCAGATCTGCAACCAGGTGTCCTTTGGCCAGCATGGGAAGCGCCTGCAAATTGGCAAAGCTGGGGGTGCGAAAATGTACTCGCTGCGGCATAGGTCCTCCGTCTCCCACGAGATAGCAGCCTAGAACGCCCCTAGGAGACTCAACCGGAAAATAGACCGCACCCTTTGGAGCCGAAAAGCCCTCTGTCCACAATTTGAAGTGGTGGATGACGGCTTCCATGCTGTGCCCTAACTCCGATCGCGGCGGAGGAACGAATTTGCGGTTATCGCTGCGGAAGGGTCCTTCCGGCAGCTGGACCAGCGCTTGCTGCACGATCCTAAGCGATTGCCGCATTTCTTCCATTCGAACCACATACCGATCGTAGGTATCGCCATTGGAGGCGGTCGGTACCTCGAAGTCAAACTGTTCGTAGCCGCTGTACGGTCGCGTCTTTCGTAGATCAAAGGGCATTCCGGTAGCTCTCAAGTTTGGCCCGGTAAGGCCAATCTCCAACGCCTCCGAGGTGGAAATAACCCCGATCCCTTTCGTGCGATCGATATAGAGAGGATTCTCCGTCAGCAGGTTTTCATACTCCTCGATCCGAGCGGGAAAGAGGTCGATGAAATGCTGGACCGCTTCTTCGAAGCCGTTTGGCAGATCGCGCCAAAGTCCACCCGGCCGGAAATAGGAAGTCATCATCCGTTGTCCGGAACACAACTCAAAGATGTCCATCAGAATTTCTCGCTCGCGCCATGTGTACAGAAATACCGACATGGCTGCCAGATCGAGCGCGTGTGTCCCCAACCACACGAGGTGGGAAGCGATTCTTGTCAGCTCTGTCAGCAGGACGCGCACCATTTGAGCACGAGGTGGGACATCCAGCTCGACCAGCGTTTCAATCGCCAGGCAATAGCAGAGATTGTTGCCCAGATTGTTCAGATAGTCCATGCGGTCGGTCATGACCAGCGCTTTTTCATACGTTTTGGCTTCCATATTCTTTTCGATGCCCGTATGAAGGAAGCCGATGTCTGGCACACAGTTGACAACGGTCTCACCGTCCAACTCGAGAAGTAGCCGCAGCACGCCGTGCGTACTGGGATGCTGAGGCCCCATATTCAGGATCATCGTCTCGCCATCGATGGCACGCTGCGAAACCAGCCCCTTAAGTTCATCAACCGTTACTTCCATTTGCGCTTCAAGCATCTGCGTTCTTCAATCAGTCCTTTGCGTACTTGTTCCGTCGGTCGATTTCGTCAAAGTTGAAGGTGAACTGCTTGTAGCTCACCCTTCTTGGCTCCAATTTAATCTTTTGCGTACTTCTTCCGTCGGTCGATTTCGTCGAAGTTGAAGGTGAACTGAACCTCTTCGTATCCGAGTGGATAGTCCCTGCGCAGCGGATGACCTTCCCAATCATGCGGCATGATGATGCGCCGTAGATCGGAGCTTCCGACGAAGTCAATACCGAACATGTCGAAGACCTCCCGCTCATGCCAATTTGCATTGGGATAAATGGCCTCGATGCTCGGAATTTTCGGATCTTCACCATCCAGGAAAACACTGAGGCCGAGCAGCACATCAGATTTTATCGAATAGAGCTGATAGACGATCTCAAATCGAGGCTCTTCGGGCCAGTGATCCGCGGCGGTCAGGGCGATCAACAGATCGAAGTCGCGCTTCCTTAAGAACTTACAAGCATCAACGACGGCTTCGGGTTGGAGGACGGCGGTGAATTGATCGCGGAACTCAAATGAGTCGAGAACTCGATCATCAAGTTCCTTTTGCAGCGCGTCCAGAGAGGCTTTTGCGCTGCTCAAGCCAATTTCTCGGCCATTACTTTGTCGTGAAGGGTGAGGATCCCATGGATGAGCCCTTCGGGGCGAGGAGGGCACCCGGCGATATAGACATCTACCGGCATGATTTCGTCTACGCCAGGCACGATCGCGTAATTATTGAAGATCCCCCCACACGAGCAGCAATCTCCCATTGCGATGACCCACTTAGGCTCAGGCATCTGATCGTAGAGTCGCCGCAACACGGGGGCCATCTTGCGTGATACCCGACCGGCCACGATCAGCAAATCACTTTGCCGCGGACTGGCGCGCATGAGCTCCATACCAAATCGGCTCAGGTCGTAGTCTGGAGCCTGAGCAGCCATCATCTCGATGGCGCAGCATGCGAGCCCAGAGAGCAGCGGCCACATGGCTCGCGTTCGGCTCCACCCTACGGCCTTTTCCAACGAGGTGGTCACGATGCCCATATTGCCGAGCTTGCTCTCTATTCCCATTCGAGCGCCCCCTTCTTCCAGGCGTAGATCAAGCCGAACGCCAGGATCACAATAAAGACCACCATCTCGATCAATCCGACCACCCCGAGATCCCTGAAAACGACCGCCCAGGGGAGTAGGAATACGATTTCAATGTCAAAGAGGATGAAAAGCACCGCAATGAGATAAAAGTGGACCGGCATTCGACGTTGACCGGATCCATAAGGAATCATGCCCGATTCGTAGGGCTGACCCTTTCTTCGGTTCTTCTTGCGAGGCCCGAGCAGGTGTCCGAGCGCGACAATTGAGACAGCGATGCCCACCGAGAAGATGATAAGTACAGCGATGGGGAGGTAGTCGATCGGCATCTTTTGTGGCTTGAGAGGGGGGAACCAGGTCGAATTTAATCGCCTCTGTTCATTCTATCACAAAGGGGTTTTTGCCCTGTGACTAGGGGGGAATCTTCTCCCTGATTCAAGCTCGATCTCGCTCTTTTATCCCTATCGGCTTCTCGCCCTCGGCCCCGCTCCTCTCCCGCCGCACTCACGGATAAACCAACTTACAATAACTTGATTGGAGTGTGGAATTGAAAGTCAGTACCCAGGGGAACAAGAAACTCGAAGCGCTTCTTGAAGAAATCAATGGCGACGCAGAGCTCCAGCAGCTCTGGGAGATGGCTAACAATAACGCCGTCCGACGCCTCGGTATGAGCGATCACGGGCCGGTACATATTCAGATTGTAGCCAATGCCTGTGTCAAGATCTTGCGATTGCTCGTAGCAGCGGATGTCCAACCGAGCGCAGTTTCTGAACATGAGCTGACTAGTGATGATGCAGAAGTGGTGGTGGTGCTTGCCGCCAGCCTTCACGATATTGGGATGGCCGTCCATCGCGATAATCATGAGAATTACAGCCTGATATTGGGCTACCCCAAATCGCGCCAGCTTCTTGCCAATCTTTACGATGAGCCGAATTTGACGACGATTGTTTCCGAAGTGTTGCACGCCATCATTGCTCACCGATGGGATGTGAAGCCGTTGAGCCTGGAGGCCGGGGTATTAAAGGTCGCGGATGCACTGGACATGACGCAAGGGCGATCTCGCATCCCGTTTGAGTCGGGCAAGGTCAACATCCACTCCGTGTCGGCGCAGGCCGTCGAGGAAGTGAAAATCCAGAAGGGCGAGGACCTGCCCGTTCGGGTCGATATCCTGCTTAATAACTCCGCTGGAATCTTCCAGGTGGACGAGCTGCTCAAACGCAAGCTTGCCAACTCGACACTGGCCCCCTACGTGGAAGTCGTCGCCCATCTTGAAACTGAGAAAGAACGCAAAATTCTCGAAATCCATAAGTTCTAGCCGAACCGGGAGAGAGCCTTTTGAGCGACATCGCCATCTTTTTAGAAGGTCAGAACGGTTTGAATTGGGAAAACTGGAAGCGCATTGGCAAGTCGGTTGAGGAGCTAGGCTTTGCCGGCCTTTACCGCTCGGATCACTTCACCAATATGCGGCCTCCAGATAAGGACTCGCTCGAACTGTGGATTTCACTGGCATGGCTGGCCGACAACACGAGCCGGATCGAGTTTGGCCAATTGGTCTCGCCGGTATCGTTCAGGCACCCCGTGTTTGCGGCTCGAATGGCGAAAGATGTCGACGATCTTTCCGGAGGCCGCTTCATCCTGGGATTAGGGGCAGGTTGGCAGGATCACGAGCACGGTAAGTTTGGATTCGACCTCCTGGAGCTCGGCCCTCGGTTTGATCGGTTTGAAGAGGGGGTGGAGATTGCCCACAAGCTGCTCAAAGGTGAGGGGCCGGCAACCTTCGATGGCAAGTACTACCAGCTGAACGAGGCTGAGCTGCTGCCCAAGCCGCAGCGCAAAGGAGGTCCTCCAATTCTCATTGGAGGTAGAGGGAAAAACAGAACTCTGCCGCTCACGGCACGCTTCGCAGATGAGTGGAATTTCGGCTTCCGACCGGTAGCCACATTCGCGAAATTAAATTCCTACCTGGATGAGCTTCTGGATGCCGAGGGTCGAAGACCGCAGGATGTCCGACGCACCGTCGCTAATACCACGATTTTCGGTAGAGATGAGCAGGAGCTAAAGCGCAAGCTGGATGAGGGCGGCTACACGGAAGAGCGGCTGGAGAAATTCGGGATCATCGCCGGGACTGGCCCGCAGATTGTCGATCAAATTGGAGCGTATCAAGAAGCAGGAGCGCAGCGTGTGATGCTGCAATGGCTCGATCTGGAGGATCAGGGACTGCTAGAAGCCCTGGCGAAGGCGGTGCTTTAGCTGGCAGATAATGAGGCCAGCGGAAATTCAGGTTCAACCATTTGCGGCCCGGTTACAATCCTCCAATTCATTGCACCAACAGCACCGGACACTCGAACTCATCGAGCTCCTCGGGCAGGCTCTTCCCCTCCAGCAAAGGGCTCTCCCCTGGAAGAATGAGGATGCATTCTTCCTGAGTGCGCAGCATGTTTGCCAATTCACGGGTATCGGCCCGCACCAACCAGCGGTAGCGAGCCTTCAGCCCCAGCAAGTCCAGTATCGCAGCGACCTCACTTTGTAATGCCCTGGCCTGGTCTTCGTTCTCGGCCACAATACCAACCGCCAAGTATTCGCCAAGACTAATCGCCGTGTCCAACGCGCGCTTAGATTGATCGGACCCATCGTAAACAGTCATCAGCGTGGGCAACAGGCGCCCTCCCCGCTCGATGATCATGATTCGATTGGCTCCTGCGGCAACCAGCTTGCGTGCAGTCGAACCTAACCGGCGCTTCCCAGACCAGCCTGCCCGCCCAAGGATAAATAGGTCCGCTTCGTTTGCCGCTTGAAGCAACTCAGTTTCGATTGATCCCCGCGCAACGGTGAATGTCCATCGGATTTGTGCGCGGCTGGCAGCTAGAGCCATCGCCTGGGCGGCGCGGGACGCCTGACTTCGCAACTGCCGGTCCATCCGACTGCTTTCGAGCCGCCGCGTATGAGCAGAGGCCTCACCGGTTTCCAGCACGGCTGGCAAGGCTGCCAATCGGATGAGGTTGATATCCTCCACGTAGATACCCACCAGTTCCGCATCCAGATCAGCAGCAAGTTCCACTGCGGCCTCTAGCCCTGCCATGCTCTGGGGAGATGCATCAATGGCAACAAGAATACGTCGGATCGTGTCTGGATTGCTCACTTTCTGATGAACTATTTCTTCTGCTCCTTGCTGGTCCTATCCTTCTTTGGATCGTTGGCGCTTTCTTCGTCCTCTGATGCTCCATTGCCATCCTCAGCATCCGCAAATTTCTTCAAGCGTGCCTGCACTTTGCCGTTGATTGTGTCCTCCGGATAATTCCCCTCATCGTCCAGTTCGCCAGCCGACATATCGGTCAGCAGCTCGATGCCTTGATCGATGGATTCAATCGAATAGACGTGAAATTTGCCTTCTGATACGGCTTGAACGACATCGTCTCTCAGCATGAGGTGCTGCACGTTCGAATCTGGGATCAGCACTCCTTGATCACCAGTCAGGCCGCGGGTGTCGCAAATGTCAAAGAAGCCCTCGATCTTTTCGTTGACTCCGCCAATGGCCTGCACTCGGCCAAACTGGTTGACGGAACCAGTCACCGCAAGCGATTGTTTTACAGGCACTTCCGCGATTGAAGAGAGCAGAGCGTAGAGCTCGGCAGAGGAAGCGCTGTCGCCTTCCACCCCGCCGTAAGACTGCTCAAATACCAGGCTGGCAGTTAGTGAGAGCTGGCGCTCCGGCGAGTAGCGGGAGCCGAGGAACGAACTCAGGATCAGCACACCTTTCGAATGGATTGGCCCACCTAAGTCGACTTCCCGTTCGATGTCGAGAACTTCGCCTTTCCCGACCCTCACCCGCGCGGTGATGCGGCTCGGCCGACCGAATGCAAAGTCCCCAAATTGGTACACGGAGAGCCCATTCACCTGGCCGGTTTGTTTGCCGTCGGTATCGATCAAAATGGTTTCGCGATAGATCTGCTCCTGTGTGCGCTCCTTGATCCTGTCGGAACGGAATATTTCCTCATCGATCGCTTTGGAGACGTCCTCACTGGTCATCACATCACGATCGGCCTTCCCCGCCCAATAATCTGCTTCCCGCATCAGATCCGTTATGTGGTTCATTTGGATAGACAGCTTCCTGCCATCCTCGATAATTCTTGAGCTGTGTTCGATGATGCGAGCTACGCCTCCCGGGTCCAGCGGACGCAATCCGTGCACAGTAGCCAGGCTGCCAATTAGCCGAGCGTATAGCATCTGAGATTCTGAGTCACGATCCATCTGGTCGTCAAAGTCCGAAGCCACCCGAAAGAGTTCGCGGGATTCCGGATCGTTCTCCATGAGCAGATAGTAGAGCATCGGATCCCCCAGTAGAGCGACTTTTAGATTCAATGGAATCGGTTCGGGATCCAGAGTGACGGTGCTGATAAAACTCTGGACCTGCCCGGGGGTTTCCATCCTGAGCTGCTCTGATCGCAAGGCCCGCTTCAGGCCTTCCCACGCAAACGGCTCTTGCAACAGCCTGCGAGCGTCCAAGATCAGATATCCGCCATTAGCCCTATGCAGAGCGCCGGGCTTGATCAGACTGAAATCTGTAATCAGTGCGCCCATCTGAGCCGTATGTTCGATCCGCCCAAGCAAATTCTGAAAAGTGGGGTTGTCTTCGTAAACCACTGGCGCACTCTCAGAAGACCCGTGATCAACAAGCAAATTGACCTGGTAGCGTTGCAAAGCGGACCGTGCGTTGAGAGCCGCAAGTGGTCCGCGGGGGGGAGTCGGGTCTGAAGTCTGGGCAGTGTCGCCCTCATCGATGATCTGCCGTACATGCTTGACAACGTCAAGCTGAACGGCCTCCAGATGCTCTACGATTGCTGGCAGTTCCGCGTAGTCCTTTAGCAACTGCCGGATCAATCCTCCAACTGCGATATCTGCCATCTCGCGATTCAGGCTCGTGACCTGCTCCCTGAGCTCTCTCTGCCAGCCTGGGAGGTTCACGAGCATCGCCTCGAGTTCCTCCTGCATGTCCGCAATGTCTTTTTCAAGAGCCTCGCGTTGCCCCTGCGGCAATCCCTGGAACTCCTCTGGCGAAATCACCTCACCGTCCCGAACCGGGGCAATCGCCAGCCCGCCTGGAGTCCGCAACACTGCCAGTTCCTTTTTCTCTGCGCGTGTCCGAAGTTCTTCAAGGGCAGTTTCCTGCCGCTCATTGAGAGCTTCCTGGATCTCTTGCAAGCGGCTTCGGTATTCCTCGCTTTCAAAAGTCACGGGGAGCGCACTTTGCAGGTCTTCCACAAACTGTTCCATGTCGTGTTTGAATTCGATGCCCTTCCCTGCAGGCAACTCGAGGGCTCTCGGCTTGTTAGACCGTTCGAAATCCTGCACATAGCACCAGTCCGACGGAACCTGCTCGCTGTCTGCTACAGCCTCGAATGTCTTCCGAACGAGGTTGCCTTTGCCTATTCCCTCCGGGCCGAAGGCAAAGATGTTGTAACCCTTCTGGCGAATCCCAACGCCAAATTCCAGGGCGCCAATGGCTCGGGGCTGACCGATGAAGGCCGTCAGGTGTTCGAGATCTTCGGTCGTTTTGAATTCAAATTGAGCTGGATCGCAGCGCTGACACAGCTGCGCGGGGTCCAGGGCTTTAACTGGCATTGCGCCTCCAAATTGGTGGGAAAGAGTACAGGAATTCTAAGACATACCTGGCGGGGTTGGGGGGAGGCTATCTTCCCGGAGAGGCTAGGGTGCGGCGTTTGCGACCGATAGACGCGCAGGTGAACGCTTTGTGGGTTCGGTGACTAAGGTCTGGAATTTATGACAGATAGTCGCGGAGGTGACGGCTGCGAGTTGGGTGACGAAGCTTGCGCAGAGCCTTGGCTTCGATCTGCCGAATGCGCTCCCGCGTAACCTGGAAATACTGACCGACTTCTTCTAGAGTGTAGTCCTTGCCATCCTGCAAACCGAAGCGCATTTCCAGGACCTGACGCTCCCTTTCTGTAAGGACGGAGAGCGCGTTCTGAACCTGTTCTTTAAGAAGCGACTTTGCGGCTTCATCCACCGGCTCAGGCATGCTTTCATCCTCAATAAAATCTGCAAGCTGGCTCGAATCTTCGGACCCGACCGGCGTTTCGAGCGACATTGGCTCCTGCGCAATGCGGATGATCTTTCGAACCTTATCGGCACCGCGTCTCAATTTTCGCTCCATGGCAGGGTCAAGAGGCTCTTCGGCCGAGTATGCCTGCCGAATTGCGGCGACATCTTCGGGCTCGAGCACATCAAGTTCCAGCGCGAGCTCCTCCGATGTAGGTTCCCTTCCCAGTTCCTGCACCATTCTTCGTTGTATTCGCATAAGCCGGTTGATTGTCTCAACCATATGGACCGGGATGCGAATCGTGCGCGCCTGATCGGCGATGGCACGGCTGATTGCCTGTCGAATCCACCACGTGGCATAGGTGCTGAATTTGTATCCCTTCGCGGGGTCGAACTTTTCGACCGCTCGCAGCAAACCAATGTTGCCCTCTTGGATTAGATCAAGAAAGGCAATGCCTCTCCCCATGTAACGCTTGGCGACGCTCACCACCAGCCTGAGATTGGCTCGGATCAACGCCTTTTGTGCTTCGTCCGCAAGCGCTACCAGGTCCTCATGCTCTGCTTTCAGCGCATCTGTCTCTGGCAGCCAGCGCTTATAGGTTTGCTTGCTGGGAAGGCCTTTGACTTTCGCAAGCCGCGTCTGCAGCTTCTCTTGAAGCTCTCTAGGCATAGCGTACAAGCCCTGCATGGCTTCGAGCCCGGTTCGTGCAACTCCTTCCCACGCTGGATCGGTGCCCCATAGGCCATTGTTCAGCCAGCCTCGAATATACGAAGATTCCTCTCCGTACCAGGTTTCCCTCAAGCGAATTGATTCCTCGAGCACGGATGATAGATCCGGCGCAGCTTCCTTCATGCGCTTTGCGTCCTCAAGCAGGCGTTTCCAGGACGTTCGAAGGTCATCGAATAAGGCCAGGTGCGCCTCATATAGCGAGTCGTTGCCCTCCTTCTTTCCGCGCCCTTCTTGCAAACCATCCATTCGAATCAGAGCTGCCATGCGAACCGCCAGCCAGAGTTCCTGATCTGATTTCAGCAACTTAACTCTGCCGATTTCCTTGAGGTATAGCCGTACGGGGTCATCGCCGCCGTCGATCGGCATAGAGAGCGGCCCCGTCTCTGGCATATCGGCCAGCACCTTTTTGTCCTTGTCCTTCTTGTCCCCGTTGAAATCAGGCTCGACATCCACCTTCTTGCCCTCAACCACGTCAACCGGTTCTTGAGCTAGATCGTTGGAATTCGAGTTCTTTGACTTTGCCATAGGCTTCTACTTCCGCCCTGAAAGGGCTGTGTCGAGCCGCCGTTTCTGCGTAATTAGGTGCTGAGCCTGCTGGGCCAAACCGACCATCTGCTGCGGCTCTGACTCCAGCTCCTGGGCAGACTGCTGCTGAAAGCTAAGTTGTTCTAACATCCCTTCGACTCGTCGCATGCGCAGGCGCAAAAAATCGGACGATATTGCATCCACTACTTTCGGGCGGGCGAAGTCTACTGCTTCTGCCTTACTGGCGAAAGCAACCGCCTTATCGAGCGCTGTTCCGTCCAGCAAGGCCTTCCAGCGGTCGGTAGGTTCCTCATCTACCTGACCCAAAGATGATTGCACTGCCTTGAAGATCACCTGAGATTCGGTGCCTGTGAAATCCTGATCTGACAATCCTTCCAGCTCCAGAGCATGCAGCTGTCCGTCAATCCAGAAGGTGAGCTCTGGATCAATCAAGAGCAATCCCAGGCAAAAGCCCTCTGTGGCCGACTGGTTAGCCTTTCGAATGTCGGGAGCTTCGGGAATCGCTTGAGCGCTCCCAGCCGTTTTGGCTCGAGTCTTCCCTGTCGGGCGCCAACCCATCAGTGCTCGCTCATCCACTTTCAGGCGTCGTGCCAGCCCCTGTCGATACGATTCTCTCTCCACCGGATCGGACACATCTTCTATAAGAGGTAGCACCCGCCTTGCGATGGCGGCCTTGTCTTTCGCATCTTGCAAATCGCTCGATTCGATCAAAACATCCATCACATACTCAACCACCGGCGTTGCAGTTCGAAGCAAATCATTCCACGCTTCAGGATCCTCGAGCGCGACTTCATCCGGATCCTTCTCATCCGGCAGGCTGACGATCCGAATCTCCGCATCCAGGCGGCCTTCATATCGCACGAGGCCTCTTGCATCAAAGACGGGATCCGGTTCGCGATCGAGTGCTTCCCGGGCGACGTCGAGTCCACGCAAGGTGGCTTGATCGCCAGCAGCATCGGCATCGAGCGCCAGGACAATGTTGCGGCTGAAACGCTTTATCGTGCGCAGTTGATCCGGGGTCAGGGCCGTTCCCATGGGTGAGACGGCGTTCCCGTACCCGGCCTGGTGCAGGGCGATCACGTCCAAATACCCTTCCACCACAACCGCCTGATCCGCAGCTCGAATGGCCTTGCGAGCCATATCTAGACCGTACAGAATTCGCCCCTTGTCGAATAAGGCCGTTTGGGGAGAGTTAATAAATTTAGGTTCGTCTTTTGGATTGAAAACGCGCGCACCGAAGCCTGCCATCTGACCGCGCGCGTCTCGAATGGGGAAGATGATCCGGTTGCGAAAGCGGTCGTAAGATCCTGCGCCTTCCCGCTCAACAATCAGTCCTGCCTCAAGCAGCTCCGACTGCTCATGCCCCTTCTCGAGCAAGAAAGTCTGAAGCGCGTCCCAGGAATCCAGGGCATATCCAATCCCGAAACTCTCCAGCGTCTCCGCTGTCAGCCCGCGGCCGAATAAATAATCCAGGACCGGCTGGTTGTGTTGGAGGTGATTGCGGTAGAAGGTAACTGCGGATTCGAGAAGTACACGCAGCCCCTTTTGCGCTTCGTCCTGTGCTTCTTGTTGGGGGTTTCGTGGCCGGAGTTCGACTCCCGCTCGCTTAGCTAGATGCTCAAGGGCCTGAGGGAAATCCCAGCCTTCTTGCTTCATCACAAACTTATATACATCCCCACCCTCGCTGCAGGCTCCGAAACAGCGCCAGGTTCCTGTGTCAGGAAACACTACGAAAGCTGGCGTCCGAGTGTTGGCGTGGAAGGGACAGAAACCGGTGAAGTTTTTTCCAGATTTCCTTAGCTGAACCGATTCGCCAATCACCTCGGCGATGTCGATCCGCTCCTTAATTTCTTCTACTTCATTCATCTAGTTTTAGCGGGTATTCGAAATGTGCAACGAAAGTCGGGCCCGTATGGGGCTGCAATGATAACTACGTTTGAGTTGCCCTGCAGGATTAATTGCTAGTACCTTCTTCCTTCCACTCAAACAGCAAGCTCACTTGTGGCGTTGTTGATGCGCCACATCGACTTAAAAATCTTCCAGCTTAGAAAGATCCGCCACACCCTCGGCAAGCCGTACCACCCGCTGCAGCAAGCCCAAGCGGTTTTCTCGCAGCGACTGATCCTCCGCCATGACCATGACTTCCTCAAAGAAGCGATCGATGGTCGGGAGTACTGGCTCGAACGCGGTGAGAAACCCATCCACCGAACCTGGCTCTCGATCCGCGTTTTCAGCTGTCTGCAGCGCTTCATACAGATCGCGAGTCGATGTCTCCTCGAGCTTTTTATCGTCGAATGGATAGACCTGCTCAAGATCGCGGGTAATTCGAGCGCAACGAGAGTAGGCCTGCAGCATTGCAATCCAGCTTTCGCGTGAGATCCACTGCTTCAGCTCGTCGGCCGCCCTTGCCGCGCGTACAGGATCGCTTCCCTGTTCTTCTAGCACCGCCGCCACAACATCGTGCGCAAAGCCTTGATCCAGCAAGAGCTGCTGCTGGCGTCGAACGATAAAGGCCAAGCAGTTGTTGAGCGCCTCGGCCTCTCCTTTACGATCATAGCCATCCCATGCCCAGGAAAGGGCCGCATTCAGATCGAGGCTGAGGTCCTTCCCGACCAGTATTTGCACCAATCCCACGGCGCTTCGGCGCAGCCCAAATGGATCCCGCGTGCCTGTAGGTTGGATCCCAACTGAAAAGAGACCTATCAGAGAATCCAATCGATCTGCCAAACCGAGTGCGGTTCCTGGATCGGCGGTGGGCAATTCATCGCCCGAAGCCCGCGGGAGATAGTGCTCGAAGATCGCCTGTGCCACGCTCTCCGTCTCGCCTGATTTCTCGGCATAGTACCTCCCCATGGCTCCTTGCAAAGAGGTCATGTCCACCACCATCAAGGTAGCCAAATCTGCCTTGCACAGCTGAGCTGCGCGGACTGCGGATTGTCCATCCTTCTCGGAAAGGTTGAAGTGGCCAGCCAGCGTCGCGGTCAGCCCTTCCAGCCGGTGAGTTTTGTCCAGCATGGACCCGAGGTCCGTTTGAAACGTCAACTTGTCGAGCTTGCTGACAAAGCCTTCAAGCGATTGCTCCAGATCGCGAGCTACAAAGTATTTGGCATCCGCAAAACGGGCTCGGATGACCTGTTCGTTCCCTCTGATTACAGCCTCCGTCGAGTCGCGACGGCCATTCGACACTACGATGAAATTCGGAAGCAAACGATCCTTCGACTCAACTGGGAAGTAGCGCTGATGCTTTTTCATTACCGCGATAAGCACGTCAGACGGGAGATCCAGATAGTCCTCATCATAGGTCCCCAGCAGCGCCTGAGGCGCCTCGACCAGATTCGCAACCTCCTGAAGTAAATCGGCATCATGTGAAACGTTGCCAGAGACTTCGTTGGACAGCTCCCCGATCTGATTCTGGATTTCTGAACGCCTGAGCTCCGGATCGGTGATGATTTCTTGCGATTCAAGCATTTCCAAAAATGAGTTCGCATCATGAATCTTGAGCTCCGGCTTGCCTGCGCCTCGCAGACCACGCCCGGATCGGCCGCTCTGCAGGCCGGCATACTCGAAGGATACGAGGTGCTCACCGTGTAGGGCGAGCAGCCAGCGGATTGGCCGGGAAAAAGTCGTGCCCGAGCTTTCCCAGCGCATGGACTTGTCAAACCGCAGTCCGGCGATCACTCGTGGGAGCGCTTCAGAGAGTACGTGCCGGGCTGGGCCAGTACCTTCGCTAACCTGCGCCACTGCATAGATGCCGCCATCCATTTCTTGTTTTTCCAATGCTTCGACCTCAACGCCTGCGCTGCTCGCAAAACCGGTGCCAGCTGGAGTCGGCTTGCCATCAGTGTCAAATGCCTTGTCCCACGGCGGCCCCTTGACAAGGCGCTCGCTGCCTGACTGTTGAGGCGCAAGATCCTCTACCAGCGCAATCAGGCGGCGGGGCGTACCGATGATCCGAATCGGACCGTGCTCGAGGGGGGCCTCGGTGAGCATGGCCTCGATCGAACTCTCGAGTTGCTCCAATGCGGACGTCAGGTCTGAATCCGGAAGTTCCTCCGTACCTATCTCCAGCAGGAATGTCGCTGGCTGGTCCGGCCCAGAATCCGCATCGGCGGCAACGCTCGCGGGCCGATCGTTACTGGAACTCGCATTGCTTTCTTCAGAAGACTCCGATTCCAACCAGGGAAACCCAGCTTGTTCTCGTTCCTGCAGATATGATTCGGCGATCTGGCGCGAAATACGACGCATTCTTCCGAAGTAACTGGCTCTCTCGGTCACGCCAACTGCGCCACGTGTGTCTAACACGTTGAAGGTATGCGAGCACTTCAATAGCTGGTCATACGCAGGCAGCGTTAGGCCGGCCTCGAGGGCACGTACGGCCTCCGCCTCGTATCCGTCAAACATCTGGCGGAGCTGCGCTACGTCGGCCAGTTCAAAATAGTATTTGCTGTGCTGCTGCTCGGCCGCCAAGTTGAGGTCCCCGTAGGTTCTCCGATCGTCCCAGCGGATATCGCCAAAGTGGGTTACACCTTGAATGGCCATGAGGATTCGCTCCAGGCCATAAGTCAACTCTACTGAGACCGGATCCAGAATCTGGCTGCCAGCCTGCTGGAAGTAGGTAAACTGGGTAATCTCGAGGCCATCCAACCAAACCTCCCAGCCGAGCCCCCAGGCGCCCAAGGCAGGTTGCTCCCAGTTGTCTTCCACAAATCGAATGTCGTGCTGCAGTCGATCGATGCCGAGCGCCTCGAGTGACTGAAGATACAGTTCCTGTGGATCGCCGGGCTCCGGCTTGAGGATCACCTGGTACTGGTAGTGGAGGCCCATCCGATTTGGATTCTCTCCATAGCGGGCATCATCTGGTCGGACAGAGGGTTCGACATACGCGACCCGCCAAGGCTCTGGGCCCAGGACGCGCAAAAAAGTTGCCGGGTTCATTGTGCCGGCTCCGACCTGGAGGTAGTAGGGCTCCCAAATAAGACAGCCCTGGTCGGCCCAAAAACGGTCGAGTGCGAAAATTGCTTCTTGAAAAGTCAGCATTGATTAGCCATTTGTGTCGCGCAGGGAGTCAGCTCAAATCGGAGCTTGAGAGTTCGTATCCCGCTTGCCGCACTTCCCTAACCTGCCGCACGAAGGCTGGGACATGCAGATCGCGCTCAACCAGATGGTTGAGATAACTCTCCATCAGAGCCTCTACTTCAAGAGCCGCTGAGCCACTAATTTGTGGCCGAGCGGCCTCTTCATACCCATGGCGCTGATAGTGACGCAGCACTTTGAGCGCCCCGAGTGAGAGCGGGCGTGCGAAGGGATTTTTGGGGCCGCAGTTGGGGCACAACAGGCCACCTTCAGCTGCTGCGAAGAACTGATCCTGCGGCTGTGCTTCATCCGAGCAGTTGACACATCTGTGTAACTCAGGTCGGTAGCCGGAGAGATCTAGGAGTCGGATCTGAAAATATCGAAGCGGCGCAGCAGTCTCGTCGTTCTGGTCGAGCCGCTCAAGGGTATTGGTTGTGAGATGGAAGAGAGCTTGTGACTCGGACTCTTCTACACCAAATCGATCCACCAGCTCAGCAACATAGGCTGCCTGACCGAGCCGATCCAGATCCTGCCTCAAGGTGGGATACGCGTCAATCGTTTCCGCCTGCGTAATGATGTCTAGCTCGCGTCCCTTGGCAATCAACAGATTGCTGCGCGTGAGCGGCTCCAGGTGCCCGGCTTTCCGGGAGCTGGGCTTGCGAACCCCCTTAGCTACCGCCCGAAGTTTGCCGTAGTCCGGTGTGAAGATGGTAACGATCCGATCGGCCTCCCCCAGGTCCTGACGGCGAAGGACGACCGAATCTGTTCGATAAAGTCGGCTACGATTCGACACGCGCGGCATTATACCAGCGCGGCCTTTTTGAGACTCTGGAGCGATATAGAGGGGGCTTACCGCCTGATTAAATCTTCGGGTCCAAAGGCGAGAGGATAGAGATCCTTGAGGTTCGCCTCCAGTCGGATTTCGTCGTCAGCATCGGTGGCCACCACGAGTAGATCCATGCCGAATTCTGCAAGTACCTGGCGGCAGGCGCCGCATGGCTCGCCTCCATTTTCAGAGGCGATGACTATTGCACTGAAGGCTTTCTCCCCATTGGTAACTGCGCTGAAAACAGCACTCCGTTCTGCGCAAATGCCCGATGGATATGCCGCATTCTCTACATTGACACCCACAAATATTTTGCCCGAGCGGGTAAGTAGCGCCGCGCCTACCGGGTATTCCGAATAGGGAGCGTATGCTTGTTTGCGAGCCTCGCGGGCACGCTGAAAGAGCTCTTGCATTTTGGGATTATCAGGGTCCATTCGTCGTTCCATTCTCATTCCGCCCATCGAGCGAACTTTCCACTCGCCTCGCACGCACGCGGCGAATCCGCCGCCGCACTACCTGATCCACGACGAGCTGTAAGCCGCCCGATTCGAGCTGATCGCCCGGAGAGGGCACACGCCCAAGTTCACTGTAGATAAAGCCTCCTAAGGTTTCGCCCGCATCCGTGGGCAGATCTGCATTCGTGATTTGATTAACATCATCCAGATCGATGCCGCCGCTGAAAATGTACTCGCCATTCTCCCCTTGCTCGTAGCTCGCCTCTTCGGCGAAATCATACTCGTCCCGGATTTCTCCGACGATCTCCTCAACGATATCCTCAATGGTTACAAGGCCGGCAGTGCCGCCGTATTCATCCACCACAATTGCCAGGTGGAAGCGGCTGGCCTGCATTTCATCGAGCAGATCATCAACCTTTTTGGCTTCCGGCACGAAATACGCCTCCCGCTTGAGTTCCTCAATTGGACGCTCATAGTTTCCCGCACTCCAGGCTTCCAGAAGGTCCTTCACATAAATCAAGCCGGTCACGTTGTCGATGTTCTCATTGAAAATCGGCGCTCGAGAGTAGCCGGTCTCTAGCATCATTTCGGTGGCGTCAGGAATAGAAGTAGATTCTTCCAACGCCTGGACATCGATACGTGGGACCATGACTTCTCGCGCCAGAGTGTCATCCAGCCGGAAGATGGAATAGATCATTTCTTTCTCGTCCTGCTCGATGGAGCCGACTTCTTCGCCGGCATCCACCATAGTCATGATCTCCTTCTCTGTCACCAGCGGATGCAAGGGACCGTTTTGGTTTGCTGAGCCCTGCCCACCGACCTTGAGCATCAGCCGAACGAGGGGCGAGAGGGTCGCTCCAAGTACAGCAACCAGGGGACTGAGACGTAATGCCCAAGCCTCGGGGTTACGAAGAACAAGGCTTTCGGCGAGAAACTCCAGAGTGCTCATAACGAGTCCAGTCGCGGCGAGTGTCAGGGCAAATCCCAGCAGTCCGTCTGCAAAACTCAGATAAGTGGCCGCCGCTACCCCGATCGCTAGCAATCGAATGACTCCAAGCGCAATTCTCAGCGATAGGAGCAAGCTGGATGAATCCTGAGTCATGCGCGCCGCGCGAGCGCTGCCAGTTGCACCTTCTTGCTCCAGGCGATGGAGAGTGGTCGGCCGGCTGTTCACCAGCGCGCTGCGCGCAGCTGCCAATAGCGTCTCAGCAATCAAAAGCAGCACCAGGATGGTAATGCTGACAATTTGATTAATCATCCGGCTCTAACTTCCGAATTACACGCTGGGATCATGGGCTCAATCATCTGGCTCTAACTTCCGGATCACGCGCGCCGGCACTCCCGCAGCAAGCATGTGATCCGGCACATCTTTAGTGACCACCGCACCTGCTCCGGTCCGGGCGCCAATGCCGATCGTTACCGGCGCCACGAGCATCGTATCACTCCCGATAAAGGCGCCTTCATGGATCGTTGTGGCGTTCTTTCGTTTGCCGTCGTAATTGCAGGTGATGGTTCCAGCGCCAATGTTGACGTTTTCGCCAATTGTGGCATCCCCAAGATACGAGAAGTGGCCAACTTTCACACCGGCTGCCAACGTGCTGTCCTTGATTTCACCAAAATTACCGACATGTACACCGGGTCCCAGCCTTGCCCCAGGTCGCAATCTGGCGAACGGACCCACATCAACGCCGGCCTCAAGCACGGCCTTATCCACCACCGAGGCTTCAATGACACATCCTTCCGCGATGGTGGCGTTCCGGAGAATCGAATTTGGGCCAATTCGGCAATCCTCACCGATGACCGTCTGACCTCCAAGGTGCGTATTCGGATGCAGGACCGTTCCTGGGCCAACGCTCACATCGGCATCGATATAGGTCGTGTTCGGGTCGATCATCCGCACCCCAGCTGCCATCAACTGGCGGTTGATTCTTCTTCTTGCGGCGGCCTCTGCCTGGGCCAGGTGTTCCATGGTGTTGACGCCAATCGTTTCGTCTGGGTCGTTGACTTCAATCGCGCCAATGCCCTCGGTGGCAAGGCCAATCACGTCTGTCAGGTAGTACTCGCCTTTTGGTGAAATAGGCACATTGGCAAGCTCTTTCCACAGCCACTTGGCGTCAAAGCAGTAGGCTCCGACGTTCAGCTCAGTGAGTGCCAATTCAGCAGAGTTGGCCTGCGCCTCCTCCACAATACCGGAGACCGCGCCCTGATCATCTCGAACGATGCGGCCGAAGCCGCGTGATTGCTCGTTGTTAGAGGTCAGCAGCGTCACGACGCCGGAGCTCGTTGATTGGGCTTCAACAAGGGATCGGAGGGTATCCGCGCTCAGCAGCGGCATATCGGCATTGACGACCAGAACTAGGTCGGATTCTCCGTCCAGGCGTTCTGCCGCCTGCAGTACAGCATGGCCAGTGCCCAGCGGCTCGGTCTGCTCAATCCATTTGGATGACCCTCCGGCAGCATCGCTAATGGCGGTGCCCTTCGGAGGAACAATTAAGTACGGCTGGTTGCCGGTTGCCTCCTGGCAGGCAAGAGCCGACCATCGGATCATCGGCTGACCGGCCAGTGGCTGAAGCAGCTTTGGCATGGAAGACTTCATGCGCGTGCCGAGGCCGGCAGCCAGGATGATGGATTCAGATCGCATTAATGCGATCGCTCATGTCGGGCGGGAGTGAATTGTGAGATCTGCGGGGGGTCTTCTGACACTCTTGGTATGGGTTCAAATCGATAGATCATCAGGCTGGGGAGCGTGGAATCGAACCACGATTTTTCGCTCCAAAGGCGAACGTCATGCCGTTAGACCACTCCCCAAAAAATAGGGGGACATTGTAACACCCCGAGATTCTTGGCCTGCTTGTCCTGTGCAGCAGGGCTTGTCCTGTGCAACAGGGCTTGTCCTGTGCAAGCTAGGGCTTGTCCTTCGGCAGGGCTTGTCCTGTGCATCAGAGGACTTGTCCTGCGCAGCAGGGCTTGTCCCGCGCATGGAGCCACAGGATCTTCTGCAACCAGGCGAATGGCTAGTCTTCAGCTTCTTCTTGGAGCAGACCCCGTTTCTGCGCCTCGTCAAATGTGAGCATGCTTTCATCGATCGGGCCTGTTCCGTCCGAACTACTATTGGCCTCGTCCCAAAAGTCCTCGGCCCCCTTCTTGCTCACCGAACTGGCGGCAGACTCGAGTTCTGACTCCTTCACGTCCTTCTTGGGGACTTCCCCATTGTGCTCGGATTTCTTCAGCTCATCCTTGTCGCCCGAGCGCGGAGTTGAAGTTGTCACTTTAGCCTCCCCTACGCTATAAAGGCCACTTACCAGATCCGTGGCCGCCTTACGACTATATTGAAGCACCGCACCAATCTGCTTGGCGCCTTTCTTGGACTCAAATACGATAACAAGTGCATGGTCAGAACCTACGCTAGCCTGGTAGAAATCGTAGGTCTCGCCATCGAAATACATAAAGTTAGCCGGTACTTCCTTTTGGAGCACACCACTGATCTCCACCCCGGCCTCGAAGGCAGTCATCAACCCAGGGAGAGCCATTCTTAGATCAACCGCATCGATCTCGCCGGCCTCGACGATGATTTCTCCCCTATTGTCTAACAAGAACGTAGCTTCCGCATCTAATTCGCTCTGCATCGCCATCAGCCATTGGGCTATGAATTCACGTTCTTCCTCCGCCGCATGCGCGCCGCCCTTCCCCTGCAGTTCAAGGGCTCGACTTACGGCTTCCAAGAAGTGACTGGTACGGAGCGGCTTGGTCAGAAATGCGATCACGCCCAGCTCTTCGGCACGATCGCGGGCCTCCACAGATGGCTTCGCGGTCACAATTATGGCGCGTGAGTCTGGGCTCTCCTTCCTAGCTTTTTCGAGCAACTCAAGGCCCGAAATCCCAGGCAGGTTCAGATCGGTGACCATTAGGTCCACGCCACCCCTGGAGAGCTCCAATAGGGCTTCTTCTCCTGAAGGGGTGTCAACGATCGTGAAACTCTGGCCCGAAAGTTGAAGGTTTGAGCGAAGGGTGTTGCTTACCTTGTG
>CBDTZL010000004.1:0-32798 GCA_965364895.1 uncultured bacterium
TCGACATGGAAGCGGAAGATCCTGAAACTGAGGTCGAGCCGGAAGAGGCGCTCGATATGGAAGCGGAAGATCCTGAACCTGAGATCGAGCCGGATGCTCCCGAGCCTGAGACCGACACAGAGCAGAATGAGCCGGAATCGGAGCCGCAAGAGCAACCTGAGATGGTGGAAGAAGCGGATTCGGGCTCTGAAGAGCCGGAAAGTACTTCATAGGACGTTAATCCTGACTCGGAGCCCCTGACGGGACTCTTTGGTAAAATCGAAAAAGCAAATAGAACTCCAGGGAGATTAATTCTTGGCCGACAAGATGGAACGGTTCACACAGCGAGCCAGAAGGGTGCTCAGCCTAGCGCACGAAGAGGCTGAGCGCTTGCATCATAACTACATCGGCACCGAACATCTTCTACTCGGATTGATTCGAGAAGAGGGCGGGATTGCCGGACGCGTATTGCGCGATCTCGGATTGGATCCAGCTCGGGTAAAGGAGATGGTCGAACGTCTGACGGGCGTCGGACGAAACCCCAGCAGCCGAATCGAATTAGCTCCTGGCACCGAGCAGGTGCTTCAAATGGGCATCGAAGAAGCCCGTCGCATGGGGCATCATTACATCGGAACCGAGCACCTCCTGCTGGGGATGGTTCGGCAGGGGGAAGGCGTGGGCATGGATGTGCTCCGCAGGCTCGGGATCACGCCCGAGCAGATTCGCCGACAGACTCGCCGGGCGCTGCAAGAAACCCCCACCCGCCACACGGGTCGGTCTTCCGGTCGAGAGCGCAAAGAGCAGCAAGTCAAGACCCCCATGATGGATCAGCTCGCGACTGACCTGACTGGTATGGCAGAAGAGTCCAAGCTGGACCCGGTGATCGGGCGTCAGATGGAGATTGAACGAGTCATCCAGATACTGGCCAGACGCACGAAGAATAATCCCGCTTTGATCGGTGATCCGGGCGTAGGAAAAACGGCCATCGCCGAGGGGCTCGCCCAGCGGATTGTCTCTGGTGAGACACCTGAGCCGCTTTTGGGCAAACGTGTGCTGCAGTTGGACGTTGGCTCGCTTGTTGCGGGAACCATGTATCGTGGCCAGTTCGAGGAACGGCTCAAGCGGGTGATCGACGAATTGAAATCATCCGGGGCGATTTTATTTATCGACGAAGTTCACATGCTAGTCGGCGCAGGCTCTGCGGGGTCCTCCGTGGATGCCGCCAACATATTGAAGCCGGCGCTATCGCGTGGGGAGCTGCAGGTGATTGGGGCGACGACCCAGGATGAGTATCGGAAGTACATTGAGAGCGATTCTGCGCTCGAACGTCGCTTCCAGCCAGTCTTTGTCGATGAGCCCACCGTTGAGGAGACAATCGAAATTCTGCGCGGCATCCGGGCGCCGTATGAGAACCATCACAAGCTGATTATTACCGATGAAGCGTTAGAGGCCGCAACTCACCTCTCTGATAGATACGTGCCAGATCGCTTTTTGCCCGACAAGGCCATCGACCTTATCGACGAATCAGCCTCCCGAGTGCGGATGTATAAGAGCCCCGCTGCGCGCTCGATGCAAGAAGTCACGCGGGAGCTGCGTGAAACGCGGGATGCCCACAAGGGCGCTATGGAAGAAGCACGCTACGACGACGCCCAGGAATTGATGGATCGCGAAGCGGAGCTGGAAGAAAAAATGGCACAGCTGCGAGTGGGCTGGGAACGTAATGAGGACAGCCCCAAGGTAACCGCCGAGGACATCGCCGAAGTGGTGTCCATGTGGACCGGCATTCCAGTCATGCAGATTGCCCAAGAAGAATCAGAGCGTTTGATGCAAATGGAAGATGCGCTCCACGAGCGGATCATTGGCCAGGACGAAGCCATTGAGGCCATCTCCAAGGCAGTGCGCAGAGCGCGCGCCGGGCTGAAGGATCCAAAGCGCCCGGTCGGATCGTTTATCTTCCTTGGCCCAACTGGAGTTGGAAAGACAGAATTGACGAAAGCGCTGGCTGAGTTCTTGTTCGGCAGCGAAGATGCACTGGTTCAAATCGATATGTCGGAGTTTATGGAGCGCCACTCGGTCAGCCGTTTGGTGGGTGCTCCTCCGGGTTATGTTGGATATGAAGACGCGGGTCAGCTGACGGAAGCCATTCGAAGGCGACCTTATTCCATTATTGTGTTTGACGAGATTGAGAAGGCGCACAACGAAGCGCACAACATGCTGCTGCAAATCATGGAAGAGGGCCAGCTGACCGATGCCAAAGGGCGGAAGGTGGATTTTAGGCACGCCCTGATCGTAATGACTTCGAACCTGGGTGCGGAGCTGATCATGAACCAGACCAAGTTGGGTTTTGCGACTCAGCTCGATGATGACCTGGAGGAACGGCAGGCATATGATGAGATGCACCGGCGCCTAACCGAGCAGTTGAAGAAGGAATTTCGGCCCGAGTTCATCAACCGTGTCGATTCCGTGATTGTTTTCCATGCGCTGACCATCGAGCAGATTAAGGCGATCGTGGACTTGGAGCTGGCGAAAGTAGCGCTGCGGCTTGAGGAGCACAACCTGAAGCTGCGTTCCACAGAAGAAGCGCGCGAGCTGCTGGCCGAACTGGGTTATGAGCCTGAGATGGGCGCCCGCCCGCTCAGACGAGTAATTCAGGCCAAGGTTGAAGATGTATTGTCGGATGCGGTGCTGACCGGCGAATTCCAGGATGGCGACATTGTGCTGGTGGACGTTGCCGAAGGTGAGCTGCTACTTACGCACGGCACCCCGGAAATTGAAGAGGAAGAAGAGGCGCTCGAACCAGGCTAGCGGTATCGCACCTACGCCATGGCGGCCTGCAGCAGCTCAATAGCTTCCCGTTCGATATTGGAAATATTCATAACGTGTTCGGCGAGCCCCTCTCGCATGATTGCAACCTCCTGTTCCGACATCGGAAAATCAGCCGCAACTAGCGAGTAGATTTCGAACAATCGCGCCTCTGCCTCCAACATCTCATCGCGCGCGCTTCCACCCCGTTCGACGAAGAGATCGCGCTTCAATAACAACAGCTCCTTAGCTTCCCTCAGAAGCGGAACGTCATCAGGAAGCAGTGCCTCTGACAGGTTGAGCCAGGCCGCGCTGCTCGCTCTGAACTGCTCGCCTGCCCTTTTGAGCCCAGGTTTCTTGAGGATCAATGCAGCCTCATCCAGGAACTCGGCATACAGCTTTCGATCATCAACCTGGTTGGATGGGAATGTACGCGCCCATCCGAACGCACCAGGCTGATAGCCAAAGCCAGCAAGGGCGGCATACATTTTGCTGCCGGGAGCCAGCATCCGTTCCCAGCTTTGCTTGTTGCGGCTGTTAGTCAGCATCTTGGCCCACTTTTCATAGGCCGCGAATCCAAAGTTATTGCGCCCTCCCTTAGGAGGCGCTTCGGTGTAGAGCGCAATGCATTGCCAGACTCCTTTTTGTATGGCGCCGGGCAGCTTGCTCATATCGGGAGCGCCCAGGGCCAGCACGCGGTACTTATCCTTCTTAACGCGAGCCCGAGCGGTCGCCAAATCCGCATCGGTGATCTGGAGCGACCGGCTCGAGCGGTCCGCTATCCGGATTTCTCCATCCACGTACCCATGGACGACGATCGGGAGCATGGCCCAATTCTGCTCTTCATGCGACAGGGCGTTGTAGGGCAGGCCAAACACATCTGCCCAAACGATGGCCGGGCGACCGCCCTCGAGCACATCAATCAGATTACGAACGCCCTTTTTGGGATCGGCGGTATGGAAGAGGTCCTGCGGAATCGCGAGTCGCTCTAATAGCGTATCAAGCGGATCAAATGTGTTTCGGGAAAGTAAGGAAACAAAAGGGTCGAGCCCCTTATATTCGAAGATGAAATACCCAAATGCGGCACCCCCGCTGATGCCCATCAACATGGCTTCAGAGATCGGCTGCCCGGTTTCGGGGATCTCATTCCCTTGATATGCCAGTACATTGAGGACAGATCCAGTTTCCCAATGCCGGCCTTTGAACTGAGCGTAATCTGCTAGATTTGCCATATCGTTATCCCTCCGTACCCTCATTATAGAGAAGCTGCATGTAAGATTGGAAGAATAGAGACATAGTCTCGACTTTGGCTGTTGATAAGGGGCTGACTAAGTGAATTGGTAGCTTTTCTTGAAGGAATTAATCGCGTCTGCCGCGCGCATGACCCCGCCCGCTTTTTCGAAAGAGCGGCGAATCTGCCTAAGCCCGATCGCCATTGCTGGGTCAGCGAGAACCATATCGGCCGCCCTTCGTATTCCTGCCGAAGTCAGCTGGCCCGGGTGGAGGTATTGCCCGGCCTGAAGTTTCTCAATTCTGGCCGCGTTGATGGCCTGCTCGATGGTATTGGGGACCACAATCATCGGCACGCCGTACATGACGGACTCGCTGATGCTGTTCATGCCTCCATGGGTGATGAATAGGTCCGCTTGTTCCAGTACGGAGAGCTGCGGGACATACTGCTCGATCCTGAAATTCTCAGGAGCGGGCCCGAGAGCCTTCGGTTCGATCGCCCGGCCTACAGACAGGACCACCTGATACCTGGGATCGGCGAATGCTTTGAAACAAGCCCGAAAAAACTCCAGATTGGCCTGGTAAACGGTGCCTACCGCAATGTAAATTAGCCTCTCGCCCGTCTGCTTTTGAATCGGCATCGGTTCTTCCTGGCGATCGAGTTCGATATCGGGTCCCACATACAGGTACGAATCATCAAAATGCTTCTCGTATGGCTGAAAGAGACGTGAAGAGAATACGATATTGAGCTCAGCCGAACTTGACAGGACATTGATCGACTTCGGATCGCGCAGCCGAAAGTCCTTAATGATTTTGGCGGTTTGGCGTCGGAGCCTGCGCCAGTAGCCGTAGCCGGGCCGAACGCTTTGTATCCCCTTACGAAGCACCCGCGAATCGTTGAGCACGGTTCTCCAGTAGAAAGGTAGATGCGGAAAGCTGGCGACCGCCGGGATGTGTAGCTGACGGCTGGCAATTTTGCCCCACGGCGCGCTCATATCGAACATCAGGTAGTCGGGTGCTTCAGCCGCGACCGATTCCAACACCTCCGGAAGCAACGCATAGGTCGCTTCCGCGACCTGGTTGCCCAGGTGAATCACATGCGCCACGGTTCGCGTCTGCTCGAAGGAGTATGAGTTGCTGTAGCCACGATACAGAGCCCCCGTCGCCTGAATCCGCGCCTCGAACGAATCAGTAGAAAAGTAGGTCACTTCGTCGCCGCGCGTGACCATTTCGCGGATCAGCGGCAGGGTGGGGTTCACATGTCCGTGAAAAGGGATGTTGTAAAACCAGACGCGGGCCATATTGGTGTGGATGCATGGTAACTTGCAAAGCAGGGGCCAGACAAGGGAGGCACTGTCAAGCTTATGGGGCGCGTGCCGGTCGATGCTGCGCTCAGGGGACTAGGGTCGAGTCTTGACCCGGTTGGATATAATCCAGTTTCCCTCACGAGAGGCTTGAATCGAGAATGGCCAAGGTTAAAACCCAATATGTATGCCAGCAATGCGGGCGCACGGCGGCCAAGCCGCTGGGGCGCTGCCCGCAGTGTGGGGAATGGAACAGCATGGTGGAAGAGGTGCAGCGCGCGGGCCGCGCTTCCGCCTCCCCAGCATCAGGCAGTGCCCCACAAAAGCTGACCGAGATCGAGGACGGCACCGACGAAAGGCTGCCTCTCGAAAATTCTGAATTCGCACGCGTGCTCGGTGGAGGTGTGGTTCCAGGATCACTGGTGCTGATTGGCGGCGACCCGGGGATCGGAAAATCTACGCTGCTTCTGCAGATCAGCGCAGAGGTGGCAGCAACAGGGCCTGTGCTCTATGTTTCTGGTGAAGAATCGGTAGCGCAGATCAAATCCCGGGCGCTGCGTGTCTCCAATGGTGCGCAACCGGCGGAAAATTTATATCTCGCAACAGAGACGGATGTGGATCTCGTCATCGGACAGATTGAGTCCGTAGGACCCAGGTTGGCCATCATCGATTCGGTACAGACGGTTCATTCTGCCGATATCGAGTCGGCAGCCGGATCGATCTCCCAGATCCGTGAATGCACTTTGCGCTTGCAGGCGGTCGCCAAAGCCTCGGGCGTAGCCATTTTTCTAGTCGGCCACGTCACCAAGGAGGGAGCAATCGCCGGCCCGCGGGTGCTGGAGCACTTGGTCGATACCGTTCTCTACCTGGAAGGCGATCCCTACCACTCTTATCGGCTGCTGCGATCGGTGAAGAATCGCTACGGGGCCACCACCGAAGTTGGCGTATTTAAGATGGGTTCTTCGGGGATGGTGGCGGTTGCCAATCCATCGGAAGCATTCCTTGCGGAGAGGCGAAGCGACGCTCCGGGCTCAGCGATCGCCGTCACCATGGAGGGCTCCCGTCCTCTGCTGGTTGAGGTGCAAGGCCTAACCAGCCCCACGTCCTTCGGCCACCCGCGGCGAACAGCCAACGGCGTAGATACCAATCGACTGTTGATCATCACCGCCGTGCTCACCCGCCGTGTCGGCATTCAGCTAGCGGATCAAGACATCTTCATCAATGTCGTTGGTGGAATGCAGGTCAAGGAACCCGCGGCTGATCTGGCGCTAGCGGCTGCCATCGCGTCTTCGGCTCGTGACCGGCCACTGCCGCCTGACCTGGCCCTGATCGGCGAGGTCGGCCTTTCGGGGGAACTCCGACGCGTGCCCAACCTCGAGGCGCGCCTGCGCGAAGCGGTCAAGCTGGGCTTCTCGTCAATTGTTTTGCCGAGGCGCGCGGAGCAGGGAGTCGATCTGCCGTCGGAGCTGAAGCTGCATGAGATGTCGGGTCTTTCAGAGGCGCTCAGCTTTGCGCTGAAGGCTTGATCGGTCCGCACAACTGCGCCCAATCAGACGACTTTGAAGAATCGCACGATTCGGCCCAGATGAACGCTTCAGATTGGAATCTCGTTACGCGCCCTGAACCCGACTGACCAAGCAACCAAGCCTTAAGGTTTGATGGCAGCTTGAGCGATGCCGAGCGTGTACTGAGGAAGCCCCAACATCTGGCGGAGTGCATGCAGAATGGCTCGCCATATTGGGGAGGAACTCGACCTGTCCCGGATGGCTTTCCAATCTCCGGTGGATCAGTCTCCTTAGAATTCCTTAAGACTGCTGGTTCTTAAAGATTCGAATCTTTTTAGGTTAGAGGGGGCCGCAAGCATTGATCGCGCCATACCCTTCTGCTAGAATGCGAACCGCGAGCCAGGAACACGTACTTGGTCGCACGGGACAGATCCTCATCAGGAACTAAAGCCCGACCGCACGTTAGAGAAAATTAAATATTCCACGGAGGTGGGGATGCAGGCGGAACGACTCTGGCAGGCAGCCTTGGGGCAGCTGCAAGTTGAGATGCCACGCGCTAAATTTGAAACCTGGATTCGCGATGCCGAGCTGCTGAGCTACGAGGATGGCGAATTCGTCATTGGTGTGAAAAACGCCTTCGCCAGGGACTGGCTGGACGATCGGCTGCGGCCGACCATCAAACAGGTGCTCGGCGGGATCGCGGGCCGAACGGTGGATGTGCGGTTTGTGGTCTGGCAGCAGCAGGCTCCAGTTAGCGCCTCGATCCCGGAGCGAACAGAAGATCGGCCGCGAACCCCAATTCTTGAGCCGGCTCCTTCAACCCAGTACCTCAATCCAAATTACACCTTTGACACCTTCGTCGTGGGAAAGAGCAATCGGCTGGCGCATGCCGCAGCGGTAGCTGTGACAGAGCATCCAGCCGGTCCCTACAATCCGCTATTCCTATATGGTGGTGTGGGGCTTGGGAAGACCCATCTTCTGCATGCCATTACTCGAGCCAGCATCGCAGCCGGACGAACGGCGGTGTATGTTTCCTCGGAGGAATTCACCAACGATCTGATCACTGCGATACGCACGCACAGTACCGCCGAATTTCGGGAGCGATATCGTCAGGCAGACATCTTATTGGTGGACGACGTGCAGTTCATCGCAGGCAAAGAGTCCACCCAGGAGGAGTTCTTTCATACCTTTAATGCCTTACATGGGCAGGAACGACAAGTGGTTTTGTCCTCGGACCGACCACCGAAGGCATTCGTCACTCTCGAAGAACGGCTCCGATCCCGATTTGAATGGGGCTTGGCAGCGGATATCCAACCCCCGGATTTGGAGACGAAGGTCGCGATCTTGCGCGCAAAAGCAGAGCGAGAGGGGCGTCAGGTAGCTCAAGCGCACCTCGAATTGATTGCCCGAAGGGCACAGCGGAACATCCGCGAGCTGGAAGGGGCGCTTACCCGTGCGCTGGCATATGCTGATCTAACCGGGGCGGTGCTCAACGAAGAGACCATCGAAGCCGCCCTGTCTGACGTGGCGCCTCGCTCAGCAGCCATGACACCAAATCGGATTATTTCAGCCGTTGCGCAGCAGTACCAGGTGCCAGAGGAGGATCTGCTGGGGCCGCGCCGTACTCGTCAGATCGCGCTGCCACGTCAGGTGGCTATGTACCTCATACGCGAAGAAACCGAGACTTCGCTGCCAAAGATCGGCCAGGCGCTGGGAGGCCGGGATCATACGACCGTTATGTATGGCCATGATCGCATATCGGATCTGATTGAACGCGACGATGGCCTCCGTCGGCAAGTGCACGCGATCCGGGATCTCTTATACGGCTAGAGTCCAGGACTGACCAGGACGATAAGAAAAATGGCCGCCCCGAGGCGGCCATTTGTTTATTCTGGATCAGCGGCAACTCTATTGCCCAACGACCTCCTGAATGGTGGCTTGCAGTTGGCGGATCGAAAAGGGCTTGGCGACGAAGGCGTCTGCGCCGGCCTGTGCAGCGGCGGCGCGCTCCCGAGCCAACACCAGCGCACTGACAACTATCATTGGGATTCCCGAGTGCGGCGGCATCGCGCGCAGCTGTCGGATGAATGTGATGCCGTCCACTTCAGGCATCATGAGATCGGTGAGGATCAGATCTGGACGCTCTTCCTGGAGCAAGCTCAGGGCTTCTTCGACGCTGTAGGCGACACGAACGTCATAGCCATTCCGAATCAACAGTTCGCGAATAATAGTGCAGTAGGAGTCGTCGTCGTCCACAACCAGGACGCGAGCTGGGTGAGAATTCATTTTCAGTGGGGTTGCGGCCATGCCTTGCTTTTTTGCGAGCTACATGCCGCTGATACAATGAGCCGGCGAGTGAGTCTACAGGGCGAGGCAGAATTCGCGCAAATGCGGATTTTAAGGAATCGCCACCTTCCGCAATGCAAGGAAAGGGCGCAGTGACAGAAGTTTCTGACTTAGAAGGACTTACGTTGCTTGGCGGCAATTCAAGCCCAAGCAAGAAGCTGGAAACCTTCCCCAACCACCATTCAGAGCGCCGCTATATGGTGCGGCTCGAATCTGACGAATTCACCTGCGTATGCCCTGCAACCGAGCAGCCAGATTTCGCCACGATTACCGTCGAGTACATCCCAAACAAAAGGATCCTCGAATCCAAATCGTTCAAGCTGTACCTTTGGTCGTATCGAAATGAGGGCGTGTTCCACGAACATGTCACCAATACCATCTTAGATGACCTGGTGGACGCGCTCGAACCCCATTGGTGTTGGGTGAGGGGAGCCTTCAATGTGCGCGGCGGGATCGGAATTACCGTGGAAGCCGAGCATGGAACCCGGGCCGGGATCGCTCCCATGCGTGACGCACCCGCTCAGTCTGACGCGGGGGCGAACCCCGCAGACACCCCGACCTCGAATTCAAATACAACTTAGATGGGCCGCTGGTACCCGGCGGTCGTCGCGCTGCTCGCCACCTCTCTGGTAGTTTCCAATATCATCGCCGTTCGGCTGATCGCAATTCGGCTTTCAGATGCCATTGAGCTAACGCTGCCGGCCGCGATAGTGCTCTTTCCAATCGCCTATATCGTGGGGGACGTGCTGACCGAAGTGTATGGGTATCCGGCGGCGCGGCGTGGGATATGGATCGCATTCGGCTGCAACCTGCTGGCCGTGGTTGCCATCTGGCTTGCAGGTATTCTCCCGCCTGCTTCGTTCTGGACCGCTGGTGTATATGAGAATCCCGAGCAGGCGGACCAGGCCTATCAAGCCATTCTGGGCTTCACGTCCAGGCTGCTGGTAGCCTCGTTCCTGGCATACTTGGTCGGCGAGTTTTTGAATTCATTCGTGCTGGCAAAGATGAAGGTACGTACCGAAGGCCGATACCTGTGGATGCGCACGATTGCGTCCACGATCGTGGGGCAGGGCGCCGATTCACTAATCTTCATCACGGTCGCCTTTTACGGCATCCTGCCGAACTCGGCGCTCATGACCGCCGTCGTTACTCAGTGGCTGGTCAAGAGCGCTTACGAAGCGCTGGCAACTCCCCTCACCTACTGGGTGGTTAATTCCTTGAAGCGGTCGGAAGGTATTGATGTCTACGATCGCGACACGAATTTTCGCCCGGTTCAACTCTAGAATTATTCCCGAGTAAGACCCGCAAATCGAAAGCGCGCTCGCCGATGAATGGTTTCATCGCTGATACGCACCCTGCCGCGTGGGCTAACCCGCTAGGAGTGGATGATCATATGGCGAAATTTCCCCGTTAGCTACAATATATTGAGAATTCTTTGCGGCAAACACCCACGGTCAAACCCGTCGATCAACCTGGCATGCGTTCGATTCTGAGAACGGGATCGCTTCAGTTTCATCCAATTCTGTTTGCGATATTTCCTGTTCTTTCACTGTATGGAGCTAACGCGGCTCAGTTGCGATTCCAACGCATCTTTCCCGTGCTACTCGCGGCAATTGCGTTCGCATTTGTTGTCTGGCTGGTGGCGCTTTATTTGACGAAAGACATGTTGAAAGGATCGGCCGCCGCTTCGATCATCATTATTTTGTCCTTCTCATTTGGTCATGTGATTCAATCAGCTACCTGGTTGCTGGCATCGACCGGCATCATAGGCAGCTGGATCGGCCTTGTTAGAGGACAGTTCAGTGATGTGATCTGGCTTGCCGCGTATGTGGTCGGTGGAGCAATCGTGATGTGGCTGCTGTGGCGGTCGAAGGGACTGGCGGGACCAATTAACAAGGGATTGACTTTCATTTCGCTGGTCGTTGTGCTGACGGCGGTTGGCCAGATCGCCATAGGTGAGATTACGAAGCCTAGAACGAGCGTAGGAAATTTCGTCAAGCAATGGAATGCAGGCAAAGCGACAGAGGCGATATCGGCTGCCAGTTCTTCCGTAGCTACGCTGCCAGATATTTATTACATTGTTCCAGACAGTTTCGGCTCGTCTAAGGCCTTCAGTGAGTATTTGGACTACGACAACTCGGAGTTCATTAACTACCTTGAAGAAAAAGGCTTCTACGTTGCCGATGAGAGCAGTGCCAACTACGCCTGGACCGAATTATCTCTGACTTCGTCTCTCAATCTAGATTATCTGGACATCTTGCCGGAGTACCTTGGCGAAGAAACAAGCGACACCCTGCCGCTTGAAGTCATGGCGGACCGAAACCGTCTTTTCGAGTTCCTCAAGAGCCGCGGCTATCTAATTAATGTATTTGCCGATGAGTATGAGCTTACCGATATTGGAAGCGCTGAAAACTATATAACCCCGCAAGGGTGGGTGGTGGACGCGTTCCAGAATCTATTTCTCAATACCACTCCTATTCCTGCTGTGCTCCGGTTACTGTCTCTGACTCCAGCATATGATTTTCACCGCGAGCATGCCTTGTTTATGTTCGACCGCCTTTCGGAGTTCGAGAGCGGTAACAGGCCACAATTCATTCTGGCTCATTTCATGGTGCCGCATCCGCCATTCGTGTTTGGGCCCAATGGTGAGCGGGTCGGTGAGGACCAGAGCATTTATTTTGATGGTGGGCTCGTACTGATAACGGGGGAAACCCGCGCGGATTACATTGAGGGCTAGGTTGGGCAGACAGAGTACGTATCCGACCGGCTAGAGCAAGTAGTGGACGCAATCTTGACTGATCGCGATCGGCCCGTGATCATTGTCATTCAGGGTGACCATGGGCCCGCTTCGTTGATGCATCCGCTCAGCTTAGAAGAGACCGATGTCCGCGAACGAATGCCGATATTGAATGCCTATTATTTTTCTGACGGGGACTACTCTGACCTTTATGAAAACATCAGCCCGGTAAACACGTTCAGGCTGATACTAAATCAGTACCTCGGAACCGAGCTCGCGCTCTTGCCCGACAAACACTATTTCACGATCCTCAATCAGCCCTACCGATTTATCGACATTACAGATAAGTTGTCCGCCGAATAGCGATCTCCACCTTTCGTCCGGTCGCAGCTCAAAGTAGTGAGACCGGATCGACGTCGGCGGTCCACCCGCGGGGCAGGTCTTCCGGCAGCAGTTGGGTCGGATCGGCGGCGCGGATTACCACCATCCATCGATATTCTCCGCGCACACGCCGGAAGTAGGCTGGAACAGGGCCAATGAGCTCGGCGCGGCGCACCCCAAGCTCACGGATACGAGCTTCGATTGATCCCGCCATGCGCTCAGCGGCCGATTGCGCAGCATCATCCGAGGTATGCCGGTAAACCAGCCGCGCCAGCCTGCGGTAGGGTGGATAATCCAGCTGCCTTCGCATCTCGAGCTCTGCCTCATAGAATGTCTCATAGTCGTGCTCGGCCGCAGCCTGGATCGCATAGTGTTCTGGTTCGTAGGTCTGTAGCACAACATGGCCGCCGAGCAATCCGCGCCCGGCCCGGCCGGCAACCTGACTCAGCACTTGAAAAGAGCGCTCGGGCGACCGATAGTCCGGCAGATTCAACCCGATGTCTGCCAGCACCACCCCCACGAGAGTGACCAGCGGCAGGTCTAATCCTTTCGCAACCATCTGCGTGCCAATCAACACATCCGCTTCATGAGCCATAAAGCTGCTGAGGATCGCGTCATGCGAGCCCTTGGAGCGGGTAGTATCCCGATCCCATCGGAGGGTGCGCGCCTCAGGGAACAGCTGCTCCACCTCTGCCTGCACGCGCTGGGTGCCGGCGCCAAACTGCTTGATCCGTGAGCTGCCGCAGTTAGGACACTTTTCCGGCATTCGCCGATCGTTGCCGCAGTGATGACAGAGCAACCGTTCCCGCGCGGAGTGGAACGTCAGCGGCGAATCGCAATTGGAGCAGCGCATTACGTGCCCGCAATCGCGGCAAAAGACGTAGGTGGTCGTCCCGCGCCGGTTGAGGAACAGAATAGCTTGCTGTTCGTTGTCCAGGACCTCCCCAAGCGATTGCTGCATCGCTCGGCTGAACATTGAGCGATTTCCTGCGCGCAGCTCCTGGCGCATGTCGACCACCCGCACAGGAGGGAGCGCAATGGTTTCTGCCAGGCCGCCAGCCGGCTCGTAGCGACTGCGCACCCCTAGTTTTGATGCCTGCTGACGCAGCGCGTCTCGATGCCCAAGGATGCGCTTAGGGAGGGACAACCGGGTAAGATCGCCCCGGCCGGATTGGAAGGTAGTAACCAGATCGGGGGTGGCGGTGCCGAGAATGCATACGGCGGATCTAAGCCGAGCGTACTCGAGCGCGGCTTGCCGGGCGTGGTATCGGGGCGCCTGACCCTGCTCCTTGTAGGACTCGTCATGGGATTCGTCGACCACGATCAGTCCCAGGTTTGCCAGCGGCGCGAACAGCGCGCTCCGGGGGCCGACCATCACCTTCAACCTACCCGACCGTGCTCGACGCCACGTGTCGTAGCGTTCGCCCTCGCTGAGCTGAGAGTGGAGTACGCCCAAGTTGTCTGGAAACCGGGCTAGAAATCGGCGCAAGGTCTGAGGGGTTAGGGCAATTTCGGGGACTAATACAATGGCGGAGGTGCCACGATCTAGAGCCTCACCCACCGCCCTCAGGTAAATCTCTGTCTTTCCCGATCCCGTGACGCCGTGCAGAAGAAATGAATGACCGGTCTGTGCTCCAATGGCCGGCCGAATTTCGTCCCAGACGCGCAGTTGATCTTCGGTAAGTTCTGGCGGCTCGGCGGCTACGAATTCAAGCTCAGCCACCGGATCGCGCCACACCTCGAGGCCGCGGAAGCCTACCAACTCGCGCTTTTCTAAGAAGCGAAGATCGGCTGAATTGGCTCCGGTCTCTGAGTAGACCTGGCTTACCTGCAAAGCATGACCCTGGGCTACCAGCAATTCAAGGACTGACTTTCGACGTTGGGCAGCCGCGCCGCCAGGCTGTCCCAGGTCGTCGAAAGTCTCTGCCCGATCCGGAGCGACTGCTAAATGTACGGTCCGTACCGTACGCGGGGAGACACGCGGGGGATTCAACACCGATTTACGAACGATGACCTGGTCGCGCACCAGCCGATCGGCCGCGCGGCGCCAGTCCAATCGAGACAGAGAGCGTGCGATTTGACGGCCTCGCAGCGGGCCGCGTTTGGTCAGAAGTTGAATCAGGCGCACCTGCGCGGTATTTTCGCCTACTGCCTCTGGCGCGACCAGCGTGTATTCCGAATCTGCCGGTTGGCTGAGGCCCGATGGCAGCATTAAGGTGATGGATTCGATGAGCGGCGCGTGATAGTACTCTGCCATCCAGCGCGCGAGCTGCAGCTGAGGCTGGGTAAGCACGGGCTCCGGATCCAGCAGATCGTCGATGGGTCGGGTTTCGGGTACCTCGGGCACCCTGGGGAGATCGATCACAACGCCCTGGACCGGTCGATGGCCAAACTGGGCTGTTACCAGATGGCCCACGCCGACCTTACCCTCCATCCGCGAGGGCAGGTGGTAATGAAAGGTACCCCGCACAGCGGGAAGGTTTACGGCTACCTCAACATATTCCACGCGTTTATTCTGCTGTCTGTGATTCTGTGGAGGCGATAGGAAAAATCCAGACTCTGGACACGCGCCGACCGTCCATGGCCACCACTCGGAGCCTGGCTCCATCCACGTCGACGTTATCGCCTAGTTCTGCCAGGCGCCCAAGTTGGCCGAGAATGAAGCCTGCAATAGTGTCATAGTGAGGATCGGACAACTTCAACCCAAAATGTTCGTTCACGTCGGCGATCGTCGTAAGCCCGTTTACGAGGGAAGATCCATCGGGCATGGATTGGATTTCTATATCGCGATCAAACGGATCGCTTACCTCGCCGAAGATTTCCTCCAGCAGGTCTTCCAGCGTCGCCACACCTGCGGTTCCCCCGTACTCATCAAGCACGATGGCGAGGTGCTGGTGCCGGGCACGGAAAATCTGAAGCAACGTTTCCACTTGCGCAGCTTCGGGCACGAATATGGTTTCACGCATGAGGTCGCTCGCAGTTGCTGAACCATTGCTCTGGATTGCTTCAACGACATCCTTTAAATGAACTACTCCGATGACGTGGTCGAGATCACCCTGATATACCGGTAGTTTGGAAAAGCCGGTAGATACAGAGGTTTTCAGGATCCCCTCCAGGCTGGTGTCTGATGCGACAGAAATAACCTCCGTGCGCGGGCTCATCACCTGGCGAACTAATAACTCTCGGAAGTCGAACACCGCATGCAGCATCTCCTGCTCTGAAGCGGCAACCACTCCAACCTCGGCGCTATCGGCAACGATCATCTTAAGTTCTGCCACGGAGTGGACCAGCTCATGACCTTCGGCAGGATGGACTCCGATGATCCGTAATAATGCATTCCCGGTTCCATTCAGCACCCAGATCATGGGTTTGAAAAGAGCAACGGTCCATGATAACGGGCGCCCGACTGTCAGTGAGGTGCGCTCCGGGCTCTGAAGCGCGATGGATTTCGGCATGAGCTCTCCCACGACCACATGTAGAAAAGTGATCATTGCGAACGCGATGACGGCGGAGATAGTGTGGGAGACGGCGGTCGCAAATTCGGCTGGGAATAGCTGGACCAGTGGCTCGATCAGCCCAGATAGGGCTGGCTCACCAATCCATCCAAGGCCAAGGCTGGCCAGTGTGATACCGAGCTGAGTAGCGGCGATGAAGCGGTCTGGATTCTCGAGGCCACGTGCCACCCACTGTGCCGCTCGATTTCCGTTGGCCACCAGTTCCGCGATTCGCGTGGGGCGGACGCTCACCAGGGCAAATTCCGCAGCTACAAAAAACGCGTTGAGGAGCACCAAGAACCCGACTGCGAGCAGTCCGAGTACGTTCGGTAGTAGTGATTCGCCTTCCATGGGGAAATCGGCGGAATTGTAGCATAGCGGCCAATCCCCCCTGGCTGCACGCGGCGGTTAGGCAGGTGCTTAACTTGACACTAGAACATACGGTCGTATACTTAGAACATCTGTTCGATAGGTCGATTAACGGTACCAAGGAGGAGTTTGCTATGAATATCGGGATGCTGTGGTTCGACTCAAATGACGCGATAGCAGTTTCTAAGCGTGTTGAACGAGCTGCAAACTATTACAAGGAAAAGTATGGGAGGGTAGCAACGCTCTGCTTTGTCCATCCGTCAACGCTCACCGAACCATCGCAGGTCGGGCGTACCGAAATTCAGCCGATGGACATCGTGCAGGCAAATCATTTCTGGCTGGGGATCAAACCCGAGCCTGACGAGATTGCAGATGATCCGGGAACGCTCTCGAACGTCACGCAGGAGCTTGGGTTCGCGAAGCAAGCGGCGGAGGTTTAGATTCGATCAGGACAATCCCTGAGAAGCCCTCAGGACAAGCCAGCGATAAGCGGAAGCAGATCCAGCGACATATCGGCCTCGCCACGCTTAACCGAGACATCTAAGTCGAGCAGCCGTTGATAGATTCCTCTCAACTCGGCGCTAGTAAATTGCCGGGATTGGGCGCTGACCTTTTTCACAACGAAAGGCGGCACTTTCATGGATTTGATCGGATCCTCCCCGATCTCGATCGCCCGGCGAGCCAAAATCATCAGTCGAAACTGGCGTACCAACATCAGGAACACATAGGCCGGGTCCTGGTCTTCGAGCAGGCGTTGGAGCCGAGGCAAGGTTCCCTGCGAATCACCCAATTTGTCGACGACCGAAAAAATGTCCAAGTGGCCATGGGAGGGTGTCAGTTGCTCAACGTCCTCAATGCGGATCGGCCGCTCATCGTTCACATAATTGAGCAACTTGTTTAGCTCTTGCTCGGCGAGGAGCGGATCTTCCTCAACAGAGTGTGCGAGCAGTTGCGCCGCGTCCTGCTCAATCCGCCCTTCAGACCGCTCGACCAGCCATTGGATGAAGGCCGACCCTCTTGGCTTCATGAAAGCGCGCACGTAGGCAGTGTCGGGATGTTCTTGTGTCCAGGCATAGAGAAACGAGCCCTTCTGGTAATCCCTCTCATGATCGCCCCGAACCTGCTCAATAAGGACTAGGGCGGCCGTATCCGGCAGATCGTCCATGAGCTGCGAAAAGGCCTCCTTGCGCCCCTTGGGAATACTTTCCGCATCTTCCAGTACGATCAGTCGCCGGCTGGAGAGGAACGGCAATGCTCCACATGCGGCCCGCAGCTGCTCGAGGTCGAGCGTTTTACCCGAGAAACGCTGAACGTTGAATTCGGATGATGGCCCGAGTTTGGTTTCCAGATCCGCTAAGGTTTCAGAGATGGCGAGCAGGTTGTCGCCGTAAAAGAGGTAGATCGAAGGCGGGCTCACTCTACTAGCCCTGCGTGCGCACCCTGTGCACGGTGGTGCGGCCACTGCGAAGCTGTTGGACCCCGTTGATCCGAAGCGCTCCGATCTCGCCAGAGGTCGTCACATGCCGCTGAGCGGCAGAGCCGATCGGTTGAGCGATGATGAGGGCTAGAACAGTAGCAAAGATCGCCAGAGGCAATCGTTCCAGCCGATCGCGTGTGCGATCTGTTCTGCCTCCCAGGAGAGTCGCGAAACACGCCAGACCGGCAAGCACGGCTGCAGTGAGGAAGTTTGTTCCGCAATTTGGGTGAATCGCAAGGTGTTCCTCGCCAGCTCGTAGTCGAGCTGCGGCTTCCTCTGCGCTTTCGGCTATAGCGTCTGTTGGCAACCGACCCAGAATTAGAAACCCCTTTGCGTCGGCCCGACCGGCGATCGGAGTCAGCGGGTATTTAGCGCTAAGCATGTGAATGGTGGCATGCTCTAGGCCGTGATTACGGCGTATTCGCATGAGCAGCGGCTGATTCAGCAGATTGGCGAGGGGATTTGGCATAAGGGGAAAACCTTGAGCAGTCGATTATACCGTCTCAAGCTGTTTCATAGACTTCGACGATTGAAACCAGTACCGCATCGATGAAATCTGCTGCCTGGCGTTGGAATTGTGTCCAGGCTGGCCCGCTTTGCACCTCTTGAAGGCTGTAGATGCTTTCCATGAGGAAGCCACGGAAGAACAAGAATGCCTCCACCGCTTCAACCAGAGTCATCCCCGCGTCGAGGCTAATACCGGCATACTCGCGCCCAATCAGGCGCGGCTCCTCGGTCGTATCGGAACCCAAGAGCTCTCCGACTTGTTGAACCAGCCGATGCGACTTTTCGCGATAGGCCTCACGCTGGGGCTCGGTCAGCTTCCGATACCAGGCTTGATCCTCCAACCGTCCCTCGGCGACTTCCAAACGCGTACGGCCAATCACGTTCTCAATCACGAATTGAGCGCTGCTCGCATCAGAACTGCGTCCAAAGTCTTCGATCTCTGATCGAAGAAAGCGTCGATGACCTCCGGCGGTCCGATGCACAGACAGTTTTCCGCTATCTGCCCATGAACGGGCGGTTGATGGATGAACTCCTAGCAGCCTCGCGGCTTCTGAGAGACCGATCCACTCACCTTGCTGATCCACCATACAAACCAACCTATCCCAGATGGAATCGCCATTTGGAGTCGACGATACCAGCGCTGGATTCGGGATTCAAACCTCAATCCTGACCAAAGGATACAATGGAAATGTGAGCTGGAATCTTATTGGTCACGAGTGGGCAGTCAGGCTACTCAAGCGGCATATTGCGGACGAACGAGTGCGTCATGCCTACTTATTCGTCGGTCCGGAATCGATTGGGAAACGCACGCTGGCAAGGAAATTTGCCCAGGCCCTGAGTTGTGAACGTGCAGATCCCTTGGGCGAATTGTGCGGCGAGTGTCGTGCCTGTCGTCTCATCTCCGATGGTACCTTCCCAGACCTGGACATCCTGGCGCCAGATCCAACGATCCAGGTGGATGACGTACGCGGATTGCAGCGGCGCCTGGCGCTATCTCCGTATGAAGGGCCTTGGAGAATTGCACTGTTGGAAAATTTTCACAATGCAAGCATCAGCGCAGCTAACGCTATGCTGAAGACACTGGAGGAGCCGCCCGACCAGGTGGTGCTTCTGCTGACAGCGGTCGCACAAGAGCAGCTGCTCTCTACCGTGGTCTCCAGATGCGAAGTGATTAGGCTGCGGGGGGTCGCATCGTCGACAATTTTGGGCGCGCTTGAAGATCGCGAGGTCGAGGCCGAGCGATCTCAAATGTTGGCAACCTTATCCGAAGGACGACCAGGAAGAGCCATTCGATGGGAATCCGATCCTGACCTCTTTGAGCGTCGATCCGAAGCTCTGAACCAATTGCGGGAGGCCATGAAATCGGATATCGGCGGCCGATTTGCGCTGGCGGAACGAATTGTCGGCAGGGGAAAGCTCCCCGTACAGCGTCGCCGCGTTCGGAGCGCGCTGGAGGCCTGGCTGAGCATCTGGCGTGATCTGCTCTACCGCGGCTACCAGGCCGAAGTAGTAAGCCGCAATCCCGATCTATTACCTTCATTTGAAACCCTGGCTCTGCCCGTCGCTCCAGAGGATCGATACGGGGTGGTGAAAGCAATCTCACGCACGCTGTCTGCTGTAGATAGCAATGCAAACCTGCGGCTCGCGGTGGAAGCGCTTATGCTGGATCTGCCTGCTGCTTAGTGGCGGGGGACAGGTTAGCGTGGTTCGACAACCAACCGAATTGCGGTTCGTTCTTTTCCCTCAATTGTGACAGTGGTGAACTCGGGTAGACACACGATGTGCAGGCCGTCCTCTTGGAGGTAGCCGCGGGCGATAGCAACTGCCTTAACGGCTTGATTGACCGCACCGGCCCCGATAGCCTGAACTTCCGCGTGGTTGTGCTCCCGGACCACGCCGGCGATAGCGCCAGCGACGGCCGAGGTTCTCGAAGCCGCGGAGACCTTGATGATACTCATCGGGCTTTTGTTTTTTTCGTAGGTAGCCCGTTATCGGTTGGGGGTTCGAAGGGTTCCCGTTAGTGAATTGTAGTGGAATCAAATAGGCGAAGCAAGAATTGCGCTAGCTACCCTGTATATCCTCCGCCTCAAACCGTACTTCTTCCTTGCCCGACAGCTTGCTCTCAATTTTGGAAATGATGAGGTCTAAATGCGCGTCATTGAGTACGTAATTGAGATCATCGGCAGGAACGGTAAGTACCGGACAGAGCGAAAAGCCTTCGGTCCACTCCTCATACAGGTCGTTTAAGCGGCTCAAATATTCCGGCTGAATACCTGTTTCGTAGTCCCGCCCGCGCATTGAAATGCGTTCCACCAGGGTGCTCACCGAAGCCCTCAGGTACACAACCAGGTCGGGAGGCGGCAGGAAGCGGGTCAGTACCTCATAAAGATCGCGATAGGTCTGGTAGTCGCGATCGGACATATTTCTCTCGAGGAAGAGATTTTGCGCAAAAATCTCGGCGTCCTCATATACGCTTCTGTCCTGCACCGCTGGCCCCGGATGATTCGAAATATCTCGATGGGCGCGCAGGCGGCGCGAGAGAAAGAATATTTGGGACTGGAAGGACCACTCCTGCATGTCGCGATAGAAATCTGCCAGGTAGGGGTTTTGCGACTGGGGTTCATAGAAGGGCGTCCAACCCATTTTTTCGGCCAGCAGCTCTACAAGCGTCGACTTGCCGACGCCGATATTCCCCGCAACTGCGACAAAACGACTCACTCCACTATGCTCCGACTTTCTCGGCCCAATTCTCTAAGATCCCTTCGACTTGATCCAATAGATCTTCCATTTCTCGCTCGCGATCGAGGGCGTGATCGGAACTCAACCCCAGTGTATTCAATATCTGCGGCCAGTGGAGAAGGCTTTCACCGGCCAACGTGAGTTCATAGATGGCGAGATCCCAGGTGGATAACATCGGCCATAAGATTTCCACCGCTGCTCCCGCCTCAATCATGGATCGGAAGCCTCCAAGGTAATAGTCTCTGCGCACCATCGTCAGATCGGGGTCCAAAGAAATCTCGTTGGCCGACGCAAAATTCGCAGCCCAACTGTCGACCCATTCTGACGCTACGGAAGCCTCGAACCGCTCAGCGCCAAGCAATCGAAGGAAGGAGCCGTAAATTTCAGGCTGGTCCAACCCGGTCAACTTTGATTCCAGCTGCGGCATGACCCGGCGACCGGCGGCCGGAAAACCTTCAAGCGAAGCCACGGCATTTGCAGCCTCTAAGAGTGCACGGGTCCAACCAGATAGCCACAGCCGATCGGATTCCAATCCCTCGAGCGAGGCGCGGGCCTTCTCAAGAAACGCAGCACCTCGGGCCAGCATGTAGTCTGTGCGATGAAATTGTCCCCGTACGGAGGCTTGTGCCCATTCAAAAAAGTGGTTCGGATCGTAGAGAAAAACTGGCTCGCACATTGCCGGGCCGAGCCAGGGATCCACGCGCAGTTCCCGCGGCTGTTTGTATAGCCGCCTTGGGTGGTGCGTAATGTCAAGGTGAACCTGGTCTGAGAGTTGAACAATCTCGCGTTCAGCGACCGGCTCGAACTCGTGAATCAGCACCAGATCGACATCCGCGGTGCCGCCAAAGATTGGGTCACCACTGGCAGCCGAACCGATTACATAGGCCGAGACGATACCGGTTCGATCTTCGGCCTCTTTTTGCGCCAGTTCTAATAGCTTCTCGGTTGTGATCCTCAAGATTTCTCGAGTGGTAGGTGTTGCTGGTATGGGGGGATCTGCAGCTTCTGACGGATGCGGTCCGCTACGTGCTCCAGATCGTTCGGATGAGAAACAAAATCCAGGGCAGTCGAATCAATAAATAAGACCGGGAGCCCGTCGTTTTGATTGAAGAAATCCTCATAGGCTACGTTGAGCTCTTCGATATACGAAACTTCCATATTGCGTTCGTAGGAGCGATCCCGCATCGAGATGCGCTGCATGGCAACCTCGGTTGAAACGCGCAAATATACGATCAGATCCGGTAGGGGGATGCGTTCGGCGAGCGCGTTGTGCACCAGTTGGTAGGTTTCAATCTCGTCTCCAGTCAGATTCAATCCTGCAAATAGCGCGTCCTTTGCAAATGTGTAGTCTGCGATCAGGTCGCCATTCGTGAGCGCTTCAGGAACAGCATGATGCTGCTGGCGGTATCGGCTCAGCAAAAAGTAAATTTGAGTTTGAAAGGCATAGCGGTGGCGGTCTGAATAGAAATCAGAGAGGAAGGGATTTTCCTCAAAAACCTCCAGCAATAGCTCCGCGTTGAACACGGGCTGGAGCAGGCGCGCCAGGGAAGTTTTCCCGACGCCGATCACACCTTCTATTGCGAGATACATTCAGGTTTACGGTGGGGTGCTGCAGACGTAGGATACCCGGGTTGTTCGGCGCTGGCAACAGGAAGCGTGCAGCGCTCAAGCTACTCGGGTTCGTACCGAAATTGAAGACAGTAGTGATGAAATGTATTGCTGACCCAGGCGTTTCCCATGCCATACGGCGCCAGCCGAATATCGTCCTGAGCCCAGATTTTCTCGTCCTTGAGGGTGAAGATCTGCCCCAACCGATGGCCAAGGTCCCAGGCCAGAGGATAGATTTTCCCTCCCCTTTTTATATTCTTGACGATGATGGTCAGATAGGCGCGCGGTCTCAGCACTTCCTGCAAGCTCGAATAAATTTCGATGAGCCGATCTAAAAATTCATCGTAGTCCTCTACGTTTCCAAGATCGGCTGCGTTCTCCGAGTAGGTGACGTCGAGATTGTCGTCCTCTCGGCGCTGCTTCTGGGTTCCTGCGCCCTTGGCGTGGAGCATGTTCCAGTAGGGGGGAGAGGTAAACACGTAGTCGATGAGCGGCAGCTGGAAACTAGCTATGTCTGCAGAATCGCCCTGGATCACCTCCACTCGAACCTGCTCCGATCCGAGTGCAGCTTTTTCCTCTTCGACCAGTTGAGCGGCGAGCTCCGCATATTTTGGGCTGAGCTCGATCCCGACTCCATTTCGCCCACTTCGAAGGCAAGCGATAAGTGTCGATCCTGTGCCAACCATCGGATCCAACACGGTTTGTCCGGCTTTGGTGAAGAACTCAATGAACTCCTGAGCAAGGGTCTCCGGGAATTTGGCCGGATGAAGCTTTACATCCTTTCGCCTTGGAGGTGGATCGTGAACGAACCAGGATTTCTGGAACTTGATCCATTGCTTAGGATCTAAATCGTTCAGCCGGTTGCGAAAGGGTCGTTTATTAGCCATCTCAGTTGTCCGGTTGGCTTGCGGCTAGGTCCCAAACTTTGAAATCGTCGAACGAAATTGTCGTTTGCGCACCTTGGCGGGCGCGGATGATCGCGCCAATCCTGCCGGCAGGAATTTCGCCGTCATCCAGTTGAAATACTTGCATGTCATTCACAAAGAAACGAAAACTGTCGCCGATCGCTGAAACTCCGATGCGGTTAACGGCTGGGGCGCCGGCAAGAACGTCCGCACTCGGTGTAATCGGCAGTATAGGCGCCTCGGCACCTGACAGAAAGCGTGAAGCACGAACTGCTCCGTCGCAAGTGATCAAGAATCGATAGTGTGAATCCTGGGTGGGGTTGCCAGCTCCTCCAACCCGAACGATTAATCCGAACTCATCTCCATTCTCACAAATTTCAGAACGAACCTCAATTTCGACCATGAAATCTGCGATGGGTGCGATGGGAGACAGAGAGGAGAGCATTGTCGAGGGACCCTGTACCGAGATGACCAATTTGTTGTCCAGCCGACTGACTGCTCCGCGCGGTGCAGCGCCCTGGTCCCAACCGGTATCGAATTCAAAATCGTCCTCAAAGAGCGGCACACCGAGGCCGAGCTTGTGCTCAGGTACGGCAGTGCGGGTGGGCGGTGGAGCGGTCTGAATTGGATCCGGTCGGCTGGTGACTATTGCAGTCGCGGTCGGCGAAGAGCGCGCCTCGGGCGAGGCGGCTTGAGCACACGCGGCTATGGTCAGACAGGCTGCCGAGAGAATTGCAAAGAAACTCCACTTTCGAGCATGAGGCTCATGGGGAGCGAGGCCGGATGTGGATGGATCTGAGAATGAACCCCACCTTCCGGCGAGAAGCTCATGGGGTGAGGAACCAGAGCCTGAAGTCATCGAAATGTACAGTGAGGTCTGTGGTCTGGGAAGCGTTAGTAAATAGGCTGGGAACGCCCGAACTGTAATCCGAGTCCTCGATGGCGATCGGATCAAGGAGCACGCCGTTGATGAACGCGAACAGCTGATCGCCATCGGCCAAGAAGCCGATCTGGTTGGTGGCATCCGGTCCAGCGTTTATCAGGTCCGACTCGGTCCAGTTACGAAGTACAGCAGGGATTTCATCGAACGCGATGAATTTTCGCACACGCCATGCACCGTCACACGAGATCTCGAGCGTGTAGCCCCGGTCGATGTTGTCGCCGCCAACTCGGATCCCCATCCCGTAGGCGTCCTTGCCTGAGCAGGCCGAAGTTTGCACCATGATCTCGGCGTAGGAATCTTCGGCAACAACTGCGGTGGTCGTCCACCACAGGATTCCATCCGTTACATGGTCGGTGACCCGCAGCCGACCGTCATCCCAAACGACGGTTGCAGATTCTGGATCACTGAATTCAAACCATGTAAATCGTTCGCTGAAGTCGTCAATGAAGTCTGGATCCGATAGGTTGAGGCCCAAGCGCGGGTCTCCTGGCTCCAATGGAATGGGAGTATTGCTGGGGGTAGGCGAAAACTCGGGTTCTTCGGTCAGCTCTACCGTCGGCGTAGGTGTGACCTCAATGCTTTTGTCGTCGGGAGTACCCGAGGGCTCGGGAGTCTTCTCTTCAATGGCGGTCGCCATAGCAGTAGCGATATCGGTTGCTTCATCAACCGGCTGAGCGGTCAATGTCGATGATACGGAGGTCGCCAGCACATTGGCGGGAGGCTCTTCGGCGGGTCTGTTGCAAGCCGCGAGAACTACGAGAGTGCCTAGCAGCAAAACTGCCCGGCTAAGGCGAACAACAAGGGTCTTTGGTTGCAAACTGCCTGATCGAACGGCTGCGTGCCGTGGTTCCAGCCCAGAAGTACGCATGAGGTTCTCCGGAAAATCCGGCGGAGTATAGCACGGAGGGCGTGCAGGGGTTCGGTCGGCTCGGAGAGCGGGCTAGAACTGCGGGGGTGAGCCTCCCAATGCGGAGCGCATGAAAAATCCGTTGGGGTCGTCGAAGTCGATCCGCCGAGCAAAGGCACGTCCGATATCCTGGAGCAAATCAACTGCCCAAACCGAATCGAGGCCGATGTCGGTCACTTTTTTACCTGCAGGGACCTGCACCCCGAGTTGATCCATGACATCGGGCGCCAGATCCAGGTTATAGCGGCGGAAATCGATGCGACCGGACCCATCATATTCCAAATTGGTCACAAACGACTGCCATTCTGAAGCGTCTTCGAGCATCTCTCGAAGCGCCCATTCCCCCCACTGAAGAAAGCTAGCCTTGTGGGCTTCGATCGTATGAGGTGTGCGGCCGGTGCCAAACGAGAGCATCCGCGTATCACCCGGAGTATAGGTGCCTGCGCTGTAGTGAATCGCTTCGACGGCCGCCTGGTAGCAAGGGTTTCCCGAGACCCCTACGCCGCCATCGACCCAGGTATGAGTTTTTCCGTCAAGGGTGGCGGAGTGCGCGGGGAAATAAGTTGGAGCCGCGGTACTGGCCAGGACCGCGTCCTTGAGCGGCAAACGGCCCCAGGCCGAGGCGTTGCCCTCGTTATCGCGCACAAAAAAATCGGTGCGGCTGGTGACGGTGTTCTTGCCGGTGATGAAGACATCGATTGGGAGGCTGTTGATTTCTTTGTCGGCGCCCATCTGGTCGAGTGTCTTTGCGACGAACTCGCTGCTGTAGCGATGATTGCCGAGGCTGAGGGCTACTTCCCAGAAGGGAAGCGCCTTAAACGCTGACTCAGCCAGGTTGCGATAAATTGCCATAAGGCCTCGGGCGCTCATTCCGAGCGCGAGTCCTGCTGCAATTACCGCGCCGGTCGAGGTCCCCGCGACCATGTCGAAGATTTCCCGCGAAGGTCGACCCTCTATCTTTTCCAACTCGATCAAACAGGCCAGCGGGATGATTCCTCGAATACCGCCGCCGTCGATAGACAGAATAGTTTTCATGATTGGATATCCCTATCTGTACCCGGTTGCAGGAGGCGTGCCGAAGGTTCTGGGGGCCGGATGTTATGCGGTGATTGCTTCAACCATGTCTAGCTGAAAGACGCTGCCAAACTCTCTGACGATTGCCTCGCTTACCTGCTCCATGGTGGGCGCCGGATCGAGCAGGTTGGCAAGTGAGACCATGGGGGTCTCGGGCAGGTCGCAGGCCACGATCCCTTCCCAGTACTCCATGTCAGGCGCTACATTGAGCGCAAATCCATGCTGGCTGACTCCCTGAGCCGTCACGCGTACGCCGATCGAGGCCAGCTTCGAAGGAACCCGCCGGGCTGCAGGCGGACAATTTATGCATCGAGAGGCGACGTCAGGCTGGACCCAGACTCCGGTGTGGTCTTTGCGCTGTCCAGCTCCCAGCCCAAGGTCCGCGAGCGCGCGTATGAGCACGGTTTCCAGGTCCCGCAAGTAACCGACGAAATCGCCTTTGGGCAACCGACCGTCAGCTTTCAGGCGCCCCAGCGGCAGCACCGGATAGCCCACCAATTGACCAGGTCCGTGATAGGTAGCGTCTCCTCCGCGGTCGGTCCAGTGCACCTTGACGCTGCGATCAGCGAGCTCACGCTCGCCCCAGAGCAGGTTGCCTGCATCTGCTGAGCTTCCGAAGGTGAAGGTGTGCGGGTGCTCCAGCAGGAGCAGCGCAGGCGGACGTTCGCCTGCTCCAATTTCTGAGGCCAAATCCTGCTGGGTTGCGCGGGCCGACAGAAAATCGATGGTGCCCAGGTGAAAGACTTCGCAAGTTTTTTCCTTAGTCATCAGTTAATTGCCTCGCAATAGCCTGCTGATTATAATTCTCGGCCCTGCGGCCACTGAAGGCCAGAGGAAAACCTCAAGATGTCCCGTTCGCTACAGATACGTAGAGCTCGAAGATCTACTCGAATAGAAGACAGCGGCCGACTAGTCGCTGTGCTGGCGATAGTTTTCGCGCTGGTTGCGGGGCTGGGACTGCTCGGCGCATCGGCTTATCTTGCGGTCGTCAAGGGGTTGCCAGATGTGGCTCAGGTCGAGGCGCAGTTTGGAATGCGAGGCGCAGAAACCTTTCGACCGCTCCTGGTATACGACAGCTCTGGTGAGCATGTTCTGTATCAGCATCTCCATCCTGATGCTCAAGCGAGGCAGTGGATCGATCTTGACTTGGCGCCCGATAGCCTGATGCAGGCAACGGTGGCAGCGGTCGAACCGGAGTTCTGGACGAGCTCTGGATACGACCTGTCCAACCAAACGGCTTCGACGATCAGCGAACGGTTGGTAGAAATCGCTCTGCTACCTCCGAGCGAGCCTTCGCTGGCCAGAGTGGCGCAGCGAGCGCTGCTCGCTGCTGAGCTAACCCGCCGATATCCAAAAGATCGGATCTTGACCTGGTTCCTGAACAGCGCCGATTATGGCGACGCGGCATATGGAATCGATTCGGCCACCCTGGCCTACTATGGGAAGCATGCTGACGAGCTATCCGTGGGAGAGAACGCCTCTCTGGCTGCAATGTTGGTCCCAGAAACACGCAAACTGGACCCCAAGGCAGGCAGGAGCGTGGTGCTCGACAGGATGGTGCAATCGGACTTTGTCACCCAAGCGCAAGCGCGTATCGCTTTGGACGACCCTCTGCCGATGCAGGAGGGCCCGAAGCCTCCACGTTTTGCGAAATTTTTGATCGAGCAAGTCACCCGCGAATTGGGCGGTCAACTCGTCGGTCGGAGTGGACTGAAAGTAATCTCAACCATCGACTACGACTTGCAGCAGCAGGCTGCATGTGCGGCCGAATCCCACGTGGCGCGACTATCCGGAGAGCCGATTGGGACGGTAAGCGCCACTTCAGAAGGCAGCCCCTGTGTATCGGCTGCACTGCTTCCCACATTGCGACCGCGTGACGCGGGTCTTGACCACGAGATCGAGGATTGGGCGCTGGTTGTGATCGACCCGATTTCGGGTGAGATTCTGGCCGCGCAGGGTCCGTTTGATGAAGCGCTTAACCCGGAAGCGCTTCTTGATCCCTTTACGTACCTGACCGCCTTCTCGCGTGGCAGCACACCCTCCAGCATGGTGGTTGATCTTGGAGAAGACCCGCATGGGCCAGTGCGGATGCGAACCGCACTAATCAACGCCTATCCGGATCCGGCTGAGGCTACGCTTGCCGCGCTCGGCCAGGAAAGTGTTGATCGAACGTTGGCGCAGCTTGGGCTGAGCGGACCGCGTGATTCAGCCAGCCTCATGGAATTGACCTCCGCGTATGGGGTGTTGGCCGCCGATGGAAAACGCACCGGCGAGGATACTGAACCCACTATTGTTCAGCGGGTCGAGGATTCGGAAGGCGCTGTGCTCTACGAATACAGTCCCTTTTCTCAAGCCGTCGTTAGCCCCCAATTAGCTTTCTTGATGGTCGACGCTTTGTCTGACGAGTCGGCCCGTTGGGAAGAGTTGGGAAAGGGGAACAGCCTGGAGATTGGACGGGCCGCCGGAGCAATTTCTGGAAACTCACTGAATGCCGAAGATAATTGGGCCATCGGCTTTACGCCTCAGCGGGCAGTTGGCATCTGGCTTGGAGGCTCCCCACTGGTTCAAATCGACCGGGTAAATGGGGCGACCGCCATCTGGAATGCGGCCATTCGGTTTGCTTCGGCCGATCTGCCTCCAGAAAGCTGGAATATGCCGCTGGGAGTGACGAGAGTCGACGTCTGCAGCCCTTCCGGGCTTCTGCCCACCCAATACTGCCCGGAAATCGTGGGCGAAGTTTTTATCCTTGGCACCGAACCAACCCAGTATGACAACCTGTATCAGCCTTTTCGAGTCAACCGTGAGACCGGCAAACTTGCCACGCTTCTCACTCCACTTCAGTCGGTCGAAGAGCGCGTATATTTCATTCCACCTTCGGTAGCCGAAGCTTGGGCTCGTGAGATGGGAATAGAGCAGCCGCCTCAGGAATACGACACGCTTTCTTCAGAGCTTGGCTCAACTCCCGGATTCCAGATCATGTCTCCGGCTCCTTTTGAAATCCTGGGCGACGATGTCGCGATCCTAGGAGATGCCAATACGGATGGATTTGACTATTACCGGCTGCAATATGGGCAGGGGCTAAACCCCACGCGGTGGGTTCAGATTGGCGATGATCAGCAGCGTCCGGTTGAGGGAAGCCGTCTGGGCACCTGGCTCACGGAGGGCTTGAACGGTCTGTACACGCTGCAGTTGCTCGTGGTAATGAACGACGGGCAAGTGCGAACCGCTGCACTCCCGGTGACGCTCGACAATGAACCCCCCAACATCGAGCTGCTGGTGCCATCCGCAGGGGAAGTATTTTCATTAGATGAGGTCGACCGGCTCGCGATCAGTGTCTCCGCAACAGATGAGGTTGGGCTCCAAAGGGTTGAATTCTTTGTGGACGGGCGCCGCATTGGAACATCCAGCTCGGCGCCTTTTAGCGTGGAATGGACGATTCCCAATCGGACCGGCGATTACGAGATCTACGCTCGCGCAGTTGACTCTGCTGGGAACCGTGCCGAAAGTCGCCGGATCCAGATCGAAATCGTTCCTTAATTAGGCCGCCAATCGGGGTGCATGTCGCGGGTTGCAGGACTGTTCGAAATATTTATCTGATTGCCGCCGCCGGCGGTCATCAGGTAGATGTCCGGCTTACCATCGCGGGTGCTTGTGAAGACGACCATCTGACCGTCCGGTGAGAAGACCGGCTCCTTATTTCCGTTGGTCGAGGTCAGCTTGGTGAAGGTCGCTGCCCGATCTTCCACTCGAGCGGTGTAGATTTCATTGACCCCCCGCGTGTAGAGCCATGTGAAGAGAAAGCGGGTTCCATCGGGTGACCAACTCAGGTCTTCCAGGTTGCGCATCTGGTCCCGTCGATCAAAGTCAACAGGAACCGCGAGCTCGGGAGGTCGCACGAATATCTCTGTAGGCGCGTTGTTGATCGAGGTAAGCACTGCAAGCTTGTAGTCTGTCGGAATCCAGCCAGGTAGATCGACGCCCAATGGCGCCCATGCGGGAGAGGATTCGGCCGCACAGAAGTCCACATGGCAGGACACATTGCTCCCCCGAACCGCCCCACACCCTTCAGGCGTATCCAGGCAGGCGGCATCTTTGATGAAGACTTGCGGGGTGTCGTTGGCTCGGTTGGTGGTGAAGGCGATGATGGACCCGTCCGGCGACCAGGATGGATCCGTGTCGTCACCCTCAAAGCTGGTCACCTTGGCAATATCCGTTCCATCGGCATTGACCACCCAAAGATCTAAGCCCAGATCATTGCCAAAATCATCCATCCCGCCGGGCGCGACATAGAGCAACCGCGATCCGTCTGGCGACCATTTCGGCTGGGTTTTCTCGCCGGGATCGAACGTGAGTTGGCGCGGATCAGTCCCGTCCGGGTTCATGGTCCAAATTTGAAGCACTTCATCGGCCCGGTCGCTCACGAAGGCGATCTTAGAACTACCCCCAAGCACGACTGGAACGGGAGTGTCGGTCGGAACTACGGTATCGATCGGTGTTTGAGAGGGCTCGACAGTTTCGGTAGCGGTGGGTAGGGGGGTGTCCGTTGGAACTGGCGAGGGGGTATCCGTTGGATCATCGATGACCGCCGCCACCGGCTGGGTGGGCTCCGACTCTGAGGCTCCGCCAAAGATCGCGCCTCCGCCTACGATGAATACCGCGGCTATTCCAAGCGCGGCCAGGATTAAAAGTGGAGCTCCGATACGGACTGCACGTGGTATTCCACCTGCGCGTACGGTAGGCAAGTCCACGCCCCCATGCATGGCAGCCTTGAAGCTGGCCACATCCGGAAATCGATCGTCTTTCGGTAATGCAAGCGCGTGGGTGATCGCAATTTCGGCGTATTCTGGAATTTCCGGATTGATCTCTCGGGGTGGAATCAGCTCACCCTGATTTAGCATCCGGTCGATGCTGTTGGCCGGCTGCTTTCCGGTCATCAAGTAGTAAAGAGTGGCGCCGAGAGCGTACTGGTCGCTGCGCGGGTCGGTTCCGGAGCCTCCGAACTGCTCTGGCGGCGAAAAGCCGGGGGTCATACCCCGAGCGCCGGTAGCGGTTTGCTTATCGGTGTGTGCTTTGGCAATGCCGAAGTCGACCAGGATCACTCTTCCATCTGGCTGCAATTTCAAGTTGCCTGGTTTGAGATCGCGGTGGATCACAGGAGGTTGGCGGGTGTGAAGGAAGGTCAGTGCGTCACAAACATCATCCGACCACCTGAGAACCTCTGGCACATCGGGTCGCTGACGGGTAAGCACAGTCTGCAGATCGTCACCCTCGATATAGTCCATCACCAAATACTGGATCTCGTCCAAAATGAAGTGATCGGTCACACGGGGAAGATTCGGATGCCGCAGGCTCGCAAGCAGTTTCGCTTCGCGCCTGAACTGGGCCTCCGATTCAGGATCTGGATTGAGATTTTCTTTTAGCGCGACCTTGATGTCGAGGGTTTGGTCATAAGCCAGATAGACTGTCCCCATCCCGCCCTTGCCGAGCTGCCCCTCAATGCGGTATCGGTCATTCAAGATCGAGCCGTTTTCTAAACTCACGATGTGGATTGTAGTGTAGGTGGAATGAATCCTACTAGGGCCTGTGCCTCCCAGAGCGGTTTGCAACAAAGGCTATAATGCCGGAAATCAAAGGGGAAAAGAGACCATGGACTCTTACGTTTTGCTACTACGGGTCATTCATATCACGGGGGCTGCCTTTTGGGCGGGTAGTTCATTCTTGCTGACTGGATTTATTGCACCGGCGGCTCAGAAGGCCGGACCGGAGGGAGCCAAGTTCATGCAGACCTTGGTGCAGGGAGGACGGTATATCGTGGCGATCGCAGCCGCTGCGACCCTAACCGTTCTGACGGGGTTGCTACTTTATTGGCGGGCATCGGGTCAGTTAAGCACCGATTGGATGTCCACCGGAACAGGTGTGATGCTCACGATTGGTGGCCTGGCCGGCATCGCGGCGTGGATTGCGGGAATATTGGTAGGATCTACCAGTCGTAAGCTGGCTGAGTTTGGATCCAGCCTTGAAGGTCCCCCCACCCCTGAACAGGCAGCGCAGATCGCGGGATTTCAGAACCGTCTGTCGAACCTGGGAGCGATAACCTCCATCCTGCTACTGGTTGCACTGATCGCGATGGCAACTGCACAGTACGTCTTCTTTTAGCCAATCTCTAGCAGCCCAAATGAGTCTGTAAGCCCGGCGTAAGCCTGGCATATTGATGACGCGCGTGAAGTTCCTCTATACTAAATCCTGTCACAGTAGGGGAGCATCGATGAGACCAAATGGAAACTATCGGCCAGCAGTCATGATGATTGCCGGGCTTGCGCTTGCCGCTATGGCCTGCAATCTCAACCTGAGTGCTACCGAAGAACCCGCACCCCCTCCCGCCCAAGAGCCCCAGCCCGAGATCGAACCGGAGATCTCTGATGGCGGCGCTGTATCGACCTTAGAAGACGTTCGTCAAGCTGTGGTCCAGATCGAAGCGCAGGGAACCTTCG
>CBDTZL010000005.1:0-31339 GCA_965364895.1 uncultured bacterium
TCGATGCCTTATGGTCTCGCAACGGTATCTGGTCGGCCAGGACTTGTAATCGCCGCATTAAAGAATGGGCAAGTCTGGGCATCCGAGGATGAGGGTGATTCTTGGGACCTACTTCCGATTAGTTGGGGACCGATCGGGCTCGGCTTGGCAGCGATCGCGATGTAAAAAACCCGCATTTCGGGATGGAAAAAGGACCTGGTGATGGCCAGGTCCTTTCTGATTCATACTCAGGCGCCCCCGGAGAGACTCGAACTCCCAACCTACGCATTCGAAGTGCGGCGCTCTATCCATTGAGCTACGGGGGCGCGGGGCGATTATACAATGGCGACCATGTTGCGGCCGACTTGAGTACAATGATCGGCCGAATCCTAATCGTGACAAAGCCGCTGGTTGTTCACCCCCTGTTTTTTGCAATTTTTCCTATCCTGGCTCTGCTGGCGCAGAATCTAGATTGGGTTCCACTGTCAGAAAGTGTGCGCCCCCTGATCCTTTCGGTGCTCGGGGCTCTTGGTCTGCTCGGTCTGATCTGGATCGTTATTCGAGACCTGCCGCGTGCCGGGCTGCTCGCCAGTCTGGCGCTGCTGATGTTCTATAGCTATGGACACCTTTACGGTAGCCTCAAGGCAGCCGGACTAGGTGCGACGATAGCTCGACACCGATATCTCGCTGCCGTTGCTACCGTGTTGCTGATCGGCGTGGGCTTATGGATTTTTAGGTACCTGCGCGATCCGCGCCCACCAACGCGCGTTCTCAACGTAGTGTCGGCTGCCCTACTCATTTTTCCTATCGTCTCGATTGCAAGCTACGCTGTCGAATCTCCCAGCCCGGCTGTGCAAGAGCTTCGCAAGCTACGCCTTCCAGCCGGCAAAGACCCGCCTCCTGACATTTATTACATCGTTGTTGATGCTTATGCCCGGCAAGACACGTTGAAGGAAGTGTTCGAGTTCGACAATGAACCGTTCCTGCATGGCCTGGAAAAACAAGGCTTCACGATCGCCCGCGCTGCGCGATCCAATTATGCCCAAACTAGTCTGGCGCTAGCATCAGCGCTCAACTTGGATTATGTGGATGAACTTGTGCCGGAGCAAAATCGGGGCAGGCAGGAACTTTGGGATCTCATTAAGCGCAGTACGGTCCGAAGCCAGCTAGAAGAACTTGGTTACGAGATCGTCGCGTTCTCGACCGGTCTGGAAGGAACGGAGTGGCGCGACGCGGACATTTACCTGAGCCCAGGCACGATCGATGAGGCCTTGAGCCTTGGAGGAGCCAACCCTTTTGAATCGCTGCTGGCCCAAACGACCGCGATGCGGCTGCTCATCGACGGTGCGGTCGCACTGCCTAGCTTGATTCCTGATCTCGACTATCCCTACGTAGCCCACCGGACTCGTCTGCGTTTCACTCTGGATGGGCTCGCAAACCTGCCAGAGGGAGAGCGGCCGCGACTGGTTTTCGCCCACCTTATTCTGCCTCATCCACCTTTCGTCTTTGATGCGGAGGGAAATCCGGTCACTCCGGATGCACCTTTTGCCTTAGATTTTCCGTCATCCGGTTCCTCCGAGGCGTATATTCGTGGCTACCGGGACCAGGTCGAGTTCCTTAATCGCGAGTTGGAGCGGATTGTGATGTCGATCCTGGCGAATGCGGATACGACGCCCGTGATCGTGATTCAAGCCGATCATGGGCCGGATTCCAACACCGGGCGCCAGGGGTATGTGCAGGAGCGCATGACTATCCTGAACGCGCTGCTTCTACCGGGTGGCGGGGATGAAATCTACCCGCACCTGACGCCAGTCAACACATTTCGGCTCATCTTCAATCAGCTGTTTGAAGGGGATTACGAGCGCTTGCCAGACCGTGCATTATATTCTGAGTACGCGGCGCCCTACGAATTCATCGATGTAACAGGGGGCGTTGTAGCTCCCTAATCTGCGAGGGCTTCTTGCACGGCTTCTATCAGCTCATTTTTGGAAACTGGTTTGAGAAGGTAGGTGTCTGCGCCGGCCGCAAGGCCCTCATGAACTTCGTCCAACTGCGATCGAGCTGATATTACGATGATGGGGGTACTTGCCAGAAATGGTTCGGCCCGCACATATCGGCATAGCTCCAGCCCGGACGCCTCCGGCATCATGATGTCGACCAACAACAAGTCGGCCGGTTCCTCATCCAGTGCGTGCTTGGCACTCTGCACGTCGTGCACGACCCTCACCCGATAGCCTTCCATCTCCAGCATCATACTGAAGAGCTCGGTGACGCTGACTTCGTCGTCCACAACAAGGATTCTTTGCTCAGGCATAGCCACAGCAAGTATACGATGGCGCACCATCTAACGCCTTCACGCCCCCCCCGTTAGGTTAGTATTGTGCCCGTGGCCAACCTAATAACGATCATTCGCTACCCATTGCTGCTGGTGTTCCTGCTTATGATTTACTTCGGGAATTCAGAGGTCCAACTGCTCGCCGTGCCTTTCTTATTCTTTGCACTCTTCCTCGATACCCTGGACGGAGTGATCGCCAGGCGGACAGGCACCACCTCACTGATGGGGAGCGTGCTCGATATTGCTACCGATCGCACCTATGAACTGGTGCTGTGGGTCGTGTTGGCAGATCTGGGAACCATCTCCGTGGCGATCCCGCTGATCATCATCGCACGCACAGTACTGACAGACGCTATTCGGAGCATCGGCGTCAGCCAGGGCAAGGCTCCCTTTGAACAACAGGGCTCCGGGCTTGGACATTTCTTGGTGAGCTCGCCCTGGATGCGGTCAGGCTACAGCATCAGCAAGATCGTAGCTTTTTGTGGACTCACACTAGGCTTTGCCCTTTCGAGCTTCCCGGAAGGCAGCAGTCTCCAAACTGCGTCGGAATCCGTGTTAAGCGTTTCTGAAGTTGTGGCCTGGATAGCAGTCGCTTTCTCGGTTGTACGAGGCGCCCCGGTGATCGTGTCTGGGTATCGACAAATGCGCGAAGTGGAGAAAGCCAAAAGCTCTTCATGAGCCTGATCTCATTTGCAAACAGCCGGTGGGGGCCGGATGCAGCAATGTGGCTGGTAAGGCTTCTTCCCCGGCGATTTACGCTTTGGGTAGCAGATCGTATCGCAGCCCGCATCGCCGGGCAGCCTGACACCCCCATGGTTGTAGCGCTACGCAGCAATCAATCGGTTGTGCAAGGGCTTTCAGAAGACGATCCGAGGGTCGTCAAGACGGTCGAATCAGTACTTCGCAACTCCATGCGCAGCTACATATCTCTGTTTGAAGTCATGAAAGGCGGGTTTGAGACCTTATCCGAGATCGCTACACCGGATAAGGACATGCTTGAAACCATCGACGAAATCCTGGCGCAGGGCAGCGGAATGCTCTATGTCGGCGCTCACACCATCGGGCTGGATCATCTCCTGATCTATTTTGGCGGGCTCGACTATCACACACAGGTGCTGGCGTATCCGGAAGTCATGCCGAGCTACCAGGCTCAGAACGATCTCCGCCGCAGCTTCGGTCTGAATATAGCGCCAGTAAGCTATCAGTCTCTGCGCTCAGCGATTACCTATCTGAAGGAAGGCGGAGTAGTTGTGACTGCCGCTGACAGACCCGATGAATCGGGGATCTACATGGAGTTTTTCGGCAAGCGAGCCTGGCTGCCCGTCGGGCATGTCCGTCTTGCGTTAAAGACCAATGCGCCAATCATGGTGGGCGTTACCTACAGCGTCGAGGTAGGAAAATACCGCGCCAAATCCCTAGGAGTCATAAGACCCAAAGACTTTGAAGGACATCCTGACCGGGAGCAGGAGATCGCACAGCACGTGATAAGTTTGATCGAGGGATTTATTCGTGATCACCCAGATGAGTGGTGGATGTTTCACGAGGTATGGCCGGACCGTGACGCGGAGTTAGGCGAAAACTAACCCCAATGGTTTCCAGAGTTGCGAGATCCAGAGCGAAAGAGCTGCGGGAACAGTTAAACCTTCACAATTATCGCTATCACGTGCTCGACGACCCGTTGGTCAGTGACTCTGAATACGATCAACTGCTGCAGGAGCTGCGGGATCTGGAGCAGCAATATCCAGTGCTGGAGACAGAAGATTCACCTACTCATCGAGTAGGGGGAGGAATCTCGGAACGATTCATCCGGGTGCCGCACCCCGGACCCATTCTCAGCCTCAGCAACGCATTCAGCGAGGACGACGTGCGAGCCTGGTATGAACGGATCGCGCGCCTTGATGCGCGGGTGGAAAAGGCTGCATTCGTAGTGGAGCCTAAATTGGATGGATTAACGGTTGTGCTGCATTACGAGAGAGGTCTGTTCACACTCGGCGCAACCCGTGGCGATGGCCAAAATGGTGAAGACATCACCGCCAATCTTCGAACGGTCCGGACGCTCCCGCTGCGAGTGCCACTAAAGGCTAATGGAAAAAAGGCGCCAGCCAGCCTTGTCGTTCGAGGCGAGGCGATCATATTTAAGAAGGATTTCGCAGAGATGAACCGGAAGGCAGAAGCTGAAGGGGCTAAGACTTACGTCAACCCGCGCAACACCGCCGCCGGATCGCTTCGCCAGCTTGATACCTCGCTAACCGCAACTCGCCCAATCCGATTGTTTTGCTATTCGATTATTGAATCGTCCGGAGCTCCACTGAAAAGGCAATGGCAGGTTCTGGAGCAACTCAAAGATTTGGGGTTTCCGGTCGAAGAGCATGGGCGGATTTGTGAGAGTATCGACGAGGTGATTTCAACTATCGATCAGCTCGCTAACAAACGAGAAAGCTTTGCTTATGCGATCGATGGAATGGTGATCAAAGTCGACGATCTGGAACTAGCCCAATCGCTGGGAGTCGTCGGAAAGGACCCGCGGGCGGCGATCGCGTTCAAGCTGCCCGCCGAAGAACGAACCACTCAACTGCTAGACATTGGCCTCAATGTGGGACGCACGGGGGTCATCACGCCCTACGCCATTCTCGAACCAGTCTATGTGGGCGGCGCGACGATCAAGCAGGCTACTCTCCACAACTTTGATTTCATCAAGGAAAAAGACATCCGGATTGGAGATAGGGTGCTCATCAAGCGTTCGGGCGATGTCATACCCTATGTGATTGGGCCGATCGCTGATTCACGGACCGGCAAAGAAAAACCCTACAAAATGCCCAAGAAATGCCCCGACTGCGGGGAGCCGATCCGGGTCATCAAAGGTGAAGTGGCGGTTTATTGTGCAAACGCCTCCTGCCCAGCCCAGCTGGTTCGAAACTTGGAACACTTCGCATCGCGTTCGGCGATGGACATTGAAGGGCTCGGCATCAAGATCGCCGAGCTCTTGGTGGAAGCGAAGCTGGTCGAAGACGTGGGCGATATATATCGTCTCACCAAGGACGACCTGCTTAGGTTGGAAGGCTTCGCGGACAAGAAAGCGGAAAAGCTGCTGGACGCAATTGAAACATCCAAGGTCCGACCATTGAACCGATTGATCAACGCGCTCGGAATCCGAGGGGTGGGCGAAACGGTGGCCGGCGATTTCGCACGACAATTTGGAAGCCTTGACGCGTTGTCCAGCGCCAAAGCGACAGAGCTCGAGGCCATGGAAGGTATTGGTCCAAATATCGCTTCCGGAGTGGTTGACTGGTTTGCGCAATCCCGCAACAAGAAATTGCTTGCGAAGCTCAAGAAGGCCGGTACATGGCCAACAGAGAAGCTGGATGACCTGGGCGAGCAATTGCTCTTTGGCCAGACCTTCGTCCTTACGGGTACGTTACCGACCATGAAGCGCGGCGATGCAAAGTCACAGATTGTCGCTGCTGGCGGGAAGGTGACCGGCAGCGTGAGCGGGAAGACCAACTATCTCGTCGCGGGAGAAAACGCCGGATCGAAGCTGGCGAAGGCTCAGGATCTAGGCGTTGAGATTATTGATGAGGCGGGATTGTTGAAACTGCTTGGGACTGGCGCCTGAAAATCTAAGAATCGATTTTGGATCGCATGGACAGGCGAAGTGCAAGGCGGTGCAGGCGCCGAAGGCGCTCAGCGCCATCCTTGTCTTCCGCCTCTTCCAGCCGCTGGCTGGTGCTCATCAGCGCTCCTAATAGCTGTTCGTCGATCAGATCGGCGGAATTTTCCAGGATGCGCTGCGCTTCTCCTTCGTCTTCTGTTTCCAATATCTCTTGGGCAATTCGCAGGTTCGGAGGCAGACTTTCCAGTATTGCCTCATTGAGCTTCGCTTCGATTTCCTTGAGCTTCGAAAGCAGCTCCTGATCGTCGCTTTCCTCGGCTCCCCGAATATTAGCTTGAAGAACTGCCATGAAAAGCTCGTCGATCGCGGGTAGCGCGGCTTGAATAGCCTGATCCATATCATCGGACTGCGCGATGGAACCAATCAAATTTGTGATTCGTGCCAGGCGAGCTTCTTGCGCCTTGTCAATCTCTTCCGTTAGCTCGAGCAACCGCTTCCGAAGCGCCTCAAGCCGTTCTGCCTCATTGCCTTCAGCTTCATCGATTTGCTCAGTGAGCAGTTGAAAGAATGAATAGTCCAGTCCGGGTCTAGCCAGGCTCACGATGGCTTCTACCCGATCATCGTTAGTCGAATCGACAAGTAGCTCGAGCAGCTTCTCGCGCGTTAGATCTTCTCCAGCTTCGCGCAGGCTTTCTGCGGCTGAACGAAGCTGCTCCTCGCGTGCTGCCAGCTGCTTCCCGTAGCTGCTCAATTTAAGCACGGCTTCGAGTCGCTGAGTGGCGGCCACCAGAGCCGGCTCATCGGTAGCGCTTTGCAAGCTGAGCGCAGCAAGTTGATAAAACTGTTCATCGAGTTCTGGGTCGTGCTCCTCGACGAATTCTTCCAGTGAATCTTCGGGTGCTTTCAGCAGATCCTCGAACAAGCGAATCTTCGCTCGCTGAGCATCCAAATCCTCTTTCGTGACTCCATCTTCTGCGAGAACGCGTTCAATCAGACCTTGTGAGGTCAGCACTGCCTGAGGCTGCAGGAGATATCCTTTCCTGCTCTCCGCGGGCAGCGAATCAATTGCCTGATTGATCAACCGACCTAGCAGCTTTTCCTGTTCGTCTTTAGGGATATTGAGTTCGACCGGCATGTAGGTAAGAAGCAGTTCCTTGCTTGGGTCGTGATAGACAATTGGAGTCGTCAGCTGGCCCTCATAGCTGCAAACCGGGCAGCGAATAAAGTTGAGGCTGCCAGAAAGCAGGCGCGATTTGGCGCTTGGATCCTGGCCAACATCCACCAATTGGTGGACATGGGCTTGGATAGGTGAATTACAGTTCGGGCAAAGAACAGAAGATCCAGGCGCAACCACGATTTATCCCTCTCCCTTCGGCAAGGAGAAACAAATTTCCGCCCCTTGCTCTGCCTTCTCATCTACCCAAATTCTGCCGCCGTGAGCCTCAACAATGGACTTCGCGAGAAACAAGCCCAATCCCGCACCCTGTTTGCTTCCGGCGGTCTCTTCAGACCGATAGAAGCGCTCGAAGATCCGATATCGATCGGAAGGCTGGATCCCGGGGCCCTGATCGCTTACGCACATGACAACCTCATCCGGCATCTGGCGACCCCGAATCAGGACCTTGCCACCATCCTCTGCGTACTTCACAGCATTGGAGAGCAGGTTGGATATCACCTGGGTCAGCCGTTCCTCATCCCCAGTCACCAGCGGGAAGTCTACCGGATGCTCGACCTCAAATGTGTGCTGATCGGATTGGGTTTGAAAGCGCTCCGTTAATTCATCCGCGAGCTGAAAGAGGTCCACGTCTGCAAGGTTCAGGGACAGTGCGCCGGCCTGCAGCCGGGATGCATCCAGCAGATCGTCAATAAGATCCGCCAATCGATCTGCCTCTTCCTCGATCACTGTCAGGCTATCGCGCACGACTTCCGGATCCCAATCGGCGTCGTCGCGGCGCAAAGTTCCCGAATAGCCTTTGATCAATGCTACCGGGGTTCGCAGCTCGTGGCTAATAATGGATATAAAGGTGCTCTTAAGTTCCTCGGCTTCTCGGAAGCGGGTAATGTCGCGCACGTTGGCGACCACGCTCAGCAGCCGTCCATCGTCAGAAAAGGTCGGAGCGTAAGTAATCCCAACGCTGACATGGCTGCCGCTTGCCTGCAGCAGGTCTCCTTCCACATACAGCTCGGCATTTGGCGAAAGTGGCCAGCCGTCTGCGCCTGCATCTTCCAGCGTGGATCCTGATTTGCGACTGGACCAACGGACAATTTCGGAATGCTCCTTGCCGACCACGTCCTCTGGGCCATATCCAGTGAGCTTTGAGCAAGCCCGGTTAAATCGTGTAAATTTGTAGCTGGGATCGAGTATGAAGATTCCATCCGCGGAAGATTCGACCACCCCGTCCAGGTGGCGATTTTGATCAGCGACCTGCGTGTAAAGTCGGGCATTCGAGACCGCAATCGCGGCTTGAGCCGCGAAGGCGCCGAGCAGTCTTCGATCATCGCGCGAGAAACGCCCCCGATAAGATCGGAACACAAAAATGACTCCAACCACCTCTTCCCGGGCGATCATCGGCAGCCCGACTCCGGTAAGAAGCCCCATCGAGGCGGATTGAGTGATCTTTTGGAGGCGGCGATTGACTTCGGGGAGAGCTGTTTGGGCAGGATCGCCTTGATCCGGGATGTCTTCCAGTAACGGATCGAGGAACTTAATAAATTCTGTGTTGATGCCGTGGGTAGCCGCAACACGCCATCCATCTGCCTCGCGCAAGGCAATAAGACCGGCCGAGCTCGCCAGCAGCTCGGCCGCGAGTTTGACTATGCGATCTAGAACCCGGTCGAGATCTAGCTCTTCAGTAAGCGCGCGCGAGATCTCGAGCAGGTAATCTCGCTGACGTACGCGAAAGTCTGGCAGCATTAGACGGAGGCGGTCGAGATCGACTCCTCGATGATCCTGAGTCCCTCGTCCAGCAAACTCTCCTCAATGCTCAGAGCGGGAGCTAGGCGGATAGTGCTCTCGCCACACCCCAACAGAAGCAGTCCCCGCGCATACGCTTCTTCGATCACGCGCTCACGAAATTCGTGTGCGGGTTGCTTTGCGCCATCACCCTCGACGAATTCAACGCCAATCATCAACCCTCTTCCTCGAACCTCTCCGATGGTTTGATGCCGGCTCTGCATCTCTTCGAGCGCATCCATTGCGTATTCGCCCATGCTCTGGGCGTTGACCATAAGCTCTTCCTCAACCAGGCTGAGAGTTGCCAGGGCGGCGCTGCAAGCAAGCGGATTACCGCCGTATGTATTGCCATGCGCCCCTTCCGGCCAATCCATCACCGACCCTCGCGCCACGATACCTCCCATGGGGACACCCGACGCGATGCCCTTGGCAAAACAAACGATGTCGGGTTCAACATCCCAGTGTTCAATCGCCCACCACTTCCCGGTTCGGCCGATCCCGGACTGGACCTCATCCACAATCAATAAAATTCCATGTCGGTCGCAGAGCTCTCGCAGCGCAGGAAAGAAACCAGGAGTCGGTACTACATAGCCGCCCTCGCCTAGTATCGGTTCCACTAAGATTGCCGCGCAATCCTCCGGAGGCACGACCGTCTTCAAGATTTGATCTTCAATATAGTTGACTACCGTCTCCCCGTAATCCTCGCTTGTCGGCTGGAGCACCTGCCGATATTCATTTGGGTACGGAACGTGAGTTACTCCAATGGACGGCGGGCCGAAGCCGCTGCGTTGGACGGATTTGCTGGAAGTGAATGCCAAAGAACCCAGTGTTCGTCCATGAAATCCGCCCTGGAAACCGATGAAGAGCGGTCGACCGGTGTGATGGCGGGCAAGCTTAATTCCGGCCTCGACGGCTTCCGTGCCGGAATTTCCAAGAAAGACCTTGGCCGGCTCCGAGAAAGGAGCAATTTCTGCTATGCGTTCTGAAAGTTCAATCCAGAGCGGGTGGTAGTAGTCGGAGGAGATGTGAATAAAACGCTCGGCTTGATCCTGAATAGCTGCGACGACCTTGGGGTGCGAGTGTCCGGTGGTGCAGACTGCAATTCCGGCCATGAAATCGATGAAGCGGTTGCCATCTACATCCCAAGCCTCTGCTCCCGAACCGTGGTCCATCACAAATGGAGCCGCTCGTGGATAAGAGGCCGAAATAACAGCCTGGTCGCGCTTCAGGAGTTCTTGACTTTTATCGAGCTTCACAGATGGGGACCTCCGTTGGAAAGCCTAACGTAGAAGGATGTAAAACGAGCGAACCGGCGAATTATATCATTCGGCATTTCTGGGCACCCATAGTCGATATATATTCTGGGGGCGGCCCCTGAATGCAGAGAAGGATTTGAGATGAACGAACGAGTGTGGCACAAGCATTACGACGAAGGCGTGCCCAATGAAGTAGAAGTGCCAGACATCAGGCTGCACGACTTTCTAGAACAATCTGCCAAAGGCTTCCCGGACCGGCCATGCTCAATTTTCAAAGGGGCAGTGATTACCTACCGCGAAATGAGCGAGCTAAGCGATCGCCTGGCCGCAGGACTGGTTGCTCGCGGCGTTAGTAAAGGTGACTGGGTTGCGATTTTCATGCCCAACTCACCGCAGTTCGTAATTGCCTTTTACGCGATATTGAAAGCTGGGGGAGTGGTGGTAGCGACAAATCCGCTCTATACGCATCGAGAGATCGAGCATCAAATGAACGATTCCGGCGCGGAGCTCATGCTTGTCATGAGTAATTTCTATAACGCTGTCACGGAAGTCCGGCCAGACACTCGGCTGCAGAAAATGATCGTCACCAATATAAAAGAATATTTACCGCCCATGATTCGGCTGCTCTTCACTGTTGCTAAGGAGCGCAGCGGCGGTCATCGAGCGGCCCTTGAGCAGAGAGACGAGTGGATGCAGGATGCGCTCAGTCAGCACACTGCAGCGGATCGACCGGACTTAGAGATCAATTCGAATGACACCGCGCTGTTTCAATACACCAGTGGGACGACCGGGCTTTCCAAGGGAGCGATTGGGCTGCACAGCAATCTAGTTGCCAACACTCTTCAAGCCGAACCCTGGTTGAGTGCGGTAGGGGAGGATCCCGGCGAGGGCGTAACGGTGATGGCTATCCCGATGTTCCACGTGTATGGGCTTGTAGTCGGTATGGCGATTGCGGTGAAGAACGCGGCGACGATGGTAATGATCCCAAATCCGCGCGATTTGAAGGATGTTCTCGGGAGTATTGAGAAGTACCGTCCGACGCTCTATCCTGGCGTTCCGGCAATGTACAACGCGATCAACAATCACCCCGATGTCTTGGCCGGTAAGTACGATCTTAGCTCGATCAAAGCCTGCATCTCTGGATCGGCTCCCTTGCTGCGAGAGACGAAGGTCAAGTTTGAGGAGCTAACAGGTGGGAAGCTGGTTGAGGGGTTTGGACTTACTGAATCGCTGGTCGCAACGCATGCCAATCCCATAATGGGCGAGAACCGTATCGGCTCTATTGGAGTGCCGTTTCCGAACGTTGATAGCCGCATCATTTCACTGGACGACGATGTAACGGTGCTAGAACCGAACGGGGTTGGTGAATTGGTGATCAAGAGCCCCAGCATCGTCATGGGTTATCACAATATGCCTACCGAAACTGCCAATACTGTCCGGGACGGGTGGCTGTATACCGGCGACATCGCCTTCATGGATGATGATGGGTACTTCTACATTGTGGATCGCAAGAAGGAGATGATCAAGCCCGGCAGCTCCCAGGTCTGGCCGTGGGAGGTTGAAGAGGCCATCGCGGAGAACCCGAAGGTGTTGGATGTAGGGGTGGCCGGTATCCCAGTTGCTTATCGTGGCGAATCGGTCAAGGCCTGGGTCGTGCTGAAGCCAGAGCAAACCGCAACCGTGGAGGAATTCCAGGACTGGTGCAGAGATCGTCTCGCACCTTTCAAGATTCCGACACAAATTGAGTTTCGGGACGAGCTGCCGAAAACTACCGTTGGCAAGATATTGCGGCGGGAACTCGTCCGACAGGACAAGGAAAAGGTCGAGGCTGGACCGAAAGGCTGATCGGTGCGACCGGATAAGAAAAGCCCCTCGATTGAGGGGCTTTTCAATTTCATGGGCTTTTGACTAGTCTAATCTGCTCCTGCGCCGACCGGGATTGGCGTGCCGCCATTCTTGGCGCCGACAGGTTCTGAGAACAGCTCCTCAAACTTGGCTCGATCCAGCGTCTCAATCTCGACCAGTGTTTCGGCAACCGATTCCAATTGTGTGCGGTAATCCTTCAGTATGTCCAGAGCTCGATCGAAAGCCTTTTCGACAATCCGCCTGACTTCTGCGTCGATCTGTTCAGCGACGCTCTCCGAGTAGTCTCTTTGCTCCCCGATCTCCCGGCCGAGAAAGACTAGCTCGTCCTTCTGTCCGTAAACCATCGGACCAAGCTCTTGGCTCATCCCCAATCGGGTGATCATGCTGCGAGCAAGATTGGTCACTCGCTCAAGGTCATTGGAGGCTCCGGATGTGATGTCGTTGAATACGAGCGTTTCCGCCGCGCGTCCGCCAAGCAAGCCGGCCATATCGGCCAATATCTTGCGCCGCGAGGTCAGTGTACGATCTTCAGTAGGCAGCGCCATCGTGAAGCCGCCCATCATTCCGCGCGCGATGATGCTGACTTTGTGGACCGGGTCGGCTTCCGGGATCACGTGCATAACTACCGCGTGTCCCGCCTCGTGATAAGCGATGATCTTCTTTTCTTCTTCGCTGATGATGCGGCTGCGGCGTTCCGGGCCGGCAATTACGCGCTCGACCGATTCTTGGAATTCGTCGGGCCCGATGGAATGCTTGTTTCGCCTTGCTGCGAGAATTGCAGCTTCGTTCACCAGGTTCTCAATATCTGCGCCCACGAACCCGGGCGTAGCCTTAGCAATCGTCTTGAGATCGACTTCCTCCTCGATCGGCATGCCCTTGACATGCACCTTGAGAATCATCTCGCGGCCCCGCATATCCGGCTTATCCAAGATCACGCGGCGATCAAAACGACCTGGCCGGAGCAGCGCCGGATCCAGAATATCCGGGCGATTGGTCGCGGCCACGATGATGACGCTGTCATCCGTATCGAAGCCATCCATTTCCACCAGCATCTGGTTGAGGGTCTGCTCACGCTCGTCGTGGCTGCCGCCAAGACCAGCGCCTCGATGGCGACCTACGGCATCAATCTCGTCCACAAACACAATGGCCGGGGAATGCCGCTTGGCCTGATCAAATAGGTCCCGCACGCGGCTGGCCCCCACGCCTACGAACATCTCAACAAATTCCGAACCGGAAATCGAGAAAAACGGGACGCCGGCTTCACCGGAAACAGCTTTGGCCATTAAGGTCTTTCCTGTGCCGGGAGCGCCGATGAGAAGTACCCCCCTGGGGATGCGAGCGCCAAGCTTGATGAATTTCTCGGGTTCTTCAAGGAATTCGACGATCTCCTGCAGCTCTTCTTTGGCCTCGTCGACGCCCGCGACATCCTCAAATGTAACCGTCGGTTGGTCGCCCGTAAACATGCGGGCGCGACTCTTCCCGAATGAGAGTGCCTGGTTGTTCGAGCCTTGCGCCTGGCGGAGCATGAAGAAGATCAGGCCCACGACCAGCAGGCCTGGCAGCAGATAGGTAACGAGTGTAAGGATTTGGTTGAAGTCGCTGGGCTGCTTGATTTCGAGCTTCACGCGATCCGAAGAAAGCATCTCCTCGGTCACGCCCAGAGCCAATAATTGTTCGACGGCGGTCGTGGTCGGTTCTTTGCGGGATATTGCTCGTGTCTCGCCATCTGGATAGATGACTGTCAGATCGTTATCGTCAACGATGATGCGCGCGATACGTCCAGTCCGGATCAGATCCGCGACCTCGTTAAAGTCCAGGCGATCTGGCGGCGTCTGACCGGCCCTGAACTGGACAACCAGCACAACGACAATCAGCAGCAAGATAACGAGAACTATTGAATTGCGTCCTCGTGGGGAATTCACAATTACCTCCTAAGCCCAGAAACCCCGTACTTCACAATGCTCGAAAGTCTGGGCAGCGACGATTATACCGTACAGGGTAGGGTGGGAAAAGTAAGACGATCGTAAGAGCTGGAAGCTATTGGTACTGTAGCCAAACCCACAACCATAGGGGAAGGAGGCCACCTACCGCTAGAAAGGCTAGTAAGCCCAGGCCAACTGCCCACCAATCCACACCATCCGGAGTGAATCGATCCATCGCGCGCGTTGCAGCATGAGAAACCTGATAAGTGCGCGGCAACGCAGGTTGCTCTTCAGAGAATGTTGCTAGTACTTGCCCAAATTGATCGGCTGTCCGATAGCGCGCGGCCGGCTCCTTGGAGAGCACTTTGAGCAGGATCTGATCGAGCTCAGGCGGGATGGTGGGGTCATATGTGCTTGGAGGGATAACCGGAGCTATCTGATGCAGCTCTGCCAGTAGCTCGGTGTCCGCGGCTTCAAACGGTAGCCGACCGGTCAGCATTTCGTAGAGGATCACACCCAGTGAATAAACATCACTGGCCGGCGAGGGAGCTGTCCCGGCGGCCTGCTCCGGGGAGAAATACTGCGGGCTACCCCAAACGATATCAAGCTGCTCATCTGGATTGATAGTTGCCAGTGCTCGGGAAATGCCAAAATCGGTAATCTTGATGCGGTCCGAATTCGATACAAGGATGTTGTGGGGCTTCAAATCACAGTGCACAAGGCCGGCTCGGTGCGCATAGCCAACCCCTTCGCATATTTGAAGCATAAGTTCAAGGGCCTCCGGGTGTGGAAGAGGGCTCCGTCTCCGAAGGAGCAGCTTAAGATCCGTGCCATCAACATACTCCATCACGATGTAGACGTCTTGCGGGTCTCGTCCAAAATCGTAAATGGTGACGATGTTGGGGTGAACCAGGTTGGCTGCAGAACGGGCTTCCTGCAAGAAGCGGACTCGAAACTCGGCATCCTCGGCAAAGGTGTGTCGCAGCTGCTTAACCGCCACCTGGCGCTGAAGGTTGAGGTCCCGCGTGAGATAGACATTCGCCATGCCGCCGGTCCCGATTTGCTGCAGGACCTGGTAGCGCCCGCCGATGAGTTCCTTGTCCATACCCAGCGAATTCTAAACTGACGGCCAGAAGGTGGCTAGGCTATAATGTGACACCCTTTCAAGGTTCTCCTACACGATATGCGATCTGCGTGGCTCATCTATAACCCAGCAGCAGGGCGGTTTCCGGCCGGATGGTTACTCAGCCGAGCCGTGGGCGTTCTCGCCGAGGCTGGGTGGGAAGTTGATGTGCGCGAAACCCAGCACGGGGGGCATCTGGGAGAACTTGCTCTGGAAGCGGTCGAGGCAGATTGCGACGCAGTTTTTGTGGCTGGCGGCGACGGTTCCGTTGGCCGCGTGGCCTCTGTGCTCTCTGGTACCGATGTAGCGCTGGGAGTGCTTCCCACCGGAACAGCCAACGTTTGGGCGAAAGAAATTGGAATTGAACGATTGGACTGGATACATCTCTTCGCGCTGGAGAAGGCCGCCAATCGTTTGGCGCGAGGAGAGGTGCGTAAGGTCGACATGGGGAGGGCGAACGGCCAGGAGTTTTTGATGTGGGCAGGGATTGGACTGGATGCGCAGATCGTGGGCAGCATAGAGCCCAGGCAGCGGTGGGAGAAAGCCTTCGGGACCGTTCATTATGGCCTGCTCGCGCTGTGGAAATCGATCGGTTGGGAGGGCGTCGAGCTGCGAGTAAGAGCCGGCGATCAAGTGTGGGAGGATCGCTATCTGGTCGCGATCGCGAGCAACATACGCAAATACGCAGGCGGAGTGGTAGAACTGAGCCCGGATGCGAAATTCGACGATGGCAAGCTGGATTTTTGGTTGATTGGCGGTAGTTCTCTCAGAGATGCCGTCACACGGGTGATCCAAATACTGCTCGGAATTCACATCGATGCGCCGGATGTGGTCTACTTTCAGGCTGAGCAGGCGGTTTTTGAGTCGAGCACTGATATCCACATGCATTTTGATGGAGAACCGGAAGTGCTCAAATCGCCACTCCATTTCCAGACAATACCAAGCACGCTCAACGTATTGATGCCAAAATCCGAGGCGGGTTGACGGGCAGCCGTCGCGGGCTGATCTGGATCGCAGGCGGGGCGGCGGTGGGGGTGGCCATTACTGTGACGCTCCTAGCCCTTGCTCGCATTCGCGGTACATCGCAGGCAGGTTCTCTCGCCCCGATTCTTACGGTCATTCCTGTACCAACCGTAACCGCTCCAGTAATTCTCAGCCCAACCGCCTCCTTGCTGCCGACTCCGACTCCCACTTCACCACCTGGTGCGCCGAAAGATTTTACGACCGGCGAATTGGTACAGATATTCGGGACTGATGGCGAGGGCTTGCGCATGAGGTCAAATCCTAATCTTGGAGCGGATGTCCTGCTGCTTGGATTAGAGAGCGAGGTTTTTGAGGTGATCGACGGACCTTCGGCGGCCGACGGGTATACCTGGTGGCGTCTTGCAAACCCATTCGATCCAAGCAAGCAAGGCTGGGCTGTGGATCAATTCCTGCAATCGCTAGACGGCGCCTCATGACACACCGACCAAGCAAGATAACCGCCTCGCGTTCCAAGGGGCTGCTGACTATTGAGTGGGCAGACGGCCACCACAGCGAGTACCCGCTTGCTGGCTTACGGGCTGCCTGTCCGTGCGCTGAGTGTCGAGGCGGTCACGAGGGAATGGGAGGAGGCGGAAGCCCAGATATGCTGGAAATCCCACTTGTCCCGAAAGGCTCGATTGAACTAGATACGTTGGAGGGGGTAGGAAACTACGCGCTGCAATTAATGTGGAAGGACGGGCATTCGTATGGCATCTACACCTGGGAATATCTCAGACAGCTGTGTCCTTGCGGGGAAGAGCATTGATTAAGTGCAGGCGTGTATGCGCATAGCCATGTTGCAACCTACGAATTGATGGCCTTGGTGCCAGGTGGGTCTATGAATCATCGGTTTTGCGATCGCGATCCCGTTTATAGTCGACAAATCGATATCCGATCCCGCGCTCGGTGAGAATATATTTAGGATCTGAAGGATCCGCTTCCAGCTTCTTTCTCAAATAATTCACATACAACCGCAAGTAGTGGGTCTCATCCCGGTACTCATACCCCCATACCTTTGCCAGAAGCTGGTCGTGCGGGACTACCCAGCCGGCATTTTGTACAAGGTGAAATAGCAATCTAAATTCCGTTGGGCGAAGTTTGACCAGCTCGCCTTCGACGAAGATCTCTCTCCGGTCAAAGTCGATCTTCAGTCGGTCATCAACTTCGATGGGTTCACGCGACGGTGAACTTGGGGTTTCTGTGCGTCGAATGACCGCTCGCACGCGGCTAACCATTTCTCTGGGGCTGAACGGTTTGGTGATGTAGTCGTCAGCTCCGAGCTCCAGTCCTCGGACCCGGTCCTCCTCCTCTCCCTTGGCGGTCAGCATGATCACAGGAACCGTCGAGATTTCCCTTAGCAGCTGCAGCGTCTCGAAGCCATCCATCTCAGGCATCATCACATCGAGCAGAATGAGGTCGGGCATTCGATCGCGAAGGTTTTCGAGGGCTTCCGTTCCAGAGGTAGCTTCAATTACCTCATATCCGTCGTGTTCAAGATTGAGACGGATGAAGTGAATCATCCTGGGCTCGTCGTCGACGACGAGCACTCGACGAGGCCTGGAATCTTCCATACTACTCTCTGACGAAGCCTATCAGTTCTTCTTCATCTGCGGTGGGGAGGATTTCCATAAATGTGACCCGGTGCATGGGCCACATGACGGACACGACGTTTCCATCAATGTATGGGAGATCCTTGCCGTCTCTCCTTCGAGGATTGTTTACTGTGATGGCCGTATCGGTGGGCTCGGGAAGCTCATCAATTTCTCCCAATACGGGATCTTCGCCGGATAGATGGATCAATACGGTTGTTGGCATGGTTTGTCCTGTTTAGCCGCGGATGCGCGAAACGACTTGCAGCTGCATATTTCCGAGTTGGATAATGTCCTTATTTCGTATTTCTTTTGGTTCCTGTGGTTCGATGCGTTTTCCATTGATGAGCGTTCCGTTGACCGAATCAAGATCTACGACGTGAATTCCGGTCTCATCCAGGCGGATCTCTGCATGGAGCCTGGAGATTCCTTGATCCTGAGCACCGTAGGTGTCGAGATCCACATCTGGCACAATCGCCTGACTGCCGGCCGCGCGACCCAGCGTGTAATTTTCCCTTCCCACCAATGAAACCATATCTCCAGTCTTCATAACCCGCAACCCGAAGATGGCTCCTGCCGAAAGACCAGGGCCAAGCACAGGGGCCTCAATTGTGTCAATCTCCCCATTGAGGTCGAGAAACTCACTTCCAGGACCGATGGGAGCTGTGTGAACTAGCTGCGTACCGCATTCGCTGCAGTGCAACGTGCCTACAAACTCAGAGTGCTTGCAGGTAGGGCATTCAATCATGTTTCGCCTTCGCCAGTTCTAGCGGGAATCATTAGCGCGCGCGTTCCATACTTGAGCACCTTTTCGCCTTCGCTGGAAAGCCGCCGTGAATGTGCCAGACGATCCGCCTCATTCAGGGCCGATTTCGCAAGTTCCCGCTCACCGCTCGCAAGCAGCTGCGTCGCTAGATTTTCCAGCCGCCGTGCGGCCTGCGCAGATTGCCCAAGCTCTGCCTCGTGACGGGCTTTCTCCTGCATGCGATATAGTGATATCTGGCTTAGCGCAGCAGTGATTTCTTCCGAAGGAGGATCTATGTCCGGCTCATCCGATACCGGGATCCGGACTTCGAGAGGGAGCGGGATGCTTTCACCCCCCTTTCCGAGGATATCTCCATCGATCGTGAAGTGGGCCAGCGTAAGCTCCGATATCTTCCCGATGGGATGGATCACCATTTCGAGCAGGACCCGCACAATCCCGTCTCTTGGAAGATTACCTAAGGTCATCGGCAAACTATCGCCCATCGGCATTGGCTCCGGCAAGAGCCGGAAGGCGGAGCGCAAGTCGACCTGTTGGGCGACAGAACCCTCCAGCCGCATGCGGCTGGCAACGGTGCGCCCGAGTTTCTCGTAAATATCCTCCATCACTCCTTCGATGGCGGCAGGAGTATCGAGAAATGAGACACCCCCACCGGTTCTGCTCGCAAGATCGTCCAAAAGGCGGTCGCTCCAATCGCTGCCGATTCCGACTCCATGGATGATGATGCCTTGATCAGCTGAGACATCCGCCATCTGGATGCATTCGTCTTCGTCGCCATAGGTCCGGCCGTCGCTGAGCAGTATGAGATGGTTGATCCCATCCCGCGAGAAATTGCGCTGAATTTCGCCAAGACCCATACGCAGCCCCTGAGCGATTTCCGTGCCGCCGCCAGCTTGAAGTTGACTTAAGCGAGCGCGGGCGACCGCCATATCCTTGGCTTGATCTGGCGAAACGATTAGCTCTGCGCGGTCGCTGAAGGCGACAATCGAAGTTGAATCGCCTTCATTCAACCCCTGCATGATATTCAAAGTTGCGGTTCGAAGATGATCTAATCGCTCGCCGCGCATTGAGGTAGAGCGGTCGATAACGATGGATAAGTTTATCGGGGGCCTGATTTCTGGAAGGTCCTGGCTGGGTTCAATGTCGACCAGAAGATAGTGGACCTGGGGTTCATCAAGCTGCAGCAGCTTGGCTCGACTCTGGATCACCTTGGCCCCAAAACTAGCCTTGGCGATCATTTTCGCTTCGTGCTCTATAAGCTCTAGATCATATTTTTCTCGTTGCCCCTGGTCGCTTAGCAGCTCATAGGCCCGATTGACCTGAAGGAACAGCTCGGTGGCTTCGGGGCCCTCGTTCTTATCCGGGTGTAATCTGAGGGCGGATTCGCGATATGCGCGTCGAATATCCTCCTCCGTGGCATTGCGTGGCACACCTAGGATGGCGTAATAGTCAAGCTCGTCAGTCAATTGAGCGCTGCCTTATGTTGGCGGGAAGTAGACAAGGATCGCAGTGATGTTGTCTGGACCCCCGGCGGCATTTGCTGCGCGAACGAGTTCGTCGCACGCCGCTTGCGGATGATCTGCCCCCCACGCTATACGTTGGATCTCTTCGTCAGGAACCACCCCCCAAAGGCCATCCGAACAAATAAACAAAAAACCATTTTTCGGGACCGAGTGTGTCTCAACATCAACCTCGAGATTTGCCCCTTGCCCGATAGCTTTGTAGAGCACATTGCGTTGAGGGTGTACTGCCGCTTCGGCTTCTGTTATCTGGCCCAGTTCAACCAGTCTATTCACCAGCGAGTGATCTCTCGTGATCACTTTCGCCTCATGCTGCGTGAGGATGTAGGCGCGGCTGTCTCCGACATGACCGATGGTCATTTGATTTCCGAGCACCAACGCTGCGGTTAACGTGGTGCCACCCCCCGGCACTTTGTTGACCACAGAATTATTCGCGTCCTGGAGAGCTTGCCGCATCAAATCCTGAATCGGCTGGCTCTCTGCAGTTCCGTTTGGCTCAAAGAGTTGCAGGAGAGGATCAGCTGAGAGTCGATGGGCGACGGTGCGAGAAGAGAGTGCGGCGGCGACTTCGCCCGATCTGTGGCCACCCATCCCATCCGCAACTACAAAGAGTCCAAAACTTGGAACCGCATTTTCTCCGTAGGCGGTTCCAAGAAGAGAAAAGAGGGCGTCTTCATTGTGAGCCCGTTCTACCCCGGTCGAATTCGAGCTTCCTACCAGGATGTAGTTGCTGAGGGCAGTTCCGTCGATCGCAGTCGGATCAAGCGGCGCGGTCTCAATTCCATCTGGGCTGGCTTGCTCAAGATCCGTTGGGGCCTTACCAAATATTCGCTGAAGGAAAGTCATTATTTCGTCTGCAATTTTCGCCGCTAAGTTAATAGCGCGTATACGCGATGGTCATTCGATCCGAAGTAGATCCGATTGTCACTCACGGTCGGCGTACCGGTTATCGGTCCGCCAGTTTGGAATTGCCATCTCTTGCGCCCGGAGCGCATATCCAGGCTATACATGGATCCGTCAACCGAGCCGCAGAATATTGAATCCTCGAAGATGGTGGGTGAGCCGGTTACTTGGTGTTCGGTTTGGAAGTGCCAGATCTCACGGCCGCCCTTTGCGTCGATCGCATAGACTCGGCCGTCCGCGCATCCGGTATAGAGGCGACCCTCGGCAAACGCCGGCGTCGAAATAGTGGGGCGGCCCATGCGGAATTTCCAGATCTGCCATCCGGCTTCGGCCTCGACTGCATAGAGCGACCAATCCATGCAGCCAAAATAAAGCATGCCGTCCAGCAAGATCGGCGAGGAAGTGATGCCGCGCTTGGCCTTGCCGAAACGCCATTTGAGTTCGCCGCGGAAGTCGTAGCAATAGAAATCGCTGCTCTCGCAACCGAAATAAACTCGCTCGTCCACAATCAGGGGTGTGGACCGAATGGGACCTGCAACCTCCTGCTTCCAGGCCGCGGTTCCATTGAACATATTGACAACATGCAATCTGGCGTCGTCAGCCCCGACAAAGATGTGGCCTTCTGAGACTACCGGTGACGAACGAATTGGACCGCCCGCATAATAGGTCCATGCAAGGGTGCCCTTTTCCGCCGAGAGCGCATACATGCGGGTGTCCTCGGAAGATACGTAAATGAGCTCGTCATCAGAGGCGGGCTTGCTGGCGATTCCGCCCTCAGTCGCAAATTTCCATATGAACTCACCGGTCTTGGCGTCCAAAGCATAGAGATTGTTGTCGTAGCATCCGACGTAGACCACGCCATCGACCACGAGCGGTGAACCCCGCACTTCGTCCTCACACTCGAACGACCAGACCTCTTGGACCTCGTTGCGCGGCAGGCCGGCGGTGGCGGAGGTTCGTGGCGAAACCAGGATCCCGGTTTCCTTTGCCACGGCCATCAGAGCGGCTTTCATCGCTTCGGCGGTGGGGAAGCGGTCTCCTGGATCGTAGGACAACGAAGCGTTGATGGTTGATTCGAGCTCCGGAGATACCTTGTCGTTTATGCTGCGAATCGGTCGTTCAGAGAACGAAAAAGGCGGCTCGGCGCGTGGATCGCGCTGTGTCAACAGATGATGAACTGTAGCCCCCAGGGCATAGATATCGCCTGCGGGGGATGCCTCGCCTCGGTATTGCTCAGGAGGGGCATAGCCATCCGTGCCGATCATGGTGCCCTTTTGGCCAGGCTGAAAATTGCGGGCAATACCGAAATCGATTAACCGAATACTGCTGTGGTCGTCGATCATGATGTTGGAAGGTTTGACATCGCGGAATATGACTGGCTGCGGCTTGTGGGCGTGCAGGTAGTCCAACACGTCACAGAGCTCAATGGCCCACTTCACGACCTGATCTTCGGGGAGAGGCTCGTCCGATTCTCTAAGCACGGCCTCTAAATCCTTGCCTTCAATAAACTCCATGACCAGGTAAGAGCTGCTGTCATGAGTGAAATAGTCGTAGATTCTGGGAATGGCAGGGTGCGACAGGGTGGCCAGCAGGTCCGCCTCTCGCTCAAAATTTCGCACGATCATCTCGTGCATCGCAGGGTCAGTGGCCAAATTGATCATCTCTTTGACGGCCACCGTTTTTGTCACGTTGGGGAAATGCAAATCGCGCGCTCGGTAGACGGAGCTCATACCGCCCGCGCCATGCAGCGCCAGCACGAGGTACCGCTCTTGAAGGGTAACCCCTGGTTCAAGCTGGCCGAGTTGGGTAGTCTCGGTGGTTACGTCGCCGAGCGCTTTAGTAGTTCTCTTCATATGAAGAAGCTCCTTCTAAGGGCAGAAAGGAGCAATCCCGCGAGATTATAGCATGCTCACTTTTTGGCGCAATGAAACCGTGATGCTAGTGCTTTTTCGGGAAATTTCTCGTTCAAGACACGCGTACGAGGAGACGATCCGCCAATTTTCGGAGCTCGGAAGCAGCCGGTTCTGAGGGAAAAGCGGAGCTCAGGCTCTCAAAGGCCAGGGCGGTTTGCTTCGCCGCGGCATCGTGTGCAGCGATTCGAGCGCCGGATTCATCGAGCGCAGCCATGACTTCTTCGTTACTGGCCCCGGCATCGTTCCATATGGGGCTGAATTCCGAGGAATTTTCGAGCGCATATATCGGGGGATAGGAGGGCTTGCGACTTTCCACATCCGCGCCGACCGGTTTTCCTATATTGTCTTCGCTGCCCCAAGTTCCCAGCACGTCATCAAGAATCTGGAACGCCAAGCCAAGATGATGTCCAAACGTTTTATAGGCGCGGATGTCATCGTCGGAGACTCCGGCGCTCATTGCTCCGGCAGCCGCGCTGGCGGCAACCAGTGAGGCGGTTTTATTCTGAATCATTTCGAGATAGCGTTCAAGAACCTTCGGCTCGTTTACGTCGAAGCTCAAATCAAGATACTGTCCTTTGGTGAGATCCAGGCAACTTTCATCGAGCAGCTGTTGAACGCGCAGCACAGTTGAAGCGTCGTGGCCGAGATCAAGCAGACGATAGCTGGAGAGTCCTGCTAGCGCGAATAATGCATCGCCGGCGTTCACGGCTTGAGGCAACCCCCAAAGCTTCCAAATCGTTGGCCGATGGCGGCGAAGGTCGCTGCCGTCCTCGATGTCGTCATGGATCAGAGAAAAATTGTGAATCAATTCAATGCCGGTCGCCGCAGGAACGGCCATGTTCCAGTCTCCTCCGGCGGCAGCGTTAGAAAGGAGACAGAGCAGCGGTCGCACACCCTTGCCGGGCCCTCCAGCATCCTCCCAGCCAAAATGGTGGGCAGCCATCTCGTACAGTTCAGCGGAGGAATCCTCTCGCAGCAGTTCCGACACAAGACGCAAGTCTGCGTGCACGGCTTCGAGCATCCGGGATATTAGATCGGAATTTTGGCTCACGGTCGCGGGAGCAACCTTGCCGTTCGGAGAGATTCGAGATCATGCGAACCGGTGGCGAACATGCAAACGCGTAACTCTCGCACAGTCTGATGGATGAGCTCGGACACGGCTTCCGAAGATTCAACTGCGGCCCGAAGGAACGGCCCTGCCATCCCGCCAACCTGAGCGCCAAGAGCAATCGACTTCGCAATGTCCAGGCCGGATCGCAAGCCCCCTGAGGCAATGAGGGGGGTCTCTGGGAGTGCGGCGCGGACCTGCCGCACGGCTTCGGCGGTCGGAATGCCCCAGTCCACAAACCTTGCAGCCAGATCGGCCTGCTTCTCCTCGGTGGCTCGGTACATCTCGACCTGAGACCACGACGTTCCGCCGGCGCCAGCCACGTCAATAACCGCAACGCCTGCCTCAACCAAATGCGACGCGACCCTTCCCGAGATTCCCCATCCGACTTCCTTTGCAATCACTGGGACGGAAACCGAGGTCACCAGCCTCTCAATTTTGGAAAGCAAATTACCAAATTTTGTATCACCTTCCGGCTGCACTGCTTCTTGCAAAGCATTTAGATGTAGAACCAGGGCATCTGCTTCGATCATGTCGATTGCTCGCTGCGCTTCATTCGCGCCGTATCCGTAGTTAAGCTGAACCGCGCCCAGATTGGCAAACATCAGCGCGTCGGGCGCGACGTCACGCACATTGAAAGTATCTGACAGGTTGGGGTCCTCAATCGCGACGCGTTGCGAGCCCAGCCCCATGGCGATGCCCGCCTCCTGTGCCGCTCTGCCAAGATTCCGATTAATTTCGCTCGCCTGGTCCGTGCCGCCGGTCATCGAAGAAATGAGCAGGGGGGCCGCCAGCGTCTTGCCTAGAAAACTTTGTGAGAGATCAATGTCATCCAGGTCTATTTCCGGCAGCGCGTTGTGTTCGAAATGAAGATGTTCAAAACCAGCGATCAGGCCGGAATCGACATCCTCTTCCAGGTTGACTCGGATGTGGTCTGCTTTGCGCTCTTCCGTAACTTTGCTCATATGGGGGTGTTGAATGGGAGGATAATATCAGGGCGTATTAATCGCGTCAAACTGCGACCATTCAATTACAATACCCGGCGCTAGGAGGAAACACATGGCTGAAACCGATACCTTTACCGAAATCCAGGCAATCATCGTTGACCTGCTGGGAGCAGAAGATAGCAAGGTCACGCTTGATGCCAGATTCCGTGAGGATCTTGAAGCAGATTCGCTCGATCTGGTTGAGCTCATCATGGCCTTCGAAGAAAAGTTCGGTGGCGAGATCTCTGATGAGGATGCTCAGAAGATCACGACCGTAGGGCAGGCTGTCGAGTACATCGACTCCAATATGCGCTAAGGGTTCCAATCGCAATAACCAACTGGCCGGCAATTTGCCGGCCAGTTTGATTCACTTCAACAGGTCTCTGAACGAGTGATGGAGTTTGTGCGCTCATGATTTGGAACGAGATTTCTTATCCGAACCCGATGCGGGCTGCTTCAACAGCTTCTCCAGCCGTCGCTGCTCCCGCCTTTGAGCCGTGAAAAAATCATCCATGAATTCTGATCGGCGCAGACGGATCGCAATTGGCGCAACCGCGCGGATGTCCTTGGTCGAAGCCTTTTGTCTGCCGTCCGAGACTGCCCGAGCTCGCGCGGCTTCGAAAAGCGATATCTCGGCTCGCAGCGAATCGACTCCCATTTCCTTGATCAGGTCCAGCCCATATCGCTCGGCTTCTTTTGTGATCGTCACTTTGGACATGGCATCTCGGGCGCCTTGAAGCTCTGCGCGCACGAGACCTGTCGCATTGGCATACTCGCGCACCACCTGGCGCGGGTTAGTCCGGTATGCGATTGTGCGTTGATAGGCTTCCAGGCGCTGCTTCTTGCTTTTCAGTCCGCTTACCAGGACACGCAGCCCAAATCGATCCAATATCTGGGGGCGCAAACGTCCTTCCTCCGGATTCATGGATCCAATCAGCACAAATCGAGACCGGTAGGTAGCCGCAAAGGAGCCTCGACGGACTGTGTAAGCCCCCTGGCTAGCCGCATCCAGGATCGCGTCTACGATCTCATCGTCCAACATGTTCACTTCATCAATGTAAAGCAGGTTGCGATCCGCACGCGACAGTATTCCGCGGCGGAGGCGGTGGCGATGATGCTCTCCGGTTCGTGAGTCGAGTCCACCGATTACATCTTCCAACTTTGCATTCAGCGGAAGCTCGATCAATTGAACCGAATCCCGATAAACCAGGGATTCGCCTTCGCCGTACTTCCGGGCGCAATCCGGGCAAACCTCGTCGATGCCTCCGGTTTCAATATCCTCCGGCAAGCAGCCGTAAGGGCATAGACTCCGGTTGACTTCCGGTAATAGATTAATCAAGCCGCGCACCGCAGTTGATTTCCCCGTGCCTCGATTACCAATCAGCAAGACGCCATCCACATTGGGATTGATGAGGCTGAGGATCAGAGCAAGCTTCATTTCCGACTGTCCGACAAGAGCAAGGAATGGGAACTGCAGGCCCTCTGCGAGGCCCAGATCCTCCGTAAGCGGCGCCTCAAGAAATCGACGGGCGCTTGCTGCGGTTAGCAGCTCAGTAAGCGTGCGTGCCCGATCCGTCATTGGACAACTTCCTCGGCTTCAGCCTTCATCCGAGCCAGGCGGTCTGCTTGCCGCCCTTCGCCGCGCGCCATTCGTCGTTGCTCGGCTTCCGTATCTGTGCTCAGACGCGGTACGCGGGTCGGCTCTCCAGAGGTGTCTAGGGCGACATACACGAGGTAGGCGGTATTGGCGTGGGTGCGATCGCCAGAGCGCGGGTCTTCAGCAACCACATGTACGCGAGTTTCGATTGAGGTATTACCAACAAAGGTAACTTCGGCATCTAGCGTCACCAGATCGCCGATCCGAATCGCGGAGTGAAAACTCATCTGATCGATGGCAACTGTCACGACTTGAGTCTGGGCGTGCCGCATAGCAGCCAGTGCGCCAGCTTCGTCGACCAGCTTCATGATCCACCCGCCGTGAACCGACCCCATGAGATTGGCGAACTGCGGCTGCATCAACTGAGATAAGGAAACTCGGGAATCTGCGACAGACTTTGGGTCTTTCAATCCATGTCTTTCTTGTGTTCGCCGTGATCCAGAGTCGTCAGGTAGTCGCGATCATCGTCAAAGATATCAATGACCTCAAAAGGCAGCTCGGCCATCATCGGCGGCAATGGAACGGTGGCGGGTGGGCGGATACGCACTGGTATTGGAGGAGGATCGCGCCGGGCCAGCAGCCCATCTTGTATCCTTCGTCTGAGGATTCGGGGTTCAGCCGTCATCCAGCCCGCATAGACGCCGTGAACATCGTAGACGTCCTTTCTAGGGGTAACCCAGCCGATCCATTCACCTACCGTGCTGTATACGTAGGGATAGATCATCATGGCCACCCAATCGCCTGGGGTGTTGTAAACCGGAATGGGTTTATAAATTGAATCATTCATTGGAATTGATATTTCGATTATATCGGCTTGCTAGATGAGCGCTTGTAGGACTATTGGACGTCCGAATATGTCCACACTCGATTGATACCGAAGTTCCACAAGAGCACAACGAGGACGGCCACCACTAATGCCATGTTCTCGCCGACCGCAAGTATCTGGCTGCCGGTAGCGTTCTCTGGCAAGAGTGATGCGGCAAGCGAGATCGTTGCGGGTTGGACAAGAACGAATACCCCGGTCCGGATCGCCAGCCCAACCAGGCTGACGAGCAGGAATTGAGCTGCCTGTCGGCCGACCGGCTTGCTGCGCGAGTCGGAATAGGTCCAATAGCGGTTCCAGAGAAAGTTGCTTACTACTGCCGCTGAAAATGAGATTGCTTGTGCGATCGTCGCCGGAACTCCGACCGGACCGCGCAGTAAATTAAAGACGCCAAAATCAACAATGGCGCCAATCGCGCCGACCATCGAGAATTTGAAGAAGCGGGTTAGTTCGCGGCGCCGATTCAGATGCGGCTCCTGAAGTCTTCGATCGTCGCCTTGAGCCCGTCCTCAAGCGACACGCTGGGCTCCCAACCCAATACCTCCTTTGCCCGGGTGATGTCGGGCCTCCGCTGCTGAGGATCCGTTCGATCCCTTCGATCGGCCAAAAACTCCAGACCGGCTTTGCTCCCAGTAAGCTCCACTACCAGGTTTGCTAGCTGCTCGATAGTCATCTCTACCGGATTTCCAATATTGATCGGCTTGTGAGCCTCTGTTTCCATTAGTAGAAGCAATCCTTGAATGAGGTCGTCAATGTAGCAGAAACTGCGCGTTTGCTGACCATCCCCGTAAATTGTGAGCGGCTCGCCTTCGATCGCCTGCCGAAGAAAATTCGGCACCGCTCGGCCATCGTCAAGGCGCATTCTGGGACCATAAGTGTTGAATATGCGGACGATGCGTGTGTCCATCTTGTGGTGGTGGTGATAGGCCATCGTTATCGCTTCGGCGAAACGTTTGGCCTCGTCATACATCGATCGAGGCCCGATGGGGTCCACGTGTCCCCAGTAGTCCTCCCGCTGAGGATGCTGCTCAGGATCTCCATATACTTCGGATGTGGAAGACAACAGAAAAATGGCATCGTTAGCGCGCGCCAGGCCGAGTGCGTTGTGCGTGCCAAGCGCACCTACTTTAAGGGTTTGGATGGGTAGCTGCGGGTAGCCGTAAGGGGATAAAGGATTCGGACTGGCCGGGGAGGCAAGATGCAAGACCGCATCCACTTTTCCGGAGACAGAGATGTAATTTGACACGTCGTGCCTGATGTAGCTAAAACGGTCGTCTGCGGCTAGGTGCTCAATATTCTTTGCGTCGCCGGTAACAAGGTTATCAATTGCTATCACCTCATGATCCGCCCCCACCAGCCGGTCGCAAAGATGAGATCCAATGAATCCGGCCCCGCCGGTTACAACAATCCGCATCGAGTGCCTTCCTTTGGAGCAGATTTCATGGCTTCCAATCTAGTGCGATCGTGAGGCCATCTCCAGTCAACTGCTGGCCCGCGCCGCTTGCCGGATCCACGACCCAAACGTCCCCACGATAAATCAGCGCTAAGCGGTTGCCGTCCGGGGACCAGGATGGCGGCGAGAGCTCATTCTGAGCAATGCCTTGCTCGCCTGAATTGGGAAACACTGCTCCAGCGTTGCTGCCATCTCGATCCATCACCATCAGTCGATAGCTGCTGGCTTCGCTGTCCAGCGGAGAGAGAGCTTGCAAGAATGCGACCTGCGAAGCGATTTCGCCCGATTCCTCCAACTCAACTGGAGACGAGGAAGGATAGGCAAACATCCCGGTTTGAGCAGCGAGTAGGAGAGGTACCTCTCCGGGTGCGCTGATTGCGACCAGGTCGAAGGCAGGGGAAGCCGATGGATCTTCGATTCCGAGCGGCGGCGCGTGGTCTACCATATATAAGGTGCGGCTATTGGGTCCCCAAGCGAGCCCGGGAACCCAGGCCCAATCGCTGCCGGTGAGCAATGGCACAATTTCATGTAGCGGCTCAAAAGCTGGATCACGCGAATCAATGAGTCCAACACCGTCTGCTTGCGCATATCCGATGTGAACCCCATCCGGTGCCCAGGCGAAAGAGGTTCCCCACCAGCCGTACTGGCCTCCCGGGTTGGGCGGCAGAAGCTCTTGCTCCTTCAGAATGCGCCCTCCTGAGCTTAGATTGACCAGGATCAAATCGTTGTTTGCCTGCCAGCCAGGCGGCGACTGTCGAGGCTCAGTAGTCGAATAGGCGAGAACGGGCGAGTCTGATGCGGGAGCCCAATCCGCAAAATGCACGATGTTGCGTGCCTTGAGATCGATTGGTACTGCGTCCTCATCATCGACATCAACCACCCAAAGCGAATTGAAATCGCCGCTATCGTCATCCAGCCCACGGGTGTAAAGCAGCCATTTGCTATCTGGCGACAGTCGAAAGACCTGGCCATCCAGATCTCCGGAAACGACAACCGGCCGCCGGTTGGCAGAGTTGCCCTCGATCACCCACGCGTTGCCTCCTGAAAGGTAGGCCAATGTGCCCTGCACCTTCAGCGGAGTATGGGCGGCTTGTGCTCCGATCATGATGATCTCGGGCAGTGGCTCGACCACAATGGTGCGCTTCACAGGCTGCCGCGACATCTCATCGCCGCCTTCCTCGACGATCCGGTAGGTGATTTCCTCTAGCCCATTCGAGCCGGCTTGGAGCAGCCGCGTCTGACCCTCGGGTAAGCCCTCATTGCGGATGGTTTGTCGCGAAAACGGGAGAATTAACTCTTCAACCTCGAACCGCTCCGAACGCCGAGTGACGACGATCTCTGTGCCATCGGTTACGACGGTATAGCCAGGTGGGTCCGCTCGATCCAGTTCGTCAAGTGCTATGCCAGCCTGGTCCAAAACAAATTGAACGGTTGAGCCGGCCGGCACTGGGACCGCAATAGCGCCACCGTCAACCAGGACTTCCACATCTATGGTGGCCGCAGTGGCTCTCGGACTCACGCACCCCGCCACTAATATGCTCATACCAACGAGCAGTACCGAATAGCGGTTCAAATTGCGCGTTGGTATAATTGCTCGCTACCTCGGACTACCGACAATAACGATTTGGCCTTCGGCAATATCGAACGAGGTAATCCGGATCCCAGTGGCCATGGAGCCCAGTGTGCCAGAAAAGGCCTCGGTGAGCAACTCCGAAAGCACTGTGGTCAAGGCCCCTGGCGCGGGGACCGGCCCAAACTCAGCTGTAGTGATATTAAATTCGACATCGCCACCGGAACTAACGATCGGTTGAATGCTAAGCAAGGCGCCGGCCTCGAATACCCCCGCGCTGGCGGTGCCATATATCCTGATCTCGCCATCGCGCAGGAAGACTTGCGGGTGCCGCAGGATTGGTTCCTCATCGCTCTCGAATCGCTCCGACAAGAAGGATGTCAATTGCTGCTCGCTGATAACCAAAGTAACTTCATCGGTGTCTAACGACAAAGCGGAGTCCCAATTGTCGGCTAGCTCCGTGGCGCTGGCTGCGGAGGCAGGGATGATCTCAGCAGGCGGCTCAGGACCGCCTACGCGGATCTGGCATGCCATGCCAGCCGCCGCGATGGAGACTGCCAGTAGTAATGGGCTTGAGCCAAGCTTTAGTGGACGCATCTGGAAAAATGGCGCGGGATTATAGCATGCAGGGTGACTTAGAACTTAAGCTGGAATCGCTGCTTTTCGCCTCACCAGGCCCGGTGACCATCGATCAACTTGCAACCGCGCTGGAAGTAGGCCCGGCAGCGGTCAAATCGGCGCTTTCCAACCTTGAAGCTCAGTATGCGGACCGCGGCCTGCGCATCCAATATCATCAAGGCCGCGCTCAAATGACCAGCGCCCCTGAGTATGCACCCGAGATTGAAAGGCTGCTCCAACTCGACAGCCAGGCCCACCTGAGCCGGGCGGCACTTGAAGTATTGGCGATAGTCACGTATCGGCAGCCGATCACGCGTCCCGAAATTGACTCCATCCGAGGAGTCAATTCCGATTCCTCGATCAAGACTC
>CBDTZL010000006.1:0-30770 GCA_965364895.1 uncultured bacterium
TAGAGACGGCCCACGATGGGCAGAAGGCGGTCGAGCACGTCGCCAATGAACAGCCTGATCTCATCCTCATGGATGTCATGATGCCGATTATGGACGGCTTCACAGCTACCGAGCGCATTCGAGAATTCTCCACGGTGCCGATCATCATTCTCACCGCGAAAGGTGAAGAGCGCGACCGGGTGCGAGGGCTCGACGCCGGCGCCGACGACTACATCGTGAAGCCTTTTTCAGCACAAGAACTTCTGGCGCGCGTTCGTGCTGTGCTGCGGCGGGCAGAGCGGCAGACGGACAACGATTTTCATCAGCCGATCTATGTGCATCATGAGCTGCAGATTGATCTCGCCCGCGCACTGGTGACCTCTAACGGCGACGAGATTGCGCTCACTGCCACTGAATACCGGCTGCTTCAATCGTTGGCAGCCGCCGAGGGCCGAGTGCTGACCCCGGAGGAGCTGCTGACTGCGGTTTGGGGCCCAGAGTATCGGGACGACAAAGAAATCTTGTGGGTGTGCTTGAGTCGGCTGCGCCAAAAAATTGAGCCGGATCCCAAGAACCCGATCCATATCGTTACCCGACAGGGCTTGGGTTATCTGATCCCTCCGACATCCGAGAACGGCTCTCAGCCGGCGGGATAGAGCAAACATCGGCATTGGCCTCGAAGGTTTCGTACAGCTTTCCTTCGAGGCCTGCCTCGATTTCATCACCATGATGGAAGAGCACGGCTAAATCCCTCTCGGCTGCGGCTTCGCACTTCAAGTAAATTCGGATTACTCGGGGCCGCTCCCGTTCAAAGATACCTCCCTCACCTACTCCTCGCTCGGAATGGGCTCCAATGGCCGGTCCAGCTGACCACGGATTGGATCCTCAATAGATGAAGGCGGCTGAGCTCTCACCGCTGGCGCAGGGGAATCTCCTGACCCGTATGAACTTCACGTCAGCGCATTGTGATGAATCCGCGGATTGAAGTTCCAACCTGCATCTTGAATTAAGAGAACGCTAATCTATAGATGTTGACCCGCCACTATATCTACATTAATCTACACAGGTTCCAGATTTTTCCTTAGTTTTGCATAGATTTACATTAATCCTGCGAAGGCACAAAATCGCGTCTGTTACTACGTAAGGCACAAATGCACTTCGGGGGATGCTGCTTTGACACAACATCATCGATTTCAGCCGTCTCGGGTCTTCGACATCGAAATAACAGGTTGCAGATGAACATCATCTGTTTGGGGATCAATCACCGAACATCGCCTGCTTCTTTGCGGGAGCGGCTCTCGTACAACGAATCCAAGCTGAAAGCTATGTTGGCGCGGTCCAGTCATGGCGAGCGGGAGGCGGTCACGCCGTTTTCCGAGCTTGGAGTACTCTCCACGTGCAATCGGGTCGAACTTTACGCGGTGGCCTCGCAGTCCGACGCCCACGAGCTTTTAAGTTTACTGGCCGAGACCAGCGGGATAGACGACAAGGACCTCGAAGGGCACACCTACAACTATCGGGATAGCGAGGCAGCCCACCACTTATTCAGAGTCGCCTCCGGATTGGACTCATTAGTTTTGGGTGAACCTCAGATATTGGGGCAAGTTTCCGAGGCCCACACCTTAGCTCTGCGGGTCGGCGCGAGCGGCCTCATATTATCCCGCTTATTTCAAGCCGCCATCCATGCCGGCAAACGCGCACGCAGCGAGACCGCCATCTCAGTTAGGCCGGCAACGGTGAGCTCAGTGGCAGTGCACCTGATCGCAAGTCAGGTACGACAGCTTGAAAACTCTCAAGTCTTAGTGATCGGTGCAGGAGAGATGGCGGAGCTCGCGGTGGAAGCCCTGCGGAAGCGCACGGTTGGTGGCATCACAGTGATCAATCGCAGCGTTGAACGTGCGGCTGCATTGGCTAGCCGATGGGGTGCCCGATCGCGTTCGTTTGAGGCGCTCGAGCAGGAACTGGAACGCGCAGATGTTGTGATCTCCTCCACTGCCGCGCCGCACCCCATCCTCAATGAAGGCACTCTGCGATCGGCCATGGCTGGTCGTTCTGCCCGACCGCTGATAGTGATGGATATCGCCTTCCCGCGGGATGTTGAAGAAGCGGTAAGCCATATCCCTGGAGTGCATCTGTACGACCTTGACAAGCTTGAGCAGGGAGCCAGCAGAACCGCAGAAGAACGGAGCTCGCAGGTGCCGCAGGTTGAGGGCATCATCGAAGAGGAAATGGAGCGCTTTCAGGAATGGCTTACGACTCTAGAAGTCAGACCCGTGATCCTGGCTATGCGGGAGCAGGCAGAAGCCATTCGTCAACGCGAGATCGACCGCACGCTCAAGCGGCTAGACAAACTTGGCGTGGACGGGACACAAGAGATCGAAAGTTTGACCAAGTCACTGGTCAACAAATTACTACATGAGCCCACAGTCCGCCTCAAGGAGCACTCTCAAAATGGCCAGGGTGCACGATACGCACTGCTCATTCGCGAGCTCTTTGGCTTGGGGGAGGAGAACGAGGTGGACTCGCCATAAGCGCGCTGAAGTTGCAACAGGCGGTGATCGCGACACGGCCCTCCCCGCTGGCCCGCTGGCAAGCCCATGCGGTTGAGGAAGCGCTCGCCCGGCGCTGGCCCCAGCTGTCCTTTCAGACGGTTGTTATCAAGACTGCCGGCGATCGCACGCTAGATCAACCGCTTCCAGCGATCGGGGGGAAAGGCGCCTTTACAAGTGAGCTCGAGGAGTCGCTGCGCAATCGCAAAGTAGACCTGGCGGTTCACTCGCTCAAAGACCTCCCTATCGAGAATTCCCCAGATTTGGTCCTCGGCGCCATTCTCATGCGTGAGGATGCCAGGGACGTACTGATTTCGAGCAGCGGAGCTGGACTGGCCGACCTCCCCGCCAGAGTATCCGTGGGTACTTCAAGTCCGCGCCGACGATCTCAAATCCTTGCGCTGCGCCCCGATCTTCTTGTGCGTTCAATTCGCGGCAACGTCGAAACCAGGATCCGCAAGGTGCGCGAAGGCCAGTACGAGGCGGCCGTTCTTGCTGCGGCCGGTGTGCTGCGGCTAGGGTTGGCGGAGCACATAGCCGAATGGTTCCCGCTAGATGAAATGCTGCCCGCACCAGGCCAGGGAGCCCTGGCCATACAATGCCGTGCAGGTGATAAGCAAGTTCTCGATCTACTGCGGCCGTTGATCTCCAAGCCGATTCAGGCCGCGGTGACCGCGGAGCGAGCTTTTCTGTCTCAGCTTGGTGGCGGCTGCTTATTACCGGTCGGTGCGTATGCTGAAACCCAGAAAGGTGACATCAAGCTGCTTGGAATGGTGGCCTCTGTCGATGGGCGCACGGTGGTTCGGGTCGCCGGACGCGGATTGAAGCCGCGGGAACTGGGAGAGAAGCTCGGTACCGAGGCACTTGCTCGCGGCGCGCGGGAGATCCTGAACCTTGAATAACCACTCAGCGATGGAAGGCCGAAAGGTGGTGGTCACTCGACCCTATAACCAGGCCGAATCGCTCACGCGTGGCTTGGAAACCCTGGGTGCCATTCCGGTATTGTTGCCTACCATTCGCGTTGAGCTGCTTAAAGGTGTTCCCGGACTCGATGAGGCGCTCAGCGGGATAGCCGATTACGATTGGGTGGTCTTCACCAGCGCCAATGGAGTCCGATTCTTATTCGAGCGCCTGGAAGCAGCCGGACTGAGCGAGGACGACCTCGCCAAATGCTCTATTGCAGCTATTGGACCTGCTACTGCCGGAGCGCTCCAGACACGCGCAATTGCAGTGGAGTTCGTCGCTGAAGACCACGTCGGCGAAAGCTTGGCTGAAGGACTTCCAGACGTTGATGGCAAGCGAGTGTTGCTGCCGCGGGCAGCAGGCGCCCGGCCTCAACTACCCGAGATGTTGCTGGAGCGAGGGGCAACGGTTGACGAATTTGCTATCTATCGGGCGGTGGAGGCCAGGCCAGGTGACGGCGCGCTTGCAGAACTCGAGGCGGGGGTGGACGTCATTACGTTTACGAGTCCTTCAACTGTGGAACACTTTCTGACCATCGTTGATTCGGCCGGATTCAACCCCTTCGAGACCAAACCTCAGCCAATCGTTGCTTGCATCGGACCCATCACGGCCCACGCGGCGGAGCGGTCGGGATTACGGCCCGCGGTCGTTGCCCGGGACTATACCGTTCCGGGGCTATTGGACGCCCTTATCACCTTCTTTGAGGAATTTAAGGTACATGAGCAAAGTGCTTAACCTCGCAGCGGTCCGAGGGAGAACCGACATCGATCGTACGCGAAGGCTTCGAAGAACCGAATCCCTTCGGGAGCTTACGCGTGAGGTAAGGCTGAGTCCGGAAGATCTAATCCTCCCCGTCTTCGTCCGCCATGGGTTGGACGAGAAAGTTGAAATCCCTTCGATGCCGGGCGTCTACCAGTGGTCCATCGATCGTTTGGTTCCAGTGGCTGAGACGGCCGCCTCGCTCGGCATTCGTGCCTTGATGTTATTCGGGATCCCGCAGATTAAAGATCCTGTAGGATCGGAGAATTTCGATCCGCAGGGAATCGTTCATCAGGCTATTGAAGCCATGAGGCAATCGAACTCGTCGCTCACAATTATTACGGATGTCTGTTTGTGTGAGTATACCGACCATGGCCACTGCGGCTTGGTGAACGCGGGTCATCCGTTGCCACACCCAAATCTGCCCGAGGGTTATGTCCTAAACGACGAAACGCTAGAGATTTTGGGGAGGGTGGCAGTCTCACATGCCGAGGCAGGAGCTGACTTGGTTGCGCCCAGCGGGATGATCGACGGCATGGTGCTTGCCATCAGAGAAGCCTTGGACGCCGCTAACTTCGGGCATATTCCGATCCTGTCTTATGCCGTCAAATATGCCTCCGCATTCTACGGCCCCTTCCGCGACGCAGTTGAATCCAGACCCCAGTTTGGCGACCGCCGCTCGCACCAAATGGATCCGGCCAACACCCGTGAAGCCTTGCGCGAAGCTCGAATCGACCTGGAGGAAGGTGCAGATGTCCTGATGGTGAAGCCGGCGCTGCCTTACCTTGATGTCGTCCGGCGGGTCCGGGAGACCTACCCAGAGGTCCCTTTGGCGGCCTACAATGTCAGCGGTGAATACTCCATGATCAAAGCTGCGGTTGCGAAGGGATGGCTGGATGAACGGCGCACCGTGCTGGAGCTACTAACCGGTATCAAGCGTGCCGGGGCGGACGTGATCCTGAGCTATCACGCCATGGATGCCGCGCGCTGGCTCAATGAAAGCTCTTAAGGCACACATCGGTATCCAGCCTGCGGCGCCGCAAGTCTAAAAATGGCCCAGCCGGCTAGCAAAAGTTCGAGGGAATTACCATGTCAGATGAGACTCCACGCGTCCTGAACCACTTTGGTAGCTACGCCTTTTCTGATCGCTTCTGGGCCTGGGATGGTAAGGAGCGCGCCGCCAAAATGAAGGCTTTCCTAGGCGCCCTTGAGGACGCTTCCGGTGCGCAGCATTTCTACCAAGTCTATCCAGCGGTTGGTGGAGTTGATTTCTTGGCCTGGACCGCTAGCAAGATTCAACGCGCTGACGATAGCGCCGAATTCTTCGAACGCTATGCACAGGCGGTTAGTCCCCATCGCGCCTGGCTGCAGCCAACAGGGTCGCTCTGGGGTTATACCGGCAAATCGGACTACAGCAAGTCGGACTCAGCCCAAACGGTGGATCCATTCAATGGCCAACGCCGGACCTATTTGGTGGTCTATCCGTTCGTCAAGACTAGCGACTGGTACCTGCTCGGGCGTGACGCGCGGCAGGGCATGATGGCTGAGCACATACGATTGGGCAAGCAATATAGAGCGATCAGGCAGCTGCTGCTCTACTCCTTCGGCTTGCAGGACCAGGAGTTCGTCGTGGTCTACGAGATGGACGACCTGCCCTTATTCTCTGAGTTAGTGCATGATCTGAGGGCAACGGAAGCCCGGCGCTACACGGAGCGCGATTCCCCTCTGCAGACCGCAATCTACCGTTCGACCGAAGATCTCTTGAGGCTTTGGAGCGAATCTTGAGCGAAGGAATGCCCGGCGAGCCGGCCGAGCGCTTTTTGCGCGCTTGCCGGCGGCTGCCGGTCGATCGGACGCCGGTTTGGTTCATGAGGCAAGCCGGGCGATACATGGCCGAGTATCGGGAGTTGCGCCAGAAGTACACACTGCTCGAGATTTGCCGGCAGCCGGAGTTGGCGGCCAAGGTCACGCTTCAGCCGGTCGAACGCCTAGGAGTGGACGCCGCGATTCTGTTCGCAGACATCCTGCTTCCACTGATCCCAATGGGGGCCGAGCTGGAGTATGTCGCGGGTCGGGGCCCGGTGATTGCTAATCCGGTCCGAACCAAGGCCGATATTGCCCGGCTGCGACCGGTCAACGTCAAAACTCAGCTGGGCTATGTAATGGAAGCTTTGAGCATAGTTCGCCCGGCCCTGCCGGAAGGGGTGGCCCTGATTGGGTTCGCGGGGGCTCCGTTCACGGTTGGGAGTTACCTTATCGAAGGGGGCCCCAGCCGCAAGTTCGAACTTACCAAGTCTTTCATGTATACCGAACCCCAGAGCTGGCACGCTCTGATGCAGCTGCTAGCGGAAACTGTGTCGGATTATCTCGTTGCCCAGATCGAGGCCGGCGCGCAGGCGGTGCAGATATTTGATTCTTGGGTCGGGGCCCTCGGCCCGGCAGACTATGTCGAATACGTCCAGCCCTACAGCAAAGTCGTGTTTGAGCGCATCCGCCAGACCGGAGCGCCCGCCATCCACTTTGGCACCGGGACCTCGACACTTCTTCCATTGATGCAGCAAGCCGGGGGAGATGTGATCGGCGTGGATTGGCGAATCCCATTGGACCGCGCCTGGAATCTGGTTGGGGACAATGTAGGCCTCCAAGGCAACTTAGACCCTACCGCACTTCTTGGCCCGCGCTCGGTGCTGCAGCATCAGGTAGAGCGGGTGCTCCGTGAAGCCGCGGGCCGACCGGGGCATATATTCAACCTGGGTCATGGCGTCCTACCGACCACGCCCGTCGAGAACGTGCAATGGGCAGCGGAGTTTGTGCAAAGCTCGACCGCCCATGGCGAGGGGCTTGGCGAGCAATGAGAGAGCCGATCGGGGTGCTGGTCATGGCCTACGGGGGTCCAAATAGTCTGGAAGAGGTGGAACCGTATTTGCTGGATGTACGTGGCGGCCGCCCCACGCCGGAGGCGGTCGTGCGCGAAGTGGAAGGTCGGTACGAAAAGATCGGCGGGCGATCGCCGATCCTCGAACGCACCCGTGCCCAGTCGGAAGCGCTGCAGTCCGCGCTGGACATGGAGGGACCCGGATATCGCACCTTCGTTGGCATGCGGCATTGGCATCCCTTCATCGGGGAGGTCATAGACCGGATGGCGGAAGCCAAAATCCAGCGGATGGTAGGAATAGTGATGGCTCCTCACTACTCCAGGATGAGCGTGGAAGCGTATTTCCAGGTCGTAAATCGAGCGGTCGAGGCCTCCCCCCTCCCAATCGAAGTGGCGCGCGTTGAAAGCTGGAAGGACGATCCAGGTTATTTGGACACGCTCGAATCCCGGATCACGACCGGCCTTCAGCAATTCCCTGCGGAAGCACGTCCGCAGGTGCAGTTGATCCTCACCGCCCACAGTCTGCCGGAGCGAATACTCGAGTGGAACGACCCCTATCCTGACGAACTGCAAGAGACCTTCCGCAAACTAACCGAACGATTTCTCGAGCAACCAGCACACTTTGCCTACCAGAGCGCGGCCATAACCGCGGACCGGTGGCTCGGGCCGGATGCCGGAGACCTGATGGTGGAGTTGATCGAACAAGGCGCGCGGGAATTTCTGGTGGTCCCGATCGGGTTTGTGAGCGAGCACGTCGAAATCCTCTACGACATCGACATCGAATATAGGCGCCGGATTGAGGCCGCGGGCGGACAGCTCAAACGCATCGACATGCCGGGAGCCAGCCTGCGAATGATGTCCAGCCTGGCCCACACTGTTCGGCGCGCGGCAGCAGAAAGTGGCTGGGTGTGAGGGCAGTCATTGTCGGAGGCGGGATTGCCGGACTTTCGGCCGCGTATGCGTTGAATAATCAGGCCAGGCAGGCGGGCCTTAAGCTGCACATTACCCTAATCGAGAGCCGAGACCGCTTGGGTGGCGTCATCCAGACCGAAAAGCTTGACGGTTTCGTGGTGGAGGGAGGACCCGATTCCTTCGTCTCCACCAAGCCGTGGGCGGTTGAGCTTTGCCAGGAATTGGGGATCGCGGGACAGTTGCAGGGAGCAAACGCCCAGCGTCGCGTGTATATGATGCGCCAGGGGCAGTTGATTGAGATTCCAAAAGGTCGAACGATGATGGTTCCGACGAAAGCCGGCGAATTTATTCGCTCGCCACTCATGAGCCCTATGGGAAAGCTGCGATTGGGACTGGATCTGGTCCTGCCTCGCCAGAGAGGCATTGAAGACGAGAGCGTGCGTAGCTTCGTGTCGCGCCGGCTGGGCGGAGAGGCCTACGAGCGGTTAATTGGTCCGCTGATGGCTGGGATCTACGGCGGGGATGGGGATCGCATGAGCCTGCAGGCCACGATGCCCATCTGGCATGAGTGGGAGCACCGCTATGGCAGCCTGACCAGGGCAGCTTGGGCAAACCGCACCGCGCGCAACGGTGGATCAGAGTCGATATTTCTTACTCTAAAGGGGGGCTTGGGTGAGTTGGTCCAGTCGCTCGTGGAGGCCATGGAGGGGGTAGAAATACAGAAAAATACTGCGGTCGCAGAAGTCCTCCGCAATCCTTCGGGGTTCACTCTAGCCACCGCGGAGGGCAAGACCCTCTCCGCACAAGTCGTTATCCTGGCTGCGCCGGCGTACGCAGCAGCGAGGATGCTGTCGAATACCGACCCAGAGCTGGCCCAGGAATTAAGCGCCATCGAGTACTCTTCAAGCGCCACGGTTTCGTTGGCGTTCCGAAGGGCCGACGTGAAGCATCCGCTCGATGGCCACGGCTACCTGATTCCGAGGCACGAGCACCGGCCAGCGTTGGCCTGCACGTGGACCTCTGAAAAATTTCCTCATCGTGCGCAAGAAGGAATGGTGCTGCTGCGTGTGTTCTTCGGACAAGGGGAAGGCGAATTCACAATGGGCGAGGATGAGGATATGCTGAGGGTGGCTGCCCAGGAGGAGTTGGATACGACCTTAGGGCTTCAGGCCGAGCCGCTCTTCACACGTGTTTTCCATTGGCCTCGGGCGCTTCCACAATACACTCTGGGTCACTTGCAGAGGGTGGACGGGATCCGCCGCGGGCTCGCAACCCGTCCAGGATTGCTCCTAGCCGGCGCAGCCTACAAAGGAGTCGGCATCCCAGACTGCATTCATTCCGGTCAACGCGCGGCAGAGGCCGCGATGGATTACCTCGGCCACCCAGGCTGAAGTCCGCGCTTCGAAATATTGGCCTACACCATGCGACCAACCGATCGCTCTCGCGAGCTCTTCCAGATAGCCAAGGACTTGATTCCAGGCGGCGTGAACTCTCCCGTTCGTGCATTTAGCGCAGTCGGCGGACAGCCCATCTTCATTCGGCGTGGAGAAGGCGCCTACCTTATCGACGTCGACGGAAATCGATATATCGACTACGTTCTCTCCTGGGGGCCCCTGATCCTGGGCCATGCGGATCCGGCCGTCATCGAAGCGCTGGCCAGGGCGGCCGCGGCGGGAACTTCTTATGGGGCGCCCAGCGAGCTGGAAACCGAGCTGGCCCGCTCGATCATGGAGTTTATGCCCGGGATTGAGATGATCCGGTTCGTAAACTCCGGCACCGAAGCCACGATGAGCGCGCTGAGGCTGGCACGTGCCTTCACCGGCAGGAAGAAGATTGTCAAATTCGAGGGCTGCTACCATGGGCACGCGGATATGTTGTTGGTGAAGGCCGGCTCTGGCGTCGCCACCCTAGGGCTGCCCAACTCTCCAGGCGTGCCCCCCGGTGCAGTCCATGACACTCTAGTGGCTAGCTACAACGACCTGGAGTCCGTTCGGGAACTCTTCCAGGCTCGATCAGAACAGATCGCGGCAGTGATCGTGGAGCCCGTTGCGGGAAACATGGGAGTGGTTGCTCCAGCCCCTGGTTTCCTTGATGGCCTGCGCGAGCTCACGGCCCGCGACGGAGCGCTTCTTGTCTTCGATGAGGTGATGACCGGCTTCCGGGTCTCGGCCGGTGGTGCGCAAGGGCTTTACAACGTAGCGCCCGATTTGACGACGCTAGGCAAGGTAATCGGCGGCGGCCTTCCGGTGGGGGCCTACGGCGGCAAGAAGGAGATCATGGAAATGGTCGCGCCATCCGGGCCGATGTATCAGGCTGGCACCCTCTCGGGCAACCCCCTGGCGATGACCGCTGGGATCGAGACGCTAAAGCAGCTGAGGGAGGCGGCCCTCTGGCAGCGGATGGAGGCTGACCTGAGTACGCTGACCGTGGGCTTGGGTGCGCTGGCGCAAGAGGTTGGGATCCCACTCCAGCTGGCGCGGGTGGGCACGATGTTCAGCGCCTTCTTCACCGAAGATTTGCCGCACGATTGGGATGGCGTGAAGACTTGCGACACGGAGCGCTTCGCACGTTATTTCCGAGAGATGCTTTCCCGCGGAGTGTACCTGGCGCCTTCGCAGTTCGAGGCCGGATTCTTTTCAGCTGCTCACCGAGAGCGCGAGGTACAGGACACGCTCCAGGCCGCGCGCGGAGCGCTTGAGTCGATCAAGAGCCCTGCAGCTTAGTTCACCCCAAATTCAAGACAGGCGCAAGCTGATCGATTTCAATATGCGAAAACCGTGCGGTACCCATGGGTGCCGCTTTTTTTCGCCTTGTGCCCAGTCCCTTGGGCCTTCCGCCCGGTTGCCTGCGCCCACTGTCCGGGGAACGGTTCTTTCTCCGACTTATTGGGTTTTGTGAACCGCTGGTAAACTAGGTCTGGTTCGGATTCGGAGCGATCAAATGGATGTCGACGCTCGCTTAAAGCTGAAGACTAAGATGGTTGGGGCCGAAATACGGGCGGCGAGGGAGGATTCAGGCAAGACTCTCAAGTCGGCCGCCGACCTCATAGGGGTTAGCTCCAGCACCATGTCCTCTTATGAGCACGGCCGAAAAGGGATTTCCCTTCCCGAGCTGGAACTCATGGCCTACTGGTTGGATATCCCGGTGGCCAACTTGTTGGACGGGCTGCCGAGCGCTCCTGACCGAACGGTGGATTTCGACCCAAAGGTTGTTGTCTCGTTTCGGCAGAAGATGATCGGCGCCATGCTGCGAAAGCACCGGACCGAATCCGAGCTAACTATTGGCGAACTCGCCGAGCGGGTCGGATTTCCGGCCAGCCGCATCAGCGGCTATGAGCGTGGAAAAAGGCCGATTCCGATCCCATTTCTAGAGGTGCTGGTCGATGCTCTGGGGCGCTCGATGGATGAGTACATCGACATAGAAGGACAGGGGCCCATAGCAGGATGGTACCGGGAGCGCCGTGCCTATGAGACCTTTCGAGCGCTCCCACCCGACTTCCGCGATTTCCTGGCGGAGCCAGAAAACAGCGGGTTCGTACGCGCCGCGATGCGACTGCGTGAAATTTCGGCCGAAAAGCTGAGAAATCTAGCCGAGTCGCTCGCCGCAATTACCAGTTGACAGAGTCAAACTCAGATTCTGCCGCGCTTGAGCAGCGCGCGCTGGCCGCCTACGAAGCAGATCGATATGACGAGGCGATCGATCTCTTCGGCGCTGCGCGTACAGCCACAGATGATCCTTTGAAATCCGCAGAATTGGCAAACAGTTTGAGCGTGATCCTGCTCAAGGAAGACCGAAACACAGAGGCTCTGGATGTCGTCCGCGGTACCCCGCAAGTGTTTGAGGAGGAAGGTGATATTGGGCGGCAGGCACGCGCCACGGGCAACCTGGCTTCGGCGCTCGAGGCATGTGGAGAACTCGATGAAGCCGAGCGGGCATACCGCGAGGCGGCGGACCTTCTGGAATTGTCAGGTGACGATGAAGAGCGAATGCTCACGCTCAATGCGCTGTCCCAGCTTCAGCTTCGCCAGCGAAGGCCCTTTGACGCGGCCGCAACCTTGCAGGCCGGTGTTCCGTCCAGCCGCAACGCCGGGATCCGGACACGATTGATCCAATTCCTGCTGCGGCTTCCATCCCGCCTGCTGCGCTCTTGATCCAGGGTGAAATGAACCTCAGGCAAACCTCCCGCGAGGACCGCGCTGTGGTCGAGCAATTGATTACTCATGCGCCCAGATCGCACGTCCATTTGGATTGGCTTGATCCGACGAACCTTATTGATGAGGAACCGTTCATTCTGGCCAGCTCCGGGGAGACGGCGGTCGGCACGTTGGGCTGCCCCCCGGATCACCCGGAAGCGGCCTGGGTGCGAACCTTCGCCGCGGCCGAAGGCACCGAGGTTGAGGAGATTTGGGAGATTCTCTGGACTGAGGGAGGTTCCCGATTGCTCGATCTGAATGTCGAGCATGTGGCGGCGCTTGCCCTGGAGAACTGGTTCGAGAAGCTGGTACAGAAGGCGGGTTTCAAACGCACCAATACGGTTATTTTCTACGAACTTGGACTCGATAGTGGATTCGCGGAAAAGAGCGACTCAGGATACAAGCTTCAATCCATCCGATCTACCGATACAGAAGCTATCCTCGAGTTAGACCGGCTCGCTTTCGAACCGATTTGGCGGATCTCTCGCGATTCGCTGGCAGTGGCTATTATCCAGGCCTCTTCGGCCAGCTTGATCGAGGATGGTGGTGAAGTGATTGGCTATCAGATCACGACCAGTTCGCCTTTTGGCGCACACCTCGCTCGACTTGCGGTGCTGCCTTCTCGCCAACGGGAGGGACTGGGTACTTTGCTGGTGAACGACGCGGCTCAAAGCGTCCAGGAAACTGGACTGGGGCAGCTTTCGGTCAATACGCAGGAAAACAATCATTCGAGCCGCAAGCTTTACGAAAAAATGGGTTTTATGCAAACCGGGAAGGAGTTCCCAGTGCTGGAGCTAGAGCTGTAGTCCAGCTCGTTGCGAAGATCGAATTCCAGGTGATGGGGATCGAGTTTTCAGGTTGCGAGGTTTAGCCGTAGTTTAGATTTTGGCCAGGGTTGGCGAGCCATCGCCCCCATTCTGGACTTCCCACAAGGCCAGCACAAAGCACAGGGAAGAAAGCCGATTTAGATAGGCAAACAGATGAGGGTTTTCAAAACCCTCCTCGGACGAATGTTCCTGACGAACCTCGAATTCCAGACGAACCACAGCTCGTTCGGCTCTGCGCACAACGGTACGAGCGAAATCTAATGCTGCTGCCGGCCCGGTATCACCGCCAAGGACAAATTCCTTCGGCATTTCCACCTCGGCTCCAAAGCGCTCGATTTGCCTCTCCAGCCAATCAACTCGTTCCTGGCTCACTACTCGGAAGCGTTCGGCAATCTCTGGTTCTGCCGCCACCTCGGACATGATGTGATAGAGGTCGCGCTGAACCTCGATCAGGACCTCCTGAACATCTTCGGAAGTGGATTGCGCTCTGGCGAGGCCGATGGCTGCTGAAGCTTCATCCACTGCGCCATATGCCTCTGGTCGCGGATCACTCTTTGGAACACGGCGGTCCCCGAGCAAACCAGTGTAGCCATCATCGCCGGTGCCTCCAAAGTAATCTGGCATGGCAGGTATTATAAGTACAAGCGGATGGCAACCCACGGAGCTCGCCCCCTTCTACAGCGGTACGGACCGGTCCTTATCGGCGTTTTCATTCTCATAGCGGGGATCGGCGCGGCGATGCTGCTCACCTCCCCACCAAGAGGGGATCCAATACCCCTGGCAGAACCCTCGAAGCTGCGCGTGCACGTTGCAGGCGAAGTCCTTCGCCCGGGAGTGTACGAGCTTCCTTTTGGTTCCATTGTGCAGGATGCCATCGACGCGGCCGGCGGTTTGAGTGCCGACGCGAGCCAGGGCCGGGTCAATTTGGCGGCGGGCCTGGAGGATGGACAGCAGGTATATGTCCCCGAACTCTCTGAAGCCGCACCACCGAGATCCGATCCGGGTAGTACCGCCGAACAGATATCAGTCAATACCGCTACTGCTCCTGAATTGGAAAGGCTACCTGGAATTGGTCCTGTATTGGCCCAGCGAATCGTCGAATATCGAGAGCAGCATGGCCCCTTTCAACGACTTGAAGACCTGCTTGAAGTTGAGGGTATTGGCCCTTCGAAGCTTGAAAACCTGCAAGAATACGTGCTGGTTCCCTGAATTGGGACCCTTCTACCCATGATCGACCAACAGGCGGACTGTATAATCCGCGGACATGCCTGAATTACCCGAAGTCGAGACCATCCGGCAACAGCTGCGCTCCGGATCTGATACTGTGCCTTCCTTGGTGGGCCAGCGGATCGCGGGGGTAAGCCTGAGGTGGCCAAAACACATCAAAGAGCCTTCGGTCTCTACCTTCCGCCGGCAAATCCGAAGTCGTTCTGTCCAGGACGTGGGCCGTCGCGGCAAATTCCTTCTAATCCCGCTCGACGAACGAACCCTCGCAATCCACCTCATGATGAGCGGCGACTTGCGAATGGTGGATGCCGACAGCCCCCGAGGCAAATACGATCATACGATTTTCAATTTCGAATCCGGATGGCAGCTTCGCTTCAGTGACTCCCGAAAATTCGGAAGAGTGTTCCTGGTGAAAGATTCGAACGATTTGCTCGGCACGCTCGGTCCGGAACCGTTGTCAGAGTTTTTCAATCCGCCCGAGCTCGCCCAGATACTTTCCGAACACCGTCGGGCGCTAAAGCCGCTGCTCTTGGATCAGTCTGCGATTGCCGGCCTGGGAAATATCTATACCGATGAGGCGCTTCATCGCGCAAAGCTTCATCCGTTGCGACTGAGCGATTCACTCAAACTCGACGAAGTAGACGCCCTGTGGAAGGGAATTCGAGATGCACTGCAGAGCGGGTTGGACCACAATGGCGCCAGCATCGATTGGGTCTACCGGGGAGGAGATTTCCAGAACTTCTTTCGAGCCTATGGGCGCACGGGCGAGCCGTGCCCAGAGTGCGGTACCGAGATCGTTCGTACGGTAGTCGGCCAGCGCGGCACTCATTTCTGCCCGACTTGCCAGGTTGAGGAGCCGCACTGAAGTGGACGACCAGCTAGTAATTGGCATTCTGCTGATCATCGTCGGAATCGCGATAGGCTTGATCGCGGTGGCAGTGGTTCTCAATCGGCGGGAAGATCAACTTGCAGCTGAGCTGGACCCTGAGACGCAGGATACTGAGGACGAGGTACCTCCCGAATCCGAAGAGGTTGATCCCGTATCGGAGCTCGACGAGGATGAGCCCGATTCTGAAATTGACGAGGGTGAGCCTTCGGAAGAGGCTGACGAGGCGGCGGAGCAGGCTCCACCCGCGCCTTTAGAAAGACAATTAATTGCTGAAATCTACCGGGAAGAAGTGACCGGAAAACTCATTGTGCGAGCCGGCGATCAAGAGTACTTAGATGGCAAGCAAATTGAGAACGAGGCCGATCGAAGGCGGCTGGCATATGCCGCCTCAGATCTTTCAGATTGGTTCCAAGGGGAGTTCGAGTTTGGAGGGCGATCCGCCGCTGCCAGTTCTCCACAGCAAGCCGAATCATCGGATCAGATGCTCGAAGAGATCAATGAGATCCTGCAGCGATCGCTGGCCAGCACTCCCGATCGCGGAGTTCGGCTATTTCCGGACGGAGTAGGTGGGGTGAAGGTCATGATCGGCGTCAAGAGCTACGAGATCGATGACGTCCCGGACGACGAGATTAAGGACCTCATCCGCCAGGCTGTTGCGGAGTGGGAAGCGGGTCAATAAGCGGCTGAGCCTCTTCAACCGCCTCGACGGTCAGGCGGCCAGCATCTTCATTAAGTTGAGCAACCGGCAATCGTGGGTCGTGGATAAAGAATAGCCAGGCGTTTCGCTCGAGTGCCCACTTCTGCCAGAGCCGCTTGGTTCGAATGTTCTCCAATGGTTCCACATCAAAAGCCGTAACCCAGGCGGTTCTCGCCATGTGCACGGAATACGTCGCTAGATCCGAGACGAACATCCCGGTCCAGTCGCCACTCTCGAGAACTACCGCCTGGTGCCCGCGCGTGTGTCCAGGCGTCATCACGCATCGAACATGCTTTGTCATTTGCTCATCTCCATGAAGCAAGCGCATCTTCCCCGCCGAGATTAGTGGGTCGAAGTTCTCTGGGAAGTAGGTCCCGCGCGTGCGCGCATCTGGATGACTCGCATCCGCCCACTCCATTCGCTGCACCACATACTCCGCGTTTGGGAAGGCAGGCCTGATCTCCCCGTCAACAAGCATCGTATTTCCGCCGCAATGGTCCCAGTGAAGATGCGTGTCGATCACCAGATCGATGTCATCGGGAGAAACTCCGAGATTCTGTAGTCCCTCGGCCAGCCCTCCCGTCGGGCGCTCCAATCCCCAGTTTTTCGCAGCCCGCTCATCGAGCTTGGTTCCCAATCCGTTATCAATCAGGATAGTTTGATCTTCCGATCGCACCAGCAGACAGGTGAGACTCTGCGCAATCAAGCCGCGTTCGTCGGGCTCGACGATACGACGGTAAAGCGCTCGCGGCACCAAGCCAAACGGCCCCCCTGGATCTACCCAGATGAGGCCGTCGCTTACCAGATGGATTTCCAGATCACCGATAACGATAGGCGTTTTCTCTAGCTTTCCTTCATTCCCAGCCCGAGCGATTCTTGTAATTGATCTTCAAGCTGTTTCTTGTCTGATTTCGGGAGAAATGAATATTGGGCTCCCGAAAGGATCAAGCCTTTTAGCGTTTCTTCCGACAGGCCGAGCTCAGAAACCGCTGTAAAGTATTCGTCGCTGAGCCGAATATTAGATATCCCGGGGTCATCAGTATTCAGGGTCACAACCAACCCGGCGTTGATCATTTCCGAGAGCGGATGCTTCTCCATTCCCGATATCACGCCAGAATGCAGGTTACTGGTCAGGCAGACTTCAAATGCCGCCCTCCGGTCTCTGGCGATCGCAACCACTTCCGCATCTTCCATCACACGCACCCCGTGTCCGATTCGAGAGGCGCCCATCAGAGTCAACGCTTGTTTCACAGAATCCGCCCCGGACCACTCTCCTGCGTGAACCGTAGTTTCCAGTCCGGCTTCTCCAGAAGATTTGAAGATGGAGATGAACGGATCCGCCGGAAAATCAAGCTCATTGCCTGCTAGATCCAGGCCGAGAATACCCTCGCCCACATTGTCGGCTGCGATTTGCGCGACCGCTTCGGCCAATTTCACTGATTCGTGACGATTGACGCTAGCGATCAGCCCCACTCGAATGCCAAACTCGCGGCCAGCATCGTTCGCGAATTCAATAACCCACGCTACCACCTCATCTAGAGCAAAATCTTTTGCATGAGATAGAGCGGCAGGCGTGAATCGCAGCTCTAAGTACACAATGTTATCGATCGCAGCATCCTCGATTGCCTCGTGGATGACACGCTGAATGATTTCTGGCGAACGATAGATTGGGCGAAGCAGCCGGAACTTGGCCAGGAAGTTGGGAAGCGTTTTTGGTTCGGCGCTCCCAATTTGCACCTGCTCCCGAAGGAGCGACTCCTCTTGAGGCAGATCAAGCCCTTCTTGCTTGGCGATCTCCATTAGTGTCTGGAGCCGAAGGGACCCCTCGAGATGTCGGTGAAGATCTACTTTGGGTAGATCGGAGAGACGATCGTACTGCGAAGGAGGGGATGCCAATGGTTCAGCGACGCCTTCTGCGGCGTCGTTTCCTGCTTTTCGTAGGTTTGTCGGCTTTCTGGACAGGCGAAGCAGTTTTGCTTCTCGACTGAATTGCTCGTGTCGGTTGGGGGGCGTTAATTTGCAACCGAAACATCCTCGAAACAACCCCTGCTCGAATGCTTGATAGAAGACCGCGAAACATATCCACTGCACGGCTCTTGTATTGAACGAGTGGGTCGCGCTGCCCATAGGCCTCGAGACCGATCGAAGTGCGCAAGGCTTCCATCTCGGTGAGATAGTCTACCCAAAGTTGATCGCCAACGCTCAGCAGCAAGCGCCGGTACGCCTCGGCCACCAGCACAGTTCCGACTATTCGGTGAACTTGCTCGCGAACGTCCTCGCGCAAGGCACCCGCATCTCGGATCTCCTGGTACGCCTCTTCGCCAAGTCCAGATCGCAGCTCCGCCTGAAGCTCATCGCTAAAACTATCGATTTCCGACCTTCGAAGCTCAGATTCTCCGACCATTCGTTGAACTGTAGCCTTCGCTCCCGCCAGGTGCTCCAGGATGCGTTCAATGAGCTCGCTCTGCTCTTCTTCTTTCAGCAGGCCGGCGGCGTAAAACGCATAAGAAAGCCTGGGCACGATCACCTCTCGAGCCTGGTGGCTGCGGCTGTCGAAGGTCTTCTGCTTCGTATAACTCATCTGTACCAATGCTCGAATAATCGCTGCTTGGCTGCCTGAATCCTTCTGCGTAAGCACACCCTCGAGCTCGCGGGTGATTTCGGTTTGAAGACGCTCCACGCGCCGCTCTTCGACCCGATCAAGCGCCGCGAAGAGCTCGATCTCGGCCTGATCCCAATCGATAGGGGTTTCAACCCTTGGCATATCAAGTTCTTCGCCTACCCGTCGCTGCAAAACCTGGATGAGCCCTGCCAGGACCCTCGCGCCCAAGCCAATTTCTATAAGCTCGGGTACCGAATCCCTAAATCGATCGGGGTCTTCGATAATCTGCTTTCGGGCATCTCCATCCACCTGCAATCGGAGGCCGGCCGCGTTTTCGACGGCGCTCAGCATTTCGTTTGCGTCTGGCTGGACGCCCATCTCATCTGCCTCCAGAAGCGTTCCCTCGATGGCCATATCCGCCATCTCCGCGCGCTGCTTGACCTGATCATCGAGACCTGATATTGCCCGTTCAACCTGGATTTCAGCGGCGATTCGTGTGTGTTTGGCTTGAGCCTCCAGCGAAGCTTGCCCTATATTCAACAAGCCCTCGTGAAGTGGTTCTTTTCCATCCGTACTCTGAAGGGAATCCAACAGCAGCTTCAGCATGAACGAAGGATAGGGATGGTCCGTATCCAACCCGAGTGTAGGTTGAACCTCTTCCAACCAGGCCAACAATCGCCAGGGGCCTTCCTCATCCTCCATTGCGGCCGCGACATGGCCTTCCACTTCGACTTTCAGCAGCTCTTGAATATCTTCTGTCAAATCGTCCTTGGCAAAGACCCGATTGCGCTGGCTGTAAAAAATCTCGCGCTGCTGATTGAGGACATCGTCGTATTCCAGCAAATGCTTGCGGCGATCGAAGTTGGTGCCTTCCACCCGCGTTTGGGACTGCTCTATGGTCTTATTCACGATCCCATGGCCGATGGGCGTGGCGTCATCGATATTGAGGCGCTGCATGAGCCCGGATACCTGATCGCCGCCGAACAGGCGCATCAGTTCATCTTCGAGCGAGAGGAAGAACTGCGATGAGCCTGGGTCACCCTGTCGAGCTGCACGACCCCGCAGCTGATTGTCAATTCGCCTGGCGTCATGGCGTTCTGATCCGATCACATGCAGACCGCCAGCCTCTCGAACGAGTTCCTCCTCCTTCATAAAGCGGCGGAACAGTTCGACTTCAGCCTCATAGATTCCCAGCGCCTCTTCACTAGCTCCCTCAAGCAGTGCCAGCCGTTCCTCCAGGTTGAGCGTTTCCGGATCCGAGACTTCCATTCTCCGGAGCACTCGGTTGATCGACGCAAGTACCTCTTCCGCAAATTCGCCGCCAAGTTTGATGTCGACTCCACGACCGGCCATGTTGGTGGCGATGGTCACCGCCCCAAATGATCCGGCGCTGGCGATAATTTGTGATTCCTCCGAATGATTTTTCGCATTCAAAACATTGTGTCGGATACCACTGGCGAGCGTATCGGCAAGTCGTTCATGGTGCTCGGAATCGAGTGAAAGCACTCGTGCCAGCCGCTCTACATTCTCTTCCTTGCCAGGATTCATTACGATTTCTAAGTCGCGGCCAAATGGCTTCATTAATGCGTTGCTCAAAGCATCCAGCGGCCCATACAGCTGCTGGAGTTCTTCCACTCGCATGCCATCGTCGGGAATGTCGTGTGCCTCCAGATAGGCATCGCGCAGTATTTCGATGATCGCCAGCTTCTGCAGCATTTTGGCTCGTAACCGCTCCGAAAGCTGCTCCGAGAGTTCGACCGAGGTGGTTCCCACCAAGAGCGGCTGTCCGATTACATGCCGCTTAAGGATCTCCATGGTGACTGCGCGCAGCTTGGCCTCTTCAGTCCTGTAGACCGAATCTTGAAAATCTTTCCGCTTCCAGAACACCGGCGACGCTTCCGGATCGTCCCGGCGCGAATAGTAGAAAAAGCGGTGCCCGTCTTCCTTGTAGTCAATCTCAAGTAGTTCGGAATCCTCTTCCGATGCAATAAACTCGAGGTTCGTCGGAAGCGGTAGCACGTCGACTTCGTAAATTTTATTGAACTCTTCGGCTTCCGTGATCGCGGTGCCGGTCATGCCAGACAACTTCTCGTACATACGAAAGTAATTCTGCAGGGTGACGGTGGCGTAGGTGACGTTCTCCTGCCGAATACGCACCCCTTCTTTGGCTTCGACCGCCTGATGCAGACCATCCGACCACCGTCGGCCGGCCATCATGCGTCCGGTAAATTCGTCCACGATGATGACGCGGCCACCTTGTACGACGTAGTCTTTGTTGCGCTTGAACAGGAAGTTGGCTCGCAGGCTTTGCTCGAGATATCCCAGGAGGCGGGCCTGCTCAGGGGTGATGTCTTCTGGCCGATCCAGATCGTGCAGCGGGCGTCCTAGCAATCTCTCAACGTGATCCTCGCCCAACTCCGTCAGAGATATGTTTCGGTCCCGCTCGCTGACCTCGTAGTCCTCCGGAGAAAGCTGCCGAACGATGCGAGACATTTCCTTATACTGATCGGGATCTTCCTGCGCAGGCCCCGAGATAATCAGCGGAGTTCTGGCTTCATCAATGAGGATATTGTCCACCTCGTCCAGGATGGCGTAGTAGTGGCCGCGTTGGGAACGAGCCTCCAAAGACTGAGCCATATTGTCGCGAAGGTAGTCAAAGCCGAATTCGTTGTTGGTTCCATAGGTCACATCTGCTGCGTAGGCTTCATTTCGATCTACGAGCGCCAGGTGATGAACATCTTCCTGGCCCGCGTCTTTGGTGGGATCATAGATGAAGGCCTTACGCCCGTGCTCGGTTCGGGCTGCTTCCTGAAGGATTCCGACTTCGAGACCATGGAAGCGAAAGACAGGACCCATCCAGCGAGCATCGCGCCGCGCAAGGTAGTCATTTACGGTGACCAGGTGGATCCCTTTGCCAGCTAAAGCGTTGAGATAGATCGGCATTGTGGCCACGAGCGTTTTGCCCTCGCCAGTCTTCATCTCTGCTATTCGTCCTTCGTGTAGCGCGATTCCACCGATCAGCTGCACGTCAAAATGCCGGAGCCCAACGGTGCGGATGGCCGTTTCGCGCACTACGGCAAACGCCTCCGGAAGCAGATCGTCCAACGATTCCCCGGAATTCAGCCGCTCCCTAAATTCTGAGGTTTTCGCCTTGAGGGCCTCGTCCGACAGCTCGCGGAGGCTCGGCTCCAGCTCGTTAATGCGCTGGACAATTTCGCTATAGCGCTCCATGTCTTGCCCAATGGAATCGCCTGCGAAGAACTTCGTAAGTCCTTTTAGCATGAAGTTGGGGATTATAGCACGCAGGGCTTTTTGGCCGAGTTGGCACCGCTACGCGTGTGGATTGGAACTCGGGATGGTTCGGGAAAGGCTTCCTATGCGGATGATTCGAATTGAGCTTGACTCATAAGCGTTCCCTGGAACGGGAGTGGGGTCAGCTGACCATGTCCTTGAAACGGTAGTAGGCACCAGCGAAAGGCATGAACCATGGACGCTTGCGATAGAGAAACATGGTCGGAAAGTCTAAATCTGAAAAGGGAGTCGCATCGGCCTTACCGGCAATGATATCTGCCATCTTCATCCCCAGGTAAGTGGCCATCGAGAAGCCGCGCCCGGAGTACCCCATCGAGTAATGCATGCCGTCCGTCTTTCCGGTGTGTGCCATCCGGTCGAAGCTCATTCCCAGGAACCCGCCCCACGAGTAGTCAACGCCGAGATGTTTCAGCTCAGGAAAGAGCCCTAGCATCCCATTTCGCAAAAGCTGGCCGCTCTTCTCCGAGTTGGTCCGAGTAAAACTTACACGCCCGCCAAACATCATGCGATTGTCCGGCAGGATTCGGAAATAGAATAGGACCCACTTCGTATCATAGATCATGCGGCGATGGGGGATGATCTGGTCGGCCAATGCTTCTTCCATCGGCTCGGTCACCATAATGTAGCTGCCCAGGGGGAAGACGCGCCTGCGCAATTGAGGAGTAACGCTACCGGTGTAGCCGTTGGTCGCGATGAGCACTTCTTTGGCCCGAATGCTCCCTCGCGCGGTCTTTATTTCGAAGCCTTCGGCTGTGCGCCGAATGTCTTCTGCGGCTGCCTGTTCGTGCAGGCTTGCACCCGCCTCGTCAGCGCATCGTGCCATGCCATGTACGAATTTCGCGGGGTGAACACCGACACTGGATTCGTCAACCAGGCCGCCATAATAGCGATCTGTGCCCAGTTCCTCCTTCATTCGATCAGGGGCCACTAGTCGGGTCGAGTGGCCGAATTTATCGGATAGCGTACGCTGCCATTCCTCTAATGATTTTAAGTGTGAAGGGCGGTAGGCGGCGGCAAATGACCCAGTCTCCTCCAAATCGCAATCAATACCCTTTTCAGCGATGAGCTTTTTCAGAAGCTGGACAGAATCAAAGGAGGCTTGGAACATGCGACGCGTGGCATCTACGCCATGCTGTTTGAAAAGCGAACTCACCTTGTACTTTATCCCTGGAATGGCCATTCCGCCATTTCGGCTGCTGGCTCCCCATCCAAGGTGCTCCCTTTCAAGCAACGCCACCTTGAGGCCCTCGGTCGCCATATGATAGGCGGCCGAGATGCCGGTCATCCCGCCGCCGATAACGGCACAATCGACCGATTCGGGCAGTGGGCGATCGCTATAACCTGTCCCCTTCTCGCTGGTGTCGGCCCAATAACTGAGACTGTCCATTGTTATGTCTCCCTCTTTAGTAAGCTAGGACCAATGCCGATGCTACGCTTAATCATCATGTCGAAGTGGGGCTTCCGGTCCAAACCAGGCATCTGGGCATTCAGCTCCTAAGCCGGATGGCGACCATCTGGATGTTTGTCATCTCTTCGATGGCGTACTTCAAGCCCTCGCGTCCCAAGCCGCTCTGACGATTGCCGCCATAAGGCATGTGGTCCGCCCGAAAGACCGGCGTATCATTGATGATGACCCCCCCAAAGTTGAGATGCCTGATGGCCTCAAATACGCGATCGATGTCGCGTGTGAAGACCGCTACCTGCAATCCATACTCGGTATTGTCGGCTTGGCTTAACGCCTGCTCGAAATCGTCGAAAGCGATTACCGACGCAACCGGAGCAAACACCTCGTCCGCAACCACTTTCATGTCCGGCTTGACCTCGGCCAACACGGTTGGCCAATAGACGGCCCCATCGCGCTTGCTGCCCGTGAGAACTTTTGCTCCGCCAGATTGCGCTTCGCTCACCCAGCCTTCGATGCGCTCCGCCTCGCGCACATCAATCATCGGCCCCACATCCACGCGGTCGTCGAGTGGGTCACCAACGATCATGCGTTCACTGGATTCAACAAAATGCTCGGCGAATGACTCATATACAGAACGTTGGGTGTAGATGCGCTGCACCGAGATACATACTTGGCCTGAGTTGTAATAAGCACCGAGCGCGCACCGTCTCGCCACAAACTCTAGGTCTGCGTCCTCGGCGACGATTACTGGCGCGGTGTTGCCCAGCTCAAGGGTGACCTTCTTGATACCCGCAATTTCGGTGATGCGCTGGCCGACCTCTCGGCTGCCGGTAAAGGTCACTTTCGCCACGCGCGGGTCGCGCACCATCCACTCTCCCAGCGTGCCACCGGGTCCGACTACAAGGTTGATAGCGCCGGGCGGAAAACCTGCCTCTTCCAAAAGCTCGCACAACATGACCGCTGTGAGCGGCGTCGTACTTGCCGGCTTGAGGACGACGGTGTTTCCGCTTGCTAGCGCCGGGGCCACTTTGTGTGCCACCAGATTCAGTGGAAAGTTGTAGGGCGTGATGGCGGCCACCACACCCACCGGCCGGCGAGTGTAGAAACCGAAGTAGCCTTCGCCTGCGGGCACGGCGTCCAGCGGAATGGTCTCGCCATGAATGCGCTTGGCTTCCTCGGCCGCAATTGTGAAAGTGCTGATGCCCCGGTCTGTTTCGGCGCGCGCGAATTTCAGCGCCTTGCCTGCCTCGGCGGCAATGGTTCGGGAAATATCTTCGTGATGCTCTTCGATGAGGTGCGCGGTGTTGGTCAGGAGTTCGGCCCGCTTGTACGCTGGCATGTCCTTCATGACCAGCGCGGCCTCCTCAGCGGCTCGAATGGCGATGTCAAGGTCTTCCTCTCGCGCGGTCGGCACAGAGCCGATCATCTCGCCCGAGTACTTGTTGAGCACCTCTATTGGCGGGCCAGCATCCACCCACTCCCCTCCAATAAAGAGCCGTGCTTCCCGAACCTCAACTGGCGTTGTCACCTGATGTATCCGCCTTGCAGATCGTGCGCGGGATCCAGCGACAACGGTCCGGTTAACTGCAATGTCACCTCTTGTCTTTCAATACTTCCCGCGCGGCGTTCTTACCGTTGATGCCGGTAACCCCCCCGCCAGGATGGGTGGCAGAACTGCACAGGTAAAGGCCAGCTAGCGGGCCGCGATACTGACCGTAACCAGGGACGGGCCTCATCCATAGAAATTGGTCCAATGTCATTTCGCCGTGAACCAGGTTGCCCTCGGGCAGGCCGTAAACAGTTTCCATGTCCAAGGGTGTAATGATTCGGGATTCCTGCACAACTTTCGGGAAGTCAGGGGCATATTCGGCAATGGTTCGAACAACCAGCTCACCCAGCTCATCGCGCAGCTCATTCCAATTTCCTTGCTGTAAGTGGTAAGGCATGTACTTTACGCTCACCGACATGAGTTGCTTGCCTTCAGGAGCTAGAGACGGATCGGTAAGAGTGGGGATTTGAATGTCGAGATAGGGCCGCTCTGAATACTGGCCATACTTCGCTGGATCGAATGCATCCTGAATGTACTTCATCGTGGGCGCGATCTGAACATGGCCGCTGAGCAGTTGTTTCGCATCGCCATTTAAGGCAGTGAAAGTGGGAAGCTGGTCGAGGGCAAAATGAACCCGTGCCAGTGTGCCTCGATACTTGATATTCTGCACATGCTTCACAAACATCTGGTTCAGATAATAAGGATCGAGTAACTTCAAAAACGTCGTACGCAAATCGGTCGCGGAAACAATCGCCTTTGCCGTTACTTGGTCGCCGCCGACCAACACCACGCCAATTGCCGCGTCGTCCTCTGTGATGATCTCGGCCACCTCGCTAGTTGTCCGGATGTCGACTCCATAGCCGGTCGCGGACTTGGCGATGGCCTGTGTCAAGGAGCCCATGCCGCCCTTCACCTGCCCGCTGGATCGGAATAGGCCACTGTTGCTACCAGACCAGTTATACAAAAATGTGTAAGCTGTCCCGGCTTCTTGCGGTCCCCAGGAGCTGTTGTTGACTGCCGAGACTGCGATCGCGCCTTTCACGATGTCTGATTCAAACCATTCATTTAGCAGGTCCGAGATCGGCATGGGCATGACTCGCAGCAGCTGTGAGATATTCTTTCTGCCCAGGACGCGGATCGGATTGGCGATCTTAAGCAGTTCCCGCATGTCACCCATGCCCACGTCCGGTAAATCGGGTGGCGTAATGTTTTTTAGCCCTGCCACAATGCGGCCAAACTTCGTCATCAAATTCACAAAACTTGGGTACTTATCAGCGTCGGATGCCGAGAATTTTGCGATTTCCTCGACAGTGCGGTCGGTATCGTGCCAGATAGTGAGGTGGCTGCCATCGGGTAAAGGCGAGAAGATGAGTGGATTGGCCGGTAAGAATTCCAAGCCGTTGCGAGCCAGGTTCAAATCGGCAACCACCGCAGGTGAAAGATGGCCCGCGCCACTAGCGAGAGAGGAAAATTTGTAGCCAGGGAAGAATTCTTCAGTTACTGCTATGCCGCCGACCATCTCGCTTTTTTCAAGCAGTAGCACGCTGCGCCCTGCCTTGGCCAGATAGGCGGCGGCAACCAAACCATTAGGCCCGCCACCAATCACAATTACGTCGTATTTGCTTTGCTGCCTATTTTCGTTGGGCATTTCTTTTCCTAATGCTCTAGTTTCCGTCTTTGATAATTTCCAATGCCGCCAATCGTCCGGGTCCTGCTGTAATCCCTCCGCCCGGGTGCGTGCCTGAGCCACATTGGTAGTAGTTGCGAATAGGTGTGCGGTAATCGGCCCACCCAGGCGTAGGCCGCAAGAAAAATAATTGATCGAGCGTCAGCTCGCCCTGGAATATGTTGCCCTCGGTCAATCCGATTGTTTGTTCGATGTCCCAGGGCGTGAGCACCTGCTTGTGTAAGATCAGGTCTTCTATGTTGGGAGCATATTTAGCCACTGTGTCCATAACCGTCTTGCCGAATGCTTCTCGCTGCTGGTCGCGGTCGCCATGAGCGGGCATGTTATAGGAGGCATACTGCACAAAAATTGACATCACGTGCTTGCCCGGTGGCGCCATCGAAGGATCTATTACCGTGGGGATGACTGCCTCCATTAGTGGCTCCTTCGAGAAATCGTCATACTTGGCGTCGTCGTATGCCCGTTCCATATGGTCCGTACTGGGCGCGATCTGAATCATGCCGCCAATCAGTGACTTGTCCTCCATCGCCGTGAAGTCTGGCAGGCCATCCAGCGCCAGGTTGACCTTGCCGGATGAGCCACGAAATTTGAACTTATCGATGGTCTCTACCAGGTCTGATGGCAATTCCTTCTCGTCTACCAGATTGCGGAAAGTGACCTTCGGATCGCAGCTTGAGACGATGCTCCTGCCATAAATCTCGTCGCCGTTTTCAAGCGCGACGCCAACCGCCTTTCCGTTCTTCACGATAACCTGGGCGACTGGAGCATTGCAGCGAATTTCCGCGCCGTAGCTGCGGGCCGCGCCTGCTATTGCTTCACTCACCGCGCCGGTACCGCCTCTTTGAGAGCCCCAGGCAGTTAATGCCCCATCCAACTCGCCCATGTAGTGATGGAGCAAAACGTAAGCCGTGCCGGGTGATTTAACACCGAGCATGGTGCCAATGATGCTGGTGAGCGTGATGGAAGCGATGAGAATATCTGTCTCTAGCCACTCACTAATAAAATCGTACGCGCTCATCGTCATAATCTTAGTGAGCGTGTGGAATTTCTTCTTACCCAAGGATTGCATATGCCTTCCAAGATGCCGGATCGTGCGCAGTCCACTAATCCCAGGATTGCCCAGATCGGGCGGAACTGCTTCCAGAATGGGCTTCACCGCATACGCGAGCTCGTAGAGCATGTTATTGAACTCGGCGTAGACATCGGCGTCTCGGCGCGAATGCCTCCTAATTTCCTCAATGCTGTTGGAATCATCAGGATAGGCTGCGAGGTAGTTCCCATTTTCCATTGGAGTAAAGTTGCTATCCAGCGGCAACAGGTGCAGGCCATATTTGTAAAGCTGCAATTCCTGAATCACCTCAGGGCGCAACAAACTCACTACATAGGAATAAACAGAGTATTTGAAGCCGGGAAAGAGTTCCTCTGTTACGGCCGCTCCACCCAGTAGATGACGCTGCTCCAGCACCAACACTCTGCGGCCGGCCTTGGCCAGATAAGCGGCTGCCGTCAATCCATTGTGTCCGCCGCCGATAACGATCGCGTCATACTTTTCTGTCATCGCTTAAGCTCTTTTCCGAGGTGGATCAAAAAACGGCAGCTTCACTGCTCTTGCTTTCGCTAGCTTTCGCTGCGCGTCTATGGTCACTTCCATTTCTACTTGGGTGCCGGGCAGGGCAAAGCCGGGTCTGAGGCGCGCAATGGCACAGTACTTTTTCAACATTGGAGACCAGGTGCCGCTGGTCGCCTTGCCAATTTGTCGCCCAGCGGAATAAACTGGAACCGCGTCGCCCCAAGATTCATACGGTAAATACAGCGGCATCCCGAACTCGGCGTAAATGGCTTCGAGGGATTTCAGGTCTACTTCCAGCCCTACCGTTTTCCAGGCAGAGCCGGCTTCCTTCTCTCGTTTCAGTGCTTTTTGGCCGACGAAATACTCTTGATCGAGTTTGACTGTCCAGCCCAATCCAAGTTCAAGTGGCGTGGATTTTTCGAATTCATGAATAACCTTCTTGGAAGAATGGAAGTCCACCTCTGTAAGCAATAAGCCAGCTTCGATGCGGGCCATGTCAAGCGCTAATTCGCCCATGGGGCGTAGCGCAAATGCCTCGCCTGCTTCAAACAGCACATCCCACAGGTCTAATGCCCGATGCGGATCCACCCAGATTTCAAACCCGAGATCTCCGGTATAACCGGTGCGGGAAACTGTCACCGGGATACCTGCCAATTCGGCGCTTAGGATGCGGAAGTAGCCCAGATTATCGAAATCAGCCTTAGAGAGCGTTTTGAGCAATTCGCGCGAAAAGGGTCCCTGTAAAGCCAAAACTGCGGTGGCCTCGGTTACTTCCTCCACGGTCACGTCAAGGCCAACAGCATTGTCTTCAAGCCAGAAGAGCGTGGGATCGGCAGCTGTCAAGCGGAACAACTGCTCCTCCAATCGGGCGAGAATGCCGTCGTCAATGATTTTGCCTTCATCGTCACACCAGGGCGTGTACAGGGCACGGCCGACAACACAGCGGGAGACATCTTGTGTGACGATCCGATTCATCAGCCGTAGCGCGTCAGGCCCGTGGATGAGATATTTGTACAGAGGCGATGCGTCAAAAACGACACAAGCAGTACGCACGGCAAGGTACTCGTGTGTGTGATCCAGGTCGTAGGAATTCGCTGAACGCCAACCAGACCAGTCGGCCCAGCTATAGCTTTCGCACATTTCCTCTGTCCGTGGGAAGAAGGGTGTGGGTTTCATGCGATTTCACTCCCATAATATTTCGTGTTGCAAGTGTTGCTGCGTGCAGATGTCACATTCGCACCCGTTTTGCCGATGGATCATATGGGGGCTTGAGATGAGCCGTCGCCGAAATCAGTTCGCCGTCTACGCCAATCTCGTATCGGCCGGATAGGATCCACTCATCCTCAATGCCTTCTGTATTCTCCAAGTAACCCATACCCATCGCGCTCTCGAGCAAATGAGCATATGCGCCGTGGGTGATGCTGCTGACGAGCTCGCCATCGCGGTAGATGGGTTCATCATGATGCAGAATCGGTTCGGGCTCGTCCAAAGTGAACATGACCAGCTTTCGGGTCAACCCGGCTTCTTTTTGGCGGATCAAGGCCTCTCGACCCATGAAATCCCCTCTGTCTAATTTCACCGCAAATCCAAGGCCAGCCTCATATGGCGTGTCATCTGGCGTTATGTCGGTACCCCAATGACGATAGCCTTTTTCCAGGCGGAGCGAATCGACTGCGTGCAACCCGACCAGGCTCAAGCCGACCTTCTCACCTTCGAGCATCAACGCATCAAATACTCCAGTTGCAAACTCGGTCGGAATGTAAAGCTCCCAGCCAAGTTCACCTACATAAGACATCCTGAGCGCTAAGATCCGAGCGTACGCAAAATCAATTTGCTGAGCCGTAGCGTAAGGAAAGCTCGCATTGGAGAGATCCGCATCCGTCAGTGTAGAAAGCAGATCCCGGGAACCGGGCCCCATGATGCCCAACATGGCGTAGGCGGAAGTCATGTTGGTCAGTACAGTCTGGCTATCTTTAGGGATGTTGCGGCTGAGCCAGTCATAGTCGCGAGTCTCAGATGCCCCAGCGGTGACAATAAGGTAAGTATCCTCTGCCAAATGCGTGACCGTTAGGTCCGCTTCGATGCCGCCGCGTTCATTAAGCAATTGTGTATAAACAACCTTGCCGATCGGCACGCCAATGTCATTGCTGCACATGGATTGAAGAACAGATCTGGCGTCTGGTCCCTGACAACGGAATTTTGCAAAAGACGTCAAATCATAGACTCCAACACCTTTGCGCATCGCCATGTGCTCTGCCGCTGAGTATTCAAACCAGTTTTGTCGCCCCCAGCTGTATTCATATTTTGGCTCGATCCCATCCGGGGCAAACCAATTGGCCCGTTCCCATCCAGCCACTACGCCAAAGCACGCTCCACGTGCCTCGAGACGGTCGTGAAAAGGCGAACAACGGATCGATCGGGCCGTTCTCGGTTGTTTGAAGGGCCAGTGATCGGCGTATAGCAGGCCCACGCTTTCGGTCGTCCGGTCGCGCAGATATTGGCCATTGGCTTGGAATTCATGGAACCGCCGGATATCAACTTCCCACAAGTCGTCGGTTGGATGGCCTTCAACCATCCACTCTGATATCGCCCTGCCCGCACCTGCCGCACTGGCTATTCCCACCGAGTTCATCCCAGCGGCGACGAAGAAATTCTTGACACCAGGTGCCTCTCCAAGCATATATTTGTTGTCAGGGGTAAAGCTTTCGGGGACAACCGTGAAGTCCACGATTCCAGCTTGCTCAAGAGCTGGACAGCGTTGAATGCCGTTGATCA
>CBDTZL010000007.1:0-28897 GCA_965364895.1 uncultured bacterium
ATGCGGCGGCGATGATCCCGCCGCTGGCCGGCGATGGAATCGCGGCTGCGCTGCGTTCGGTCGAGCTGTGCGCCCCGCTGACCCACGCCTACCTGAGCGGCGAGCTCACCCTGGAGCGCTGGGAGCAAGAATACCGCAGCGGCTGGCACGACAGCTTCGATCGGCCGCTTGCCCTGGCCCGAAGGCTTGAGACCTGGTTGGGCAGCGGCGTAGGCTCCGAACTACTGCTTGGAGTCGGGTCGATCCTGCCTCCGGTCGCACGCAAACTTGCCGGAATGACTCGCACCCGGAGGACTTCAGCGCCGCCGTTCATGAGCTAAGCTCGCTCCCATGGACCCACATTCTTGAACCTTGATTTGTTCGGATCGACGCGCCGCTGAGACTAACAACATCAATAGGGGCCAATAGCATGCGCGTTATCACCCTTTGCAGGTTCAAACGAAGTTCTTACGCAGCCTCGCTTTACACCGTAGGACGGCGACAGATATAATCCTGCGACCGGGGAGCCTTATTTGCGCTCTTCAGGGCGTCCCGCGAAATAGGGGAAGTGCTGGAATTGGCAGACAGGCGTGGCTTAGGACCACGTGCCCTATGGGCGTGTGGGTTCGACCCCCACCTTCCCCACCAGGTAATAAAGGTCACAAGTAACCGAAGGTCACGGGTAACCGAAGGTCACGGGTAACCGAAGGTCACGGGTAACCGAAGGTAACAGGTAGCCGAAGGTCACGAGCAAACAGAGGAATTGTTGATTTGAATATCGATACCGAAAACCTGGAAGATCGACAGGTTCAGCTAACCATCGAAGTCGACGACGATCGCTACAACGCCGCCATGCGATCCGCCGCGCGGCGCATGAGCAAACGCGACAAGATTCCCGGGTTTCGCCCAGGGAAGGTACCGTTCGATGTGGCCGTGGGCCGCTTCGGCGAGGACGCGATCTTCGATGAAGCGCTCGATGCGCTTGGACAGGACGTTTATAAGCAAGCGCTCGAAGACACTGAGCTCGAACCCTTCGCTCCCGGCTCCCTCAACGAAGTCGTGAGCCGCGAACCGCTCGTTCTGCGCTATATGGTGCCGCTGGCTCCCGAGGTCGAATTGGGCGACTATCACAAAGTCAGAGTGAAGTTCGTAGTCCCTGATGTCACCGATGAGGCGCTCGAGGCTACTTTGGAAGATCTCCGCCAACGACAAGCACTCATCGAGCCTGCCGACCGACCGGTTGAGATGTCGGACGTGGCAGTCATCGATATCGAAGGGAACCTGGATGAGCCGGAAGAAGGAGAATCCGCGCTCGTGCTCAAGGATTCCGGAATTTCACTATTAATCGAAGAAGACACGGACTGGCCGTACCCTGGCATCGCTGAAGATCTGGTGGGAATTGAAGCCGGCCAAAGCCGCACCCTATCCCACACCTTTGGAGATGAATATCCTGCGGAGGATTTGCGCGGCAAGGCCGCGACCTTCGAAGTAAGTTGCCAGGAGGTTAAGTCTCGTTTTATTCCGGAGTGGAGCGATGATCTTGCCCAGGCCGTTGGAGATTACGAGACTCTGCTTGACCTGCGAGTAAAGGCGCGTGAGAGCCTGGCCGAGAGCGCCGAGCGAGAAGCGGATGCCGAATACGCCGAGAAAGTAATTGAAAAGGTTGGCGACGGCGCCACGGTCACCTTTCCGCCACTTTTGGCGGATCAGGAGGTAGATGACCTTCTGCATGACATGGTGCACCGCCTGGAAGCCCAGAATTTGACCCTGAATGACTACCTTCAAGCCGAGAGCAAAACGGAGGCAGAGGTTCGAGACGAGCTTCGACCCCGTGCGGAAGACCGGGTCCGGCGAGCACTCTTGCTGGGCAAAGTTGTCGAAGACGAAGAGCTGACGGTTGGGGACGAGCAGATCGCTGAACGCATCCAACGACTTGCCGGAAGCGTGCAGGATCCAGAGGGCAACATCGTCAAGGCGCTGAGTACCCCTCAGTCAAAGCGCCGAATCGAGAATGATTTGCTGTTCGAAGGGGCGATCAGCAGGCTTGTGTCTATCTCCAAGGGGGAAAAACCAGAGAAGGGCAATCCGAAGTCAGAAGTTGAAGATACTGAGGAAGAATCAGCGGTTCCGGAATCTGAAGAGCCAGAACTTGGACAACCCGAGGATGAAGGAGAAGACGCTCAAGAGGAAAGTGCGGAGTCCGAAGTCTTGGAAATCCAAGAATCGAAATCCGATGGAGAAGAATAGGCCGGTTGCCCCGTGGAGTCGCTCTTTGGAGCGGTCCTTGCACCGTACAAGGCGCACCGCTGGCCTATTGCCGAGAGTTGTAGTTAGCGAGACAATAGCCAATAAGGAGCCAGAATGAACACAAATGACCCTCAATCCCTGATCCCAATGGTGATCGAGACCAGCAGTCGTGGCGAACGTGCCTACGACATCTATTCCCTGCTGCTGAAGGAACGCATCATCTTCCTGGGAACGCCTATTAACGATCAGGTCGGTAACGTCATCGTCGCACAGCTGATCTGGCTTGATTCCCAAGATCCCGAGCGACTGATCCGCCTGTACATCAACTCCCCCGGAGGCCAAATCTACGCCGGGATGGCGATATACGACACGATGCAGCAGCTCAGCGCGCCAATTCAAACAGTGGCCGTCGGCGTAACTGCTTCGTTCGGAACCGTGCTGCTCGCGGCGGGAAGCGAAGGACAACGCTTCGCACTGCCCAATGCAACGATCCATATCCATCAGCCACTGGGCGGGACGCAGGGACAGGCCACCGATATCGAGATTCAGGCTAAGGAAATCTTGCGCCAACGCGAGAAGATCAATAACATACTCGCAGAGCACACTGGCCAGGCGCTCGAAACCATTGAGCATGACGTCGAGCGTGATTTTTACCTGAGCGCGGAAGATGCCTTGAAGTACGGGTTGATTGACAAGGTGCTAGAACCCGCAGAAAAAGACGAATCGGAAGACGGAAAAGCAAAGGAAAAGGTAGCAAACTAACCAGGCATGAGCGAAGCGGATGATCGATCGCGGCATTGCTCCTTCTGCAGCCGCCCCGAAGATGAAGTCCAGCGCCTGATTTCAGGCCCGGATGGGGTCTACATCTGCAATGAGTGTGTAGATCTCTGCGGGGACATCCTGCATGGGGACACTGGCCGCGGCTCCGCGGTAGGGCTGACGCAGATTGGCAAGGCTTCCCTGTCGCCCCAGCAGATCCGCGCCCGACTCGACGAATATGTCGTGGGTCAGGATCATGCAAAACGAGTCCTATCGGTCGCGGTTTACAACCACTACAAACGCATTGGCAGTCGAAAACGCGGAGATATCGAACTCGAGAAATCCAACATTTTGCTGGTCGGCCCGACGGGCGTCGGCAAAACGCTGCTCGCCCAGACGCTTGCCCGGGTTCTGGACGTTCCATTCTGCATAGCCGATGCAACCGCGCTTACAGAGGCTGGCTACGTCGGTGAGGATGTCGAAAATATCCTGCTTCGACTGCTGCAGGCCGCCGACTTCGATATGCAGCGCGCTGAGCGCGGCATCGTTTACGTCGATGAGCTGGACAAGACCGCCCGTAAATCGGGCGACAACCCCAGCATCACACGTGACGTTTCCGGCGAAGGCGTCCAGCAGGCGCTGCTTAAGATTATCGAGGGCGCGGATGTCAATGTGCCCCCTCAAGGCGGGCGGAAGCACCCGCATCAGGAGTTCATCCAGATCAACACAACTAACGTGCTGTTCATTTGTGGCGGAACCTTTGACAGCTTGCCGGACATCATCTCCGAGCGAGTTGGAACCCGCGGCAGGGTCGGATTCCCTGGCACCGCCGAAGAACGGGAGGTTTTAGATTTCGACGAAACAGAGCTCCTGCGGCGAATCGAGCCAGACGACCTCATGCACTTTGGAATGATTCCCGAATTGGTCGGACGATTGCCGGTGGCGGTCAGCGTGGATCCGCTGGATGTCGAATCGCTTCGAAAGATCCTTACGCAGCCCAAGAACGCGTTGGTTAAGCAGTACACGCAGTTGTTTGAGATGGACCAGGTCGAGCTGGTATTCACCGAGGATGCCTTGCAGCTCGCCGCAGAGATGGCCATGGATCGGGACACTGGCGCGCGCGGCTTGCGATCGATTCTGGAGAACTCACTGCTAGAAATCATGTACGAGATCCCCTCTCGCCCGGAGGTCCGCGGAGTGGTGGTCGATGAACACGTGATATCCGGACAAGCACAACCGAAGCTATTGGGCGAAGACGGAAGAGAGCTATTGGACGAGGTGGATCTCGACCTCCGAGATGCCGCCTAGGCAAAATAGCAGACGACGGAAACAACCGGGGCGCTGATACCAGCGCCCCGCTTCATTAGATGAAACACTTCTCCGAAGCTCAGGGCCTTATTTTCGATATGGATGGCGTGCTCTGGCGCGGAGGAAAGCCGCTCCCTGGCATCCGATCTACATTTTCTTTGCTTCGAGAACGCCAGATCCCATTTGTTCTTGCGACGAACAACGCGACCCAAACCTTCGGGCAGGTTCGATCCCGCATGGAGAACGCTGGGGTTGAAATTTTTCCGAACGAAGTGCTCACCGCCGCGGTGGGCGCAGCCAGCTATCTAGCACAGCATGTGCCGGCAGGTTCCAGCCTCTATGTCGTTGGAGATGTAGCACTTCGCCACGCCCTGGAGGAAGCCGGCTATCGAGTAATGGAATCGGGCGACGATGTGATCGCAGTCGTAGTCGGTATGGATTGGTCGCTCACCTGGGAGAAGCTCGCAGAGGCTACTTACGCACTGATGAGCGGCGCATTCTTCCTGGGAACCAACCCTGATGTGTCATTTCCCACCGAGCGAGGCCTTGCTCCTGGCAACGGCGCCATTCTGGCCGCCCTTGAAACCGCAACTGGCCGCGCAGCCACGATCTTTGGTAAGCCCGAGCCACACCTATTTCTCGAAGCACTGCAAAGGACGGGCACGCCTGCTACCCTCACCGTGGCCATCGGAGATCGGTTGGAAACAGATATTTTGGGAGGAAAGCGCGCCGGGCTGCCAACTGCCCTGGTTCTCACTGGCGTGACGACCCAAAAACAGGTCGAGAATTCGGACATACAGCCGGATTGGGTTTTCGAGGGTATGGAAGAACTCAGCAGCGAGTTGGAGTAGCCGAGGTTCGAGATTCAGATAGCCTGCCGTGCTCGGACCAGATGCCCCTTGGACCTAGCCCCCGATACGATGCAGGGCTTCGGCGGCCTCGACGGTCATAGGAATCTTCACCGAAATCCTTGTACCTTGTCCGCGAGTGGATTCGAAGCGTAAGATGCCGTGAACCATTTCAGCCCGCTCGTAAAGATTGACCATTCCTAAACTGCCGCGCTTCTCATAGTTGTCTTGAACTTCGGCCACATCAAAACCAACCCCATTGTCTTCAATTTCCAGTAGCGCCATTTCCCCATCGGGCTTCAGCCGTACCCAAATATGCTCCGCGCGTGCATGCTTGCGGGCATTGTTCACAGCCTCTTCGACGATGAAAAATATGACACCTTGCTTGCCGACCTCCATAGCACTCTCAATTTGCGGGTCAACATCCACGTGAACGGTCTGGCCGTGCATCTCATCGATCTTGCGAGAGAGATCTTTCAAGGCGGCTCTTAGTCCCTCTGATTCCAGAATCAACGGCCGCAAAGTGAACAGCATCTGGCGGATCTCCTTGGAGGTCCGCCTTGCTAGCTCTTCAATCTTATAGAGCTCATCGGAAGCTCGTTTCGCGTCACGATTAACCAGTCGGCGAGCAAAGTTGACCCGCATAGCGATGGCGCCGATCGACTGCGCAGGTCCATCGTGTAGATCGCGGGCCAATTTGTGGCGGGCTTCCTCCTGGATTTCTGCCATGCGCTGCTTTTCCTGTTCTAGCTGGCCGTATAGACGAGCGTTCTGTAGCGCAACGATCGCCTGCTGCGCAATGGACTCAAGGATCTCAAGCCCGTCTTCCGTGAGATAGTCCTCTTTTGGATGGCCAAAGAGCATGGTTCCATATACTTCCAGCCCAACAACCAACGGAATGCAGACCGCAATGCTGCACTTTCTCAGCGCAAGGAGACGCCCGAGCTCTGGGTCAGATGGAGGATCCAGGGTGATTTCAAGTTGACCCGAAGACATAGCCTTCTCGACCACTCCGGTTCGTCCCGGGATGTCGGCATTTTGATCGGCTCGAAGAAAGCCACGTGAGGAGACAACCTGCAGGTCTTCGCCATCGTAGAGTAATAAGGCGCTCACCAGCCCCCCATCCTCTGCGTCGGTAAGCGTGCTGGTCGCCAGATCGAGCGCCATGTCCATCACGCGTTCGTAATTCAGGGCGGCGTTGAGCGCGGCGGTACCGCGCAACACAGTGCGCAGCCTCTCTATCTCCGCTTCAAGCCGTCGTACCCGCTCATCGGCCATCTTAGGGGTTGCGGAGGCGGCTTTGGCTTCGTCCGCGCTTAGAATCTGGTTAATTGAATCGAGGACACCCAACTTGATTACCCTCTTTTGCGTTAGCGACCATCAATAGATCTCCCTACCGAACCTTGAATGCACTCTGATCATTGCAGGATTTTGACCAAGAACGCACGGTTCGCACAACAGATGCACCCCAAACTACAGTATCAAGAAGAAGACGCCCGGAGCCCCTTACAGTTGCCCTACAGACCAAGTGTAGCGCAGTCAGCTTAATGAATGCTCTGCTTGTCAACCGAATCTGCGAAAGGTATCATTGCTTCAATGGCGAAGGGATTCATTCTTGCCCCCTCGATCCTGTCCGCCGATTTCCTGCACCTAGAAGACGCTATTCAAGCCGCAGAGAAAGGCGGCGCGGACTGGATACATATTGACGTGATGGACGGGCACTTTGTGCCCAACATCACCATGGGGCCGGTTGTTGTGGAGGCAGTGCGGCGTGCGACCGATTTACCGCTGGACGTGCATCTGATGATTGAGAATCCAGAACGTTATATTGGCGATTTCGCAAACGCCGGCGCCGACTCGCTCACGGTGCATTTGGAGGCCACAGAGGATCTAAAGCGACTTGTGGGTGCAATTCATGATCTGGGCTTGCGAGCAGGAGTGGCAATCAGCCCCGGGACTCTCGCCGAACGAGTTTCGGAAGTGCTTGGCAGCCTCGAGCTTATGCTCGTGATGACCGTTGTGCCTGGTTATTCCGGGCAATCGTTTATAACCGAACCACTCGAACAAGTGAAGTGGCTTCGCGAACAGAAACTCGATGGTCGGACCAAGGCGCGTATTCAGGTGGACGGCGGAATCGACTCACAAACCGCCCCGCAGGCCAAGCAGGCCGGAGCGGAGGTGTTTGTGGCGGCTAGCGCAATTTTCAAATTTGAACAGGGGATCGCGCAAGGGATCGCGGCGATTAGAAATTCTCTGGGGCCTTACGAGTTAGGCCATTGAGAGGCGCTTGATGCACTTCGTACAGAGGGTTTTGCGCACTAATCGTCCTTCTTCCAATACGCGAACTCTCTGCAAGTTTGGTTTAAACTTTCTTTTGGTCGCTTTCATCGAAAAGCTACGGCTTTGACCAAACGCGGTTGTCTTGCCGCAGGTTTCACAGTGGGCCATATTGGTTTTGTTTCACCTTGCGATTGCGGGCGCAATATTACCATAGAAGGCTTTCGCGACTAAGAACGGAGTAAGAATGAAGACGAATAAGAATGGAACAATATCGATTTCACCGAGTGCTATCGCTTCAGTCGCCGCACACTCTGCGCTGACCTCTTACGGCATCGTGGGAATGGCCTCGAAAAACATAATGGATGGGCTGGCCAACGCGATCGCCCGCGACCCGCGGCATGGCGTCGACGTAACGATCGACGACGATCAAATTTCCGTAGACCTAAACATCATCATCGAATACGGGACGCGCATTACAAGCGTAGCAACCAGCGTAGCCAATACCGTGCAATATCAATTGGAAAAGTCCATCGACCTCCCAGTTGTCGCGGTAAATGTTCACGTGCAAGATCTGAGAGTAAGCGACGAATCCTAAGTGATTGAGCCGGGCACTAGAGGCTGGGAGCGACTTGCGCAGCGCTACCGATATGTGGACGCGCCTGGACTACTCCAGCTGACCAAAGCGGGCATGATCTGGTTGAAGACCAACCAGGATACGGTCAATGCGCTCAATGTATATCCAATTCCCGACGGCGATACTGGTACGAACATGGTGCTTACGATGGAAGCCGCGTGGAAGGAAGTTGAGATCGCCGGAGGGCGCTCGATCGGCAAGGCTCTGAAGGCTCTGGCACATGGCGCTCAGATGGGAGCTCGAGGTAACTCTGGGGTCATTCTTTCGCAATTGTGGCGCGGGTTCGCGAAGGCGCTCGACGGAGTCGACGAAATGGACCCCGCAGCATTTTCTAAGGCCCTAGCTGCGGCCCGCGATACCGCCTATCGGGGCGTCGGACAGCCGGTTGAGGGCACCATTTTGACCATCTCGACGGAGGTAGCTGCGGCCGCCGATACGGCGCTCCAAAACGGAGCGTCTTCCAATCTTGATATGTTGGAGCAAATGGTACGTGCCGCCGATGAGGCGGTCGAAAACACCCCCAACCAGCTGGACGTATTAGCGAAAGCAGGTGTAGTAGACGCAGGCGGAAAGGGACTCTTCTTTATCCTGGAAGGCATGCTGCGGTTTGCCACCGGATTGGATCTGGATGTACCGCTGGTTACTATCGATGTCGACCCGCACCTGATGGATCTTGTGGGAGGGGACATCGAGGAAGGTCAGGACTGGGAAGTGGTGGTTGATTTCCGACCTGAGCCTGATTTCGATTTGTCTTCGTATACCTCCAGTCTGGCCGAGATTGGAACTTCGCTCCAAATCGCGGAAGGCGATGGCCTCATACGTATGCACATTCATGTTCCCGACCAAGAGGAATATGAACCTATTGAATACACCAAGCAAATGGGGACCGTGACCAACGTCGCCATCGAAAACCTCATGGATCAGATGGCGCAGCTTGAGGCCAAGCCTGATTTTGAGCTCGCGGAAGTTCGCGAGGGTCAGGTTGCAGTAGTTGCGGTATCGTCTGGACCGGGGCTGACGAAGGTCTTATCTGAAATGGGCGCCGGCGCCATCATCAAAGGCGGCCAGACCATGAATCCTAGCTCGGAAGAAATCCTATCTGCCATTGAGGCCATTCCGACTGACCAGATTATTGTGCTGCCGAACAACAAGAACGTCATCATGGCTGCTGAGCAGGCTGCCAGCCTGAGCAACAAACAGGTACGGGTGGTGCCAACTCGCACCATGCCACAAGGGATCGCGGCGATGATTTGTCTCAATCCGGACGCCGACCTTGAGCAAACCGCCGAATCCATGAAATCCGCACTCGGCGAAGTCAAAACCGCAGAGCTGACGCGTGCCACTCGGAGCACCACCATAAATGGCATTCCTTGCATGGAAGGGCAGATTATTGCGCTTTTAAACGACGATTTAGTTACTGCAACCGAAGACTTGTCCGAAGCCGTGATGTTGACTTTGGAGGAGGCGGAAGCCAGCGCTTCAGAGCTGATCACCATTTATTGGGGCGCGGATCTAACCGAACAGGAGGCACAGAAGATTTCTCAAATGATTGGTGAACGATACCCTAAGCAGGAAGTCGAACTCGTATATGGGGGCCAACCCCTGTATGAGTTGATATTTTCAGTCGAATGACGATTCAGATTGTGACGGATAGCTCCGTCCGATTCCTCAATCCAGATAACAACCACCACGATTTGATCAATCTGGCCCCAACCACCGTTCGTTTTGAGGACAAGACCGTCGAAGATCGCCCCGATCTGCAGCTGAATGATGTCCGGACCCAGTTCGAGGCCAATTCGGGAAAAGTGTATGCGGATCCGCCGAGCGTGGAGCAGCTGGTGGCTGTCTATTCTCGGCTTCAAGCTAAGACCGACGAAATCGTGTCAATCCACACTTCCGCGGGCATCAACTCCGCATTTCGTAACGCGGTCAAAGCCAGTGAAGGCTTTCGCGGTCGATGTGATATTCAAGTCATCGACTCGACCAGCCTGTCTGCCGGACTCGGTATGCTTGTCAGCAGCGCTGCCGAGTCGGCTACGGCTGGTAAATCTCTTGAGGATGTCGTTCGTATCGTGCGCGGGATTATCCCCCGACTGTACATCGTGTTCTTCTTGGACGATCTCTCCTACCTGGAGCGGAATGGTCTGGTCAGCCGGTCGCAAGCTATCCTCGGCAATATGCTCAACGTCCTTCCATTTCTCACCATCGAACATGGACGTTTGATTCCGATGGAGAAAGTACGCACCCGCATCCGCGCCCAGGAAAAGCTCATCGAATTCGTGACGGAGTTTTCAGACATCGAACAGCTAGGAATTCTTCACAGCTTTGCTAAGCCAGACGAGGAAGCGCTTTTGGTTGCCGAGCGTTTAGAAGCCCTGTATCCTGCAACACCTATCAAATACGTTAACTACGGGCCTTCTTCGGCGACCTATGTAGGGTTAAGCGGCCTGGGCCTGGTCGTCCTGGAGAGCGCGGGCGATGCACTCTGACGCTTGAGGATCATTTCTTAGGAACTGACTTGTTGCATTATTTAGGAGGCACCACCACAACTTGAACTCCGCCATTCAGAAACTCACAAATTATCTATCGCTCGAGGCTGGGCGTGGCTACGACAACAACTCAGTAGTCGGCGGCCTCGATCGGATGCTGGTGCCCTGGACGGAAGAGGCTTTGAGTACCGGCGTTACTCAGGAACTGGTCGATGTGGTCGTGTCCAGGTTGAGTGACTACCCGCGCCTATCGGCAAAATCCAGGGAAGATACTCTGCGCGGCTTGTGGAACCGCTTGCGCGCTGAGTATCCTGAACTAGCCCCTTCCCCAGATGCAACCGTTAGCGCGGCTCCAGAACAAGCGCCTTCCCAGCTCGAAAAAGCCATTGAGAAACCGAAGGCAGAGCTGGACGCAACGGATGAATCGAAAGTTTCAGAGGAGCCAGCGAGTTATGCGAAAGCCGCGAGCGAGAAAGAGAGCAGCGCGGTGGCTGGCGATGAAAAGGCCGCAAGCGAGAACGACGAACTCCCGGAGCCTGACCCGGAAGCCGCGAGCGAGAAAGACAATACCCCGGCGCCTGACTTGGAACCAGCCTCGCTTGACTCTCCCCTGACCGCAGTTCCAGGGATCGGGCCAAAATCGGCGAAAACGCTCAAGAAGCTCGATCTGGAAACCCTCGGCGATTTGCTCTGGCACCTGCCGCGACGTTATGACGATTACTCAGAGCTCAAAACCATCAATCGTTTAGAGCTCGGTGAGGAAGTCACCATCATCGGCATTGTGGATGAGATTTCGGTTCGCCCCGTTCGGGGAGGCAAGCTCAAGCTTGTGGAGGCTACCGTCAGCGACGGCACTGGATCGATTGGCGTGACCTGGTTTAACCAAACCTGGATCGCTACCCGTCTCAAGCCAGGCAAAGCGGTCGTTCTTTCGGGCGGAATCGAACAGTACTTGGGGAAGCTCACCATGAGCGGCCCCGAGTGGGAACCTCTGGAAAGAAAGCAGGTTCACACCAATCGAATCGTACCGGTCTACCCGCTGACCTCGGGTGTGACCGGCAAGTGGCTCCGCAGAGTGATCAATTCGGTTGTGCGAAGCCATGCTGATCGTGTGGTCGATCCTCTGCCGCCCTCGCTCGTGAGCGAAGTCGGCCTGGTGCCTTTCGGCACCGCTTTTCACCAGGTTCACTTTCCGGACAGTTGGGAGCAGCTCGAAGCCGCACAGCACCGGCTGGCATTCAATGAAATGCTATTCCTGCAGCTCGGAGTGATGCGCCAGAAACGCGGTTGGCAAGAGTTGGAAATCGAACCCATTCAAGTTGAAGACGAATGGATGGATCGCTTCCTTGCCGGCCTTCCCTATCAACTGACGAATGCACAGCAGAAAGCCCTAATCGATGTACGAGCCGATCTTGAGCGCCCGGTTCCCATGAATCGATTGATCCAGGGGGACGTGGGTTCTGGTAAGACGGTAATTGCCATGGCCGGGGTCGGAATCACCGCGAGTCGGGGGATGCAGGCCGCCGTGATGGCTCCCACCAGCATACTGGCCGAGCAGCACTACGCAACTTTTCTCGAGCTGTTGCCCGATTCGACCGGCGTGCCGGCTGAGGCGATTCGATTGCTCATCGGAGCGACCCCTGAAGCCGAAAAGGTGAGTATTCGGGCGGGACTCGCAAGCGGGGAGATACAGGTGGTGATTGGCACGCATGCGCTGCTGCAAGACCCGGTTGAGTTCGACAAGCTCGGCTTGGCGGTGATCGACGAGCAGCACCGCTTTGGGGTTGCACAACGTGCCGCATTGCGCAGCAAGGGCACCAACCCAAACTTGATCGTGATGACCGCAACCCCAATTCCACGATCTCTAGCACTCACAATTTATGGAGATCTCGATCTGACGATCGTGGATGAAATGCCTCCAGGGCGAAAACCAGTCGAAACGCGCGTATTCCGGCCCATCGAGCGGGCTAGAGCACACACCTTTATCCGGGGTCAACTCGCCGCCGGCCACCAGGCATTTATCATCTTTCCCCTGGTGGAAGGCTCCGACAAAATCCAGGCAAAGGCCGCGGTCGATGAGCACGAGGGATTGCAGGAAACTGCGTTCCCGGAGTACCGACTGGGTCTCCTGCATGGGCGTCTGAAACCGGAGGAAAAGGAGCGCGTGATGAGCGCCTTTCGGCAGGGCGAGTACGATGTGCTCGTGTCTACCTCGGTAGTTGAAGTAGGCGTCGATGTCCCAAATGCCACGGTGATCCTTATTGAGGGCGCCGATCGCTTCGGGCTCTCTCAGCTGCATCAATTTCGCGGCAGGGTTACCCGCAGCAGCGATCAGTCCTATTGCTTGCTAATCCCAACCAGCGACCAAGAGAGCGACAACGAACGACTAATGGCGATGGAAGAAACATCCGATGGATTTAAGCTGGCCGATATGGATCTCGAACAACGGGGGCCCGGCGATTTTCTCGGGACTCGGCAATCGGGTTTTCTCGAATTGCGCGCAGCCCGGCTCACTGATCTGCTCATGATTGAGAAGGCGCGTAAACAGGCCACGCTGTTATTCGAGGAAGACCCGATGCTAGAGGCGCCCCAGCATGAGCAACTTGCGCTAGCGGTGGATCGATTCTGGACCAACGGAAGCGGAAAGGGAGAGATTAGCTGATGACTCGAGCAGTGTTCCCAGGAACCTTTGATCCCATTCACCTCGGACACATTGATATCGCCCTAAGAGCCGCTCCGTTATTTGATGAGCTGGTACTGGCGGTGTATGATCGGCCACTCAAGAGTCTGCTGTTTTCTCCCGCGCAGCGTTTGGATATGGTTCAACAAGCTTTTGGTGGCGACGACCGAATTCGGGTTTCAATGTTTAGCGGCTTGATAGTGGAGTTCTGCCGCGAAGTCGAAGCTCAGGTCATCGTCCGCGGACTGAGGGTCTTTTCGGACTTTGAGCATGAATTTCGAATGGCGCTTGCAAATCGACGGCTCGCTCCGGAAATTGAAGTTGTGGCGTTCATTACGCATGAGGAGCACAGCTTCCTAACCGGAACTACAGTCCGCGAGATCGCTTCCCTGGATGGTGATGTAAGCAGCATGGTGCCGAAACATGTGTCCGTGGCGCTGACCAAGCAATTTCAAGAGGTCGGAAGCGACGCAGTCGATATGACCTCGCTGAGGGATTAGCTGCCGGTTGCCTGATTTGACCAGATTCCGACTTGGGTGTAATCTTCCGCAGATTTACTCAGGCTTGCCGGAGGCCTCTTAATGGACATTCTTCACCTCGTTGACCGATTAGAAGAGCTCTTAAATGAGAGCCGGCCGATCCCCCTCACGCACAGCGTCGTGGTTGATGAGGATCGTGTGCTCGAGATCATCGACCAGATGCGTATCTCGATTCCAGATGAGGTGAAAAAATCTCAGCAAGTTCTTGCGCAGCGCGATCGAGTTATGGCGCAGGCGCAGGAAGAGGCCAATCGTACGTTGAGCCTTGCGAAACGACGCGGCGAGGAATCACTATCACGGGACACTATTGTTGAGGCCGCACATGAGCGAGCGGAACAGATCTTGGAGCAGGCCAGGGCCGAAGCAGATTCGATACACTTCGAAGCGGACGATTACACGGTTGAAACGCTTGCTGCTTTAGAGGACGAACTCACCCGGCTGCTAAATCAAACCCGCAACGGTATTGTAAAAATTAGCGCTGATAAGCAGCGGCTTGAACCCGCAGAGGCACCCCCAGAATTGGTCAGAGAGGCCTAACCAACTCTCGAGTGTAGAGATCGCCCCCTCCAGCTTGAGGGGGCGATTTTCATTTAAGAGACTAGCTTGCTGTGGAAGAGCTAGCGAGAACTTCCTCATTCTGATTCTGCTGATGTCGAATGACGGCCTGGATGAAGCCTGCAAAGAGCGGGTGCGGCCGATTTGGCCGCGACAGAAACTCAGGGTGGAATTGGCTGCCGATCATAAATGGATGATCGCTGAATTCAGCGACTTCCACGAGCTTCCCATCCGGCGAGAGACCAGAATAAACCATCCCATGTTCAGCTAGAATTTCGCGGTAGGTATTGTTGAACTCATAGCGATGCCGATGGCGCTCAGATACTGAAGCGCTTTCATATGCACTCTGTGCCAGCGTACCCTCCACGAATTCACAAGGATACAGTCCCAGTCGCATGGTGCCGCCCATCTCGCCGATTCCTCGCTGCTCTGGAAGCAGATCGATAACCGGATGAGGCGTGCTTCGGTCAAACTCGGTGGAATTCGCGTCTTCGCTTCCGAGCACATGCCGTCCAAATTCAATCACCATCACCTGCATTCCCAGACACAGCCCAAGATACGGTATCTGATTCTCACGCGCGTAACGCGCAGCTGCAATCTTTCCTTCAATCCCCCTCGAACCGAATCCGCCGGGGACGATGATGCCGTCCGCTTGCTCGAGGTCGTCCCATCCCCGTTGCTTCTCCAATTCGACGGAGTGCAGCCAGAGGATTTCCGCTTCGACACCATTGGCCAGCGACGCATGCCGGATGGCTTCGCGAACGCTCATGTACGCATCCTGTAACTCTACATACTTGCCCACGATTGCAACCCGGATCTTGGGACGCTCCTCCCGCTCCTGTGCGGCCAGCTGCTCCCATTCCGACCAATCTGGCGATTGAGTTTGGCTGATATTCAGGCGATTGACGAGGTGCTCCCCAAGTCCGGCACCTTCCAGCAGCAAAGGCACTTCGTACAGGCTTCCTGTGGTTGTAAGCGGGATGACACCCTTCAGCTCCACGTCACAAAAGAGCGCAATTTTCTCCCGCAGGCTCTCGCCCACCGCGTGATCCGAACGAGCAATGATCACATCCGGCGAGATGCCGATCCCTCGAAGCTCACGAACCGAGTGTTGAGTAGGCTTGGTTTTTAGTTCATCCGTCGCGCCAATATGGGGAAGCCAGGTGACATGCACATACATCACGTTTTCACGCCCCTCGTCCGACCGCATTTGCCGGAGGGCTTCAAGAAATGGGAGTGATTCGATATCGCCCACGGTTCCGCCAACTTCGCAGATTACGACGTCGGCATCAGACACCTGGTGAACCTCGCGAATTCGATTCTTGATTTCGTTGGTGATGTGCGGAATAACCTGGATCGTGCCACCCAGGAAATCTCCGCGCCGTTCCTGCGCAATGACGTTGGAGTAGATCTGGCCGGTGGTCAGATTACAAACTCGGCTCAGGCTTGTATCGATAAATCGCTCGTAATGGCCTAGATCCAGATCCGTCTCTGACCCATCATCCAGGACGAAAACCTCTCCGTGTTGGTACGGACTCATCGTCCCCGGATCCACGTTGATGTAGGGGTCCAGCTTTTGTATGGAAACCTTAAGCCCGCGTTCCTTGAGCAGTTTGCCAATTGCGGCCGCGGTAACGCCCTTGCCTACTGAGCTAACTACTCCGCCGGTCAGAAATACGTATTTCGCCATATCACCTCTCCCCTTAAATGAGCGGTGGGGAGGCTAAACTAGCCTCCCCACCGTTGTTCGCGATTAAGTTTTGGGCCTCTGCCCAGCTCTCATCCGACTAGCTCCTCCAGGTCTCCTACAGCCCTGCGCATTTCCAGCAGCACGAGACCGAGCTTTGCTTGCTGCCTGGCAAGTACGGTGAGCACTGCGTCGCGCCCGGATGCCATTAGCAGCACATATCCGTGCTCGCCGTGAATATACACTTCATCTAAAAATCCCCGGCCCAGTTCGGTGGCTATTCTTTCACCGAGGCTGAGCATCGCAGCAGACATCGCCGATACTCGATCCTCCTCCACCCCTCCTGGGAGAGAGGAAGCGATGATCAATCCGTCCACGCTGACAATTGCTGAGGCCTCGACGTCTGGGGTCCTGCTTTGCAAATCCCGCAGACGATCGACCATGTGATCCGAACGGGTTTTTTCGGCCAATTTCTACCTTGGGGAAGACCGGGTCAGTCTACCATGCTGATATAGGCCGAGCAAGCGGGCCAATTTGTGGAGCATTTTTGCATGCTACTCAAGCCCGTCCGGCAGCTGGACCAGTATCTGCCCACGCTCTAAATCAACCTCCAGGATCACGTCCTTGATCGCCGGCAGCAATAATTCGCGAGTGTCATCGCCTCGAACAATGTAGACGTCGTTGGCACCGGTCTCCAAGATCTCCGCAACCGTTCCGAGAAGCCGGCCGGTGTCCTCTTTGACCGTCAGGCCCAAGATCTGCCATCGATAGTAAACCCCATCAGGCAAAGGCTCCGCATCCGGAGTCGGAATCTGCAGCTCAGTTCCTCGGAATTTCTCCGCTGCTTCACGGTCCTCACATCCCTCAATGCGCAGGATCAAGCGATTGCGATGACTCCGCAAAGCCAAAATTGTGTACGGATTCTCCGGAGACTTGATAAATACCACGCTCCCAGCTTCGAGAGAGCGGATGGTTTCTGAGTATGGCTCAACGATGAGTTCCCCTCGGATGCCGTGGGGACGAACGATTCGGCCAACCACCAAATGATCTGGTTCGTCCATGCTTATGCCATTTGGCAGACTGCGTGCATGCAAATTTGGGGTTCTAGTTTCCGAAAACAGCGGAGGGTATCACTGCTCAATGGTGAGGATTAAATGATGTCGAGGGAACTTCGGACGCCTTCTCGGGATGAAATTACTCTCATGAGCATGCGCATCGCGTTGGCCACGCGGCCTTGCCGGCCTATAACACGGCCCATGTCTTCTTCGGCCACTCTGAGCTCAACCCGTAGCTCGCGCCCGGTTTCGCGGACCGTAACCGAAACTTCCGTCGGATCGTCAACCAGCGAGCGTGCGATGTAGTCAATCAGCTCTTCCACGGGCTACTCGCCTTTTCCACCATCTGGTTCATCCGCTTTTTCCTCATTCGCCTCATCAGCTTCAGTTTCTGGCTCTTCATCCTCTTTGGCGTCTTCGTCGGCTGATTCGGCCTCTGATTCATCTGCCTCTGGCTCTGCCTCTTCAGCGTCGTCCTTGGAGGCTTCCTCTGCTGCTTCGTCTTCGGAGGTTTCCTCTGCTGCTTCGTCCTCGGAGGCTTCCTCTACGGCCTCTTCTTCTTTGGCCTCTGACTTCGCCTCTACCGCTTCGCTCTCAGAGTCAGCGGCGTCCGCCTTATCCTCTACCGCTTCCGCCTCCGCCTTGGGCTCGTCCGGCGCGGGTTCTGCATCAGGATGCCGTCGCCGCTTCGTCGAACGCTGGCCAATTTGATCGTCTCGCCTCGTACGTGGGTCAACCTCAACCACGGCTGCTTCCGCCTCCTGGATCAAGGTATCCAAAGATTCCCCACCTTTGAAACGCTCCCAGCGCTCCCAAGTTCCGGCGCTTTGAAGCGTTTGCCTCACTGAGTCGGATGGTTGTGCCCCGTTTGACATCCAGTGAAATAAGCGCGCCTCGTCCACTCTTACCGTAGACGGATTGGTACGTGGATTGTACATTCCTAGCACCTCCAGGTACCGTCCATCGCGCGGGCTTTCCTTATCTGCCGCTACAAGGCGAAAACTTGCCTGATTTCGAGCCCCTACCCTTCGAAAACGAATTCTGACCATAGGCCTTTCCCGTGAAAACCTCCGAGAAGGAATTCCTCCCGGAGGCCCTGACAAATGATTCCGATAGTTTGTTTGCAGATCTTGCTGCCGACCTGACTGATCTCGCACATTCTAGCCGCCCGCGGGAGCAAGGTCAAGGTCGCTGACAAGCCCTAGTAGATGAAGGCCAAGCTCTCTTGCTAGCGCCGATTCGGAGTCCTCGATAAGCACTACCACCAATCGTCCCGCGGGGCCGATTCCGATGAACCACGACACTGAGTCTTCACCACTAAGAGCCTCGACCTCATATCCAACAATCTCGCCGCCGAACTTCTCGAATGCATCCAGAGTCAGCTGTGCGTTGACAGGTGTAAGAACAACTTGCTCGATACCCAATGGCAGCAAAGGCTCCCACTCTCCCTGCTCAGGGCGGAAAGCGTCCACAATCGAGAGCGATGGCCGTACTCCTGCGCCTCCCAGCACGGCGTAAGCCCTTGCCATCTGAAGCGGCGAGGCCGTTAGCTCGTGCTGCCCGATAGCCTCCAAACCCAGAGATTCTGGATCATCCGAAATCTCAATAGGCAGCGGGTTCAGAGCGGTCAGCCGGATGTCCAAGGGTATTGAGAGCCCAAATGCGTCAAATGCTTGTGATATTCCTTCCCTTCCCAAACGCTCTCCCAGAACGACAAACGGCCCAGCGCATGAGTAGAAAAGCGCCTCGCGCCAGCTACCGGATGGCGAGGGGGAAGAGCAAGATAGAGTTTGATCAAAAAGGTCAATTGCGCGATTAAATTCAGGCGCAGCGCTATCGGGTTCGATGAATCCTTTGCCAAGTGCCCAGGCATATAGGAGAGGCGATACCGCCATGCCTGGCTGGTAGCTGCCCTGAGTGACCCGATTCAGAAGAGGCGCGTCTTCGCGAGTAATGAGTTCAGGCCAGTCTTCATCCAGTCGATTAGGGTCGTAGGTGGGTGCAGAGGCGCTGGCCAGAATATCCCCCGTCACCGCATCCAAAACGACTGCCGCTCCTTTTTGGCCCTCCAATCCTTCGGCCGCCGCGCGTTGCAGAGCTTTATCGATGGTCAGCCGCACATCTGACCCGGGCGGCGGTACTCCCCTTAATAGCTTATTCCACCACAATTCAAGCGGCTCCGGCCCAATTTCTCCACGCAGATACGGATCCAGGTATCGCTCGATCCCTGACTGGCCAAAGCCAAGCGAATCGTATCCAGTGATCGGGGCTGTCGCCGGGTCGAGATAGTTGCGATGATACTCTCCCGGCTGTCCGATGGTGGTGACCAGGGGCGCCTCATTGCGGTCCAGTATGGTTCCCCGTGGCGACTCCAAGCTGCCGAGACTTCGACGCAGGTTATCGGTACGTGTGGTCAAATCATCCGATCTTATGATCCCCCACCAACCAAGAGAGAGCGCGATTAATATCCAGCCTGCGCTCAGAAATATGTTCGTGTTGAGAACCGGGAGCGCGAATTTCCCAGCACCCGGCAAGCTGGCTCTTGACAGGAGCACGATGAACGCAAGTCCAACAAAGCTCGTAACCAGCGATGATCCACCATATGAGACAAACGGAAGCGTAACTCCGGTGATGGGCAGCAGCCGGAGGACTCCTCCAACGATGAGGATCACCTGTAAACCAAGCGCGATCGCGATCCCGGCGCTGAGCAATACGGCAAACGGTTCCTTCCGTCTTGCCGCTGTGCGCAAGCCCCTACCCACCAGCAGCGCAAATAAGATGATCATGGCCAGGCTGCCCAACAATCCCCACTCTTCAGCGACCGCCGAAAACACGAAATCCGACTGCACGACGGGAACCGTCGTCGGAGCGCCCAGTCCCGGCCCCTGCCCAAACAGCCCGCCGCTTGCTACGGCGATTAAGGACTGGACAATTTGGTATCCCGAATCACTTGCGTTGGCCCACGGGCGCAGCCAGGCTTCAAACCGGAATTGAACGATGTCCAACATCCGGATTGCGATCACACCGCTCAATACCGCTAGAATGCCGGCCCCTATCAGTACAATCAACCGACCATAGGCGATGTAGATCATGAAGGCTAGGACCGCTAGAAACAAAGTCGCCGCACCTAAATCCTTTTGGGCAAAGAGCAGCAGGGCCGCAAGCGCGGCCGCAAGGAAGAGCGGGATGAAATCCCGGGTGAGGCTGCTTGGACGCTCGACCAGCATTCGATCGGCCAGGTAGGAGGCTACAAAAGCAACAAGTAGCAAGCGCAGCGGTTCAGAAGGCTGAAAGAAAAAGCCACAGCATCCCAACCACAAGCGTGGCTCGCCTCCCGCGGGATTCACTCCAGCTACGAGGGTTAGCGCGGTGAGCAGAATCCCGGCCGCCAACCAGAGATAACGGTAGCGGCGAAGCCAGTCCAGGCCTGAAGGCCCCTTCAAGATGAGGATCATCGCTGCGGCTCCAAGCATCATCCACAAAGTCTGTCGAGCCCCAAGTCCTGGTGATAGGCGCCACACGATCAGCAGACCCCAGCCGGCTAGAAGCATTGCGATCGGCACCAGGTAGGGGTCGCGCAATGGATGATAACGATTGGCGGTTCGATTAATCAGCCAGGCTGCGGCCCCCCAGGCAGGTAACACGATCAGGTGCTGGAGGCTCGCCAGCGAATCGATGCCTGCAGCCAGCGCGATCGCCAGGCTGGCTAGCACGAGGAAGGCAAAAGCAATCCGCAGCAGGCGCGACTCACGGCGCCCATGCGCGATCTGGCCTCCGGTAGTAATGTCGCTTAACAAATTCGAGGGCCTCAACTGATATATCGCTGGACCAGCGGTTTTAGCTTCTTCAGTATTTCCGGGGGAACGGAACCGCGCTCTGTGACAAACGAATATTGGAGCGCGTCTACGCAGATGCAGCGTCGTTCCTTCGGCAATCGTCCGACAAGCTCTGTAATCGCCCTCTCGACAACCTGCATGTTTGTTTCCAAGGTACGAATCACCATGTCGACCGTGACAGGGGCTTCCGACTGATGCCAGGAGTCATAGTCCGTGACGTGTGCCATCACCGAGTAGCACATCTCGGCCTCGCGGGCCAAGAACGCCTCTGGAGAAGTGGTCATTCCAATAATGGACATTCCCCAGTCCCGAAATGCATTGGATTCGGCGCGGGTTGAGAAACGGGGTCCTTCGATCGTGACAATACTCCCACCCACATGAACCTCGGCTTGCGCAGCGTGCAGGCTTTCCACCACCGCTGGAGAGAGATCGGGGCAGAATGGATCGGCTACACTGACATGCGCAACGAAACCGCCCTCAAAGAAACTTGGCGGCCGGCGACGCGTGTTATCAAAGACCTGATCCGGGACCACGACATCGCCAGGGACGTAGTCTTCTCTGAGAGAGCCACACGCACTGATCGCGACCAATTGCTCGACACCGATATCTTTAAGAGCATAGATGTTTGCTCGATAATTCACTTCTGTAGGAGAAATTGTATGGGCAGGACCGTGCCGAGCCAGAAAAGTCACGGGGACACCCTCAATCTCACCCATTGTTAGCGGGGAGCTGGGGGAACCAAACGGTGTGGTGACCTCAAGCGTTTCCACGATTTTCAAGCCGTCCATCGCGTAAAGTCCAGAACCGCCGATGATACCGAGCGTCAAACTAGCGTGCCTCCGGATCGGAGCTAGCATTGAGGGGCGGCTGACCAGCCCGCAGCGCCAGGTCCACATTTCCGAACCGAATCTCGTCGCCGAAGGTAACCACCATCAAGTCTTCCAGCACCAAATCGTTGACCGCGGTTCCGTTCTTCGATCCGAGATCTTCCAACAACCATTGACCGCCCTGAAATGAAAGCCGAGCATGGTGACCTGACACGGTCTCCTCATCCAAAACGATCGTGTTGTCATCGGCTCTGCCAAATAAATTGAGATTGCTGAGGGGATAGATCTGCCCGGGGTCGGGCTGACTCAGAAGTTCGAGATAGCCTTGTGGAAGTACATCGGTTGCTCGCGAGGCAGATTTAAGGTCGCGCCAAAGATAAAGAAGCGTAGCGGCCAGAAAGGCATAGAGCACCAGCGCCAGGCCCAGGCGCAGCGCCAGCAGCACGAGTTCGGAGCTCATCGCCCCTCTTTATTATTCCAACTATCGGTTTCTGTGTCCTGATCTCCGGCAGGCCGCGGGGGAAAAGGCGGAGTGTATGCTGTGGAAGTGTCCCTTGAGGCCCCTTCATCTTCGCCGTATACCATCCGTGATTCGGCGATAGTGATGACATCGCCCGGCCGCAATATATGCTGTTTCACCTGACGGCCGTTGACATTGGTCCCGCCGGTCGATCCGAGGTCGAATAACACATATCGGCGATCCCGGAGCCGAAGCTGTGCGTGGGTGCGGGAAACGTGCGCGTCTTCGAGAACGATCTGATTGTCGATCCTGCGCCCAACGTTGATCACAGGCTTATCCAGCGCGAAATGACGACCGTCCCCTAAGATTAGAAATGCGCCCTCAGGCAGCTGGACCGCACCCTCCAGTGGCTGTTTTTCCATGGCTTTGGTAAATTCGAGCGGATTGCTGCTGTGCCAGGAGATCACTCGTACTTCCCTCCGGTCCAGGGTCGGATCGGATGCCAACGTGATACTTGGCTGATGGGTAAGGGAATAGCCGCACCGTTTTGCGGCCTGGGCTACATCTCTGGATAACACGGCTTGAATATCCGGGGCCTGGTCGACCAGCCGGCTAGCATCCTCTGGATTCAGGGTCAATGCGAATTCGTTGGGGGCAAACGCGTGCCCCGCGTCGTCACGGCGCAGACCGTCTTCCATCGTCCGTGCCAATTGGCTGGCTAAGGTTCCAGCTGATAGCTCTTCTCCAATTAGCTTGGCAAGCGAGCCTTCGAAGAGATTTTCGAGCTGGCCTTCAAGTTTGGAGAGCTGCTCGCGCATCAGGCGTGATTATAAACGCAATATGCGCCGTGATTCTTACATACCAAATTAGATGTGTATTAAGGGTTAAAGCTTGGCCTTGTTGGCGTTGGGATCGAGAGATTGAGTATTCAACTCGATCTTATCCAGCTCGATTGTGCTCAAATCGAGCGGCGTGACCTTATCTCGATCGATGTCCGGCTTGAAAGGAGGTTTATAAGGCGGGGTCACATCGGGCGGTCCCTTGAGATCTTCGCCGTAGATGAGTTGCACAGTTGCCAGCGTGACTACATCTCCCGGCTGAAGCACCCACTCCTGGACCTGTTTGCCGTTTACTCTCATCCCCGAAGTCGAGTTGAGATCATAGATCACAAAGCGGCTGCCGCGAACGCGCAGCTGAGCATGACGTCGAGAGATGTGTGGGTCCTCGAGCACCAGATGATTGTCCAGCCGACGACCGATGTTCACAAGCGGCCTGTCCAGAGGATAGTGCTTGCTGCCATCCACGATGAAAAACGCCCCCTCTGGGGGCGTTTCTGTCTCTGGCTCTATTGGAGCAATTGGGCCCATCGCGGGATCGCTGCTATGCCAGGCAATCACTCGGATTGACGAACGGTCCAGCGTGGGGTCGGTAGCAAGGGTGATGTGCGGTTCACGAGTGAGCTTGTAGTCGGAAGATTCAAGCGAGTTTCGCAGGGCCTCGATGAAATCCGTGTGTGAGGAACTGCCGTCCTCCGGTAGGCCATCGTAGTCCTTGGGGTGCATACTCATCGTGTACTGATCTGGCGCGTACTGATGGCCACCCTCCCCCTCTTTGGCTCCGGCTTGAATCTCGTTTGCCCATTGAGAAACTACATCTGCGCGAGGGAACTTCGCCTTTGGCATAGCCTTAAGCAGTTCATCAACAAAGGCCTGAAGTTCTTCGATAAGAACGGCGGGGTTGTCCACTTTAAAAATTATACGCATTCCAAAAATCGACGCATCCTATCCTATTCCCATCCAGTCTGTGATTCCAAGGGGGAAATATTGGCTGGGATATACTCTCCACATGCAGCAGACCCCTTCGAAAATGTACGAGGAAATCGAACATACCGCCGATTGGGCGCTTCGCGTGCGGGGGCCAGACCTTCCTGCCCTCTTTTCCAACGCGGCGTTGGGAATGATGGAGCTTGCCGGAGTCCGAACAGAAAGCACGGCAGGAGGTACGCGCAAATTCGAGTTACAGGCCGATGATACGGAGACATTGCTGGTCGACTGGCTTCATGAACTGCTTGTTGCGCTCGAACTGGAACAGATCGCTTTCCGCGATATTGAGCTGGAAATTGACGGTGGCACCAGGCTGCAGGGAACGGTCAAGGCGGTGCCGCTTGCCTCGATGGACAAGCCCATTAAAGCGGTCACCTTTAATGAACTCGATATTCGTGAAACTTCGCAAGGGCTGGAAGCAACCATCGTCTTCGATGTCTAAGTGCTCGAATCGGCTTTTAGATGGCTGAAAAGCTGCGAAAACAGGACTTCACTCGGCTAACTCCGACCCTTTGGGAGATCCCAACCTCTTTTCAAGCCGGAATGCGGGTCCCGGTTCGCCTTTTCGCGGACGAACGGCTGTTAGAAGCAGCTCTTGGAGACAAGTCGCTCCAGCAAGCCATCAACGCTGCTATGCTGCCAGGGCTCGTGAGCCATGTGACGGTAATGCCGGATGTCCATCAGGGCTATGGATTTCCCATTGGCGGAGTAGCAGCCACCCGATTGCCAAGTGGGGTCATCTCGCCGGGCGCCATCGGATATGACATCAATTGCGGGGTCCGGCTGCTTTCCAGCCGAGTGAGTTTCGAGGAAGCGGAGCCCCATCTTCCGGATCTAGCCTCGGCGCTGTATCGGAACAGCCCAAGCGGGGTTGGCGTCAAAGGCAACGTGCCGCTGAGCGAAAAGGATTTGGATCGAGTGTGCCGCGAGGGTTCCCAGTGGGCGCTCAAGAACGGATTTGCTCGAGAGGACGACATCGTGCGCACCGAGGAATCTGGCCGCATTCCGGGAGCCGATCCCTCCACTCTCAGCCCGCGTGCCAAAAAGCGCGGTCGTCCGCAGCTGGGGACGCTCGGGGCAGGAAATCACTTTGTTGAGGTCGACGTGGTTGAGGAGATTTTCTCAGATGAGGCCGCTGAGGCAATGGGCCTATCCGTTGATCACCTGGTGGTTCAAATTCACTGCGGATCGCGTGGGTTTGGACACCAGGTGTGCACTGATTACGTAAAGGAATTTCAGCCCGCGGTGCAGCGCTACAAGATTCAGCTTCCAGATCGAGAGCTGGTCTGCGCCCCATTAGATTCCCCAGAAGGAAAGCGCTACCTGGGGGCCATGGCCTGCGCCGCTAACTACGCGTTTGCCAATCGGCAGATCATGGCGCATCACGCTCGTCGCTCATTTGAGGAGGTCCTTGCGGGACGAGTGGCTGATTGGGACCTCCGACAGGTCTACGACATTGCCCACAATATGGGCAAGATCGAAGAGCATCTGGTGGATGGCGAACGGATAGAAGTGTGTGTTCATCGCAAGGGCGCCACGCGCGCCTTCGGCCCCGGCTATGAAGGATTGCCGGAGGAGTATCGATCCCTGGGCCAGCCGGTGCTTGTTCCAGGAAGCATGGGAACTGCATCATGGGTGCTTCTGGGCACTGAAGGAAGCATGGAGCAGTCTTTTGGCTCGACCTGTCATGGCGCGGGCCGCACGATGAGCCGGAAGAAGGCCAAGAAAACCGTGCGTGGAGATCGGCTCAAAGATGAGCTCGAGCAACGTGGCATCAGCATTCGGGCCGGATCGATGCCCGGGCTGGCAGAGGAGGCTCCGCAAGCTTACAAGGACGTGGACGCGGTTGTGGAGGTGGTTGCCAGAGCTGGCATAGCCAAGAAGGTGGCTCGGCTGCGGCCGGTAGCGGTGATTAAGGGGTGAAGTCTACCGGACCTGATTGGAACCACTTATGTAAAGCTTATCTGCGTTGCCAATCTAGATACACTCCCCAATTACATTCGATCGGTTTGCAGTGCTTATGCTTAACCAATCAGGGTTGGCGGCCTCGATCTGTTTTCGTTATTCGTCTGCCGCCAACAGTTTGAGGAAACGCCTTTTCCCCACTCGTATCACGCCGCCAGCCGCCGTGATTAGGTCTTGATTTGGGTCTTCCAGGACCTCGTCATTGAGTCGTACGCCGCCCTGCTTCACAAGCCGGCGCGCCTCGCTGCGGCTTGAAACCATCCCAGAATTTGCCATAACATCAATTAGGCCCGTGTCACCGCTAAGCTGGAAGGTGTCCATGTCTTCGGGTTCGCCGCCTTGCTGGAACACCTTCTGGAAATGCTTTTCCGCCTCCACTGCGGCATCTTCACCGTAGTAGATTTCCACGATTTCACGCGCCAGCGTCATTTTGGTATCTCTCGGATGACTCTCACCAGCTGCTAAATTATCTTCAATCCTAGCGATCTCTGTAGGCCCCCAGCGCGTCGCAAGCCGCATGTATTCTCCCATTACCTTGTCGGGCACGCTCATCACCTTGCCGTACATGTCTTCGGGAGACGTGTTGAGCGGGATGTGATTGCCAAGCGATTTGCTCATCTTGATCACCCCGTCCGTTCCGGGGAGGATGCCTAAGATGACGCCGATATTCGGTTTCTCGCCCAATGCCTCCATCAGCTTGCGGGCGGCGGTGATGATGTTGAAGAGCTGGTCGGTGCCCCCGATTTGAACGTCAGTCTTCAGAGAGTAGGCGTCGTAGGACTGCATCAGCGCGTACATGAACTCGTGCACGTAGATCGGATCTTCATTGTCAAACCGCTGACGGAACGACTCCCGGCTGAGGAACTGCTGGACCGTGAAATGTGAAGATAGATGGATCAGGTCCTCGAAGGTTAGCGGGGCGAGCCATTCATCGTTGAAACGGATGTGAGTTTTATCCGGATCGAGAATGGCGAAGGCTTGCTCTGTGTACGTTTCGGCGTTCTCTGTGGCCTCTTCCATCGTGATCTGGGCTCGCACCTTGTCCTCGTGCGAAGGATCCCCAACCAACGAAGTAAATCGGCCAATCAAAAAAGTAACTTCATGCCCAAGCTCCTGGAATTGGCGCATCTTGCGAATCGGAACCATATGCCCGATATGAAGATCGGCAGTACGCGGATCAAATCCGCAATAGACTCGCAGCGGCCGGCCTTCGCGATCCGCCTCCTCCAGTCGTTCACGAAGCTCGGCTTCCATGGCTGAGGCGAGCGCAATATCGCCATATTCGGTTCCCTGCATGAGCAAGGCAACCTGCTCGTCGATGGTTGGCCCGGTCACATCAGTGCCATGGAAGTCTACGTTTCTTCCTAGGTGTGCGCTGAACACGCCAATCGCCTGAATACCGGTTCATTACTTCGATGTAGTCCTGCATATCAACTCTTAAGCTAGGAATCTTTGACAGACACCCCTCGATAACAAATTCATCTAGCGTGGAAGGCAGATCATGGCGGCGGTTCATCATCGATTGCGGATTATCGTGTAAGACGGCTGAAGTTTTGCCGCGATCGGTAGGAGTTTGAAAGGGCTCCTGCCCGACCAGTAGCCGATATAGCAAGATTCCCATACTCCATACATCGGCTTTGGAGGAGTCTAATTTGGGCTCAATATCTGGCATGCTTGGCTCGCGGTCTGCCTTAAGTTGCTCTGGAGACATATAAACTAACAGTCCGTCGAGTTGTGGTTTGATAGACTTTGCAGTGACACTGAAATCGATGAGTACAGGTTCCAGCCGGTCCCCAACTCTCAATTCTCGCCGGAACAGTATATTGTTGGGCCTGACATTGTTGTGAGCGAGTCCTTTTTTGTGGATGTACTCGAGAGCTGTGCCGACCTGGTGACAGATAGTAGCAGATTCACCAAGCGATAATGGACCAAGACCGCGCAATAATGTTTCAAGCGAACCTCCCTGCAGACATTCCATGCCGAAGAACCACGGCTTACCCACGATCTGACCTGCCCGTTCTTTGTAGGGATTATCGCCTGAGGAAATTCGCCGGAGCTGGACCACGCCCCGATGGTTAAGCTCCTGAAGGATTTCAACTTCTTTCTGAAGAGCGGTAAATAAATAATTCTGGTTTCCGCCAGTGTGGCTGATTTTAAGAGCCGTCTGCCGATCGCTATCATCGATTGGCCTAGCCCGAACCACCCTTGACCGGCCGCCGCGCCCTTCAGGATAGACTTCAACGATTTTGAAGTCACCGATTGATTTACCGTACCTGATCTCTGAGAGTGGGTATTGTTGCATCAAGAATCGCTCTTCTAATTGCCCACTATTTCCAACGAGTTCCTAGCATAACCTGACCGCGCCCATCGCCTTTCTATCCCCATCCGACTGTTTGGCTATGCGCAATCCACAATCTTCCCGGCGTTTGCGGCGCGTATTAATGCTCGCTGAATCCTTTCATTAAGCTAATCGCATGAAGGCTTCAGCATCTTACTATCTACCGAGATTTGGCGGTGGATTGTAGGCGGCTATGTCATTCTACATCACGGTGTCGGCAACTCAGGTTTGGTGTTCCACAACATCAAGAGTGGCACAGCCGAAGTTTCGTTTCTAGCATACGCGGCCGGCCCAAACTCTATACTAAGGTACAGGTGCCAGTACCGCTTGCAAATTGGACCCATCCTTGAACAGCTACCTGGGCTATGCAATAATTACCGGGCCTTTATTGTAAGGGGGTCTTCTCGAGAGGAGATATTTATCATGCCATTGCTTCATCAAAACGTTGAGGAGATTGAAATGCTTCTGAGCCATGTACATAGAGTCAATCTTGGAGTAGTTCTTACAGAAGAAGTCCCAAGCCATAGCTTTGACTCTGATACGTAAATCAAGAGACAGATTCTCGTGTAGATCGCAGAGATCTCTCTG
>CBDTZL010000008.1:0-28253 GCA_965364895.1 uncultured bacterium
GTTTTTTTGTTGTAGGTCGCTTCTTGGTAGGCAGCAACAGCCCGCTGCGCGAGCGACGTCCACTGATCCCACCCTTCGTTCTTGAGACCGACGAGACGTATCGCCTCAGCCGGTGAGTAGTAGCCAGAGGCGTCCCATCCGTCAGCAGACGATCGGCGAGTCCTGCCGCCTGCGTCCCGGCTCGCGCGCCGACAGCATCCAGGAATGCCCAGGCGGAAGCTGGGATGGACGCGGTTAAGTTAGAGGGGGGTCGCGAACGCGCGGATGCAGTGCGTGCGATCGTCGAATCTGGAATTCCAGTGCAAGGCCACCTGGGGCTTACTCCGCAATCGGTGCACCAACTGGGCGGTTTCGGCCCGCAAGCGAAGACCTCGGGCGCCGCGATCCGGCTTTTGGAAGACGCTCAGATCCTGGAAGAAGCTGGGTGTTTCTCAATCGTTCTGGAAAGCATCCCTGCCCGGCTCGGAGAGCTTGTTTCAGAACGTCTAGAGATTCCGACCATCGGCATCGGCGCCGGAGCAGGTTGCGATGGACAAGTGCTGGTCACCTACGACCTTCTGGGTTTGTTTGATCGATTCACGCCCAGCTTCGTGAAGAAATATGCCGATTTCCACAGCGAGATGGGGCGCGCCATATCGGAATATAAAAGCGACGTTGAATCCGGCCAATTCCCGGCTGAAGAGCACACGGTCGAAATGCCGGACGATGACTGGGTGCGCCTGGAAGAGTGGCTGAATGGGCGCGGGCCCGCGTGACCCATTGATGTGAGCACGAAACCGTCGATCCTGATCGTAGGAACGGGCGCCATGGCCGGCCTCTTTGGGGGCCGGCTAGCGTCGTACGCGGATGTGACGCTGCTAGGATCCTGGAAGGAAGGGCTGGATGCGGTGCGTGAGCGCGGCATTCGGCTTCAAGAAAATGGTGAGGTTAAAAAAGTCCAAGTAAAAGCGACGGACGACCCATCCGAATGCGAGGGCGTAAACATTGCGCTGGTGGTGGTCAAATCCTGGCAGACTGAAATGGCAGCAAAAATGCTTGGCACTTGCCTAGCTTCAGATGGAGTGGCCCTCACCCTGCAGAATGGCCTGGGCAACATCGAGGTGCTGGAAGCAGCCATCGGTCCGGAACGCGCTGCGCTGGGAGTAACCACAACCGGAGCCACGCTGTTGGGACCCGGCATGATTCGGGCTGGAGGCTCGGGGCCGACGTATGTCGCGCCGCACCCGCGGCTGGAGCCGCTGGTGGAGCTGCTGGAGACGAGTGGGTTTGAGGTCCATGCTGCTTCAGATTTGGTGAGCCTACTGTGGGGAAAACTGGTAGTAAACACGGGAATAAATGCTCTGACCGCCTTGTTGGAGGTGCGTAACGGGGAGTTGCTGGAAAGCTCGCATGCACGGTCACTCATGAATGCGGCCGCGCTGGAAACGGCCCAAGTGGCAGAGGCGCAGGGCATCAAGCTTCCATATGATGACCCCTCTCAAGAGGTGGAGGGAGTCGTCAGGAGAACCGCAGAGAACGATTCATCCATGCTTCAAGACATTCGAAGGGGCGCCCCGACCGAGGTGGATGCGATCAATGGGGCCGTTGTTCGGGAAGGTGAGCGGCTCGGTGTGCCGACCCCGGTGAACCAGTCGCTGTGGAATTTGGTGCGGGCCAAAGTTGATATCGCAGGCAAGCAAACTTGAGGACGGTGGAGAGCGTGGCTGAGCTGCGAGCCGTAAGGGAATCCATGGCCAGCCCATTCGGATTGGTACCGACAATGGGGTTCCTCCATGAAGGTCACCTGTCCCTGGTGCGGCAAGCCCGGCAGGAATGTTCGAGCGTCGGCGTGAGCATCTTTGTTAACCCGGCTCAATTCGGACCAACTGAGGATCTAGACACCTATCCTACGAACCTGGACCGAGACCTCGACCTCCTCAATGGCGAAGGCACCGATATGGTTTGGACGCCGACCACGACCGAGATGTACGGTCCTGGGCATCAGACCTGGGTCGAGGTCGAAGATCTGACCCGATATCTGGAAGGCGGGATCCGGGAAGGACATTTTCGAGGCGTGACAACGGTGGTGGCAAAGCTCTTCAACAGCTTTCAACCCGACAGGGCGTACTTCGGGCAGAAAGATGCCCAGCAAGCAGCCGTGATTCTCCGCATGACGCACGATCTCAACTTCCCAATTGAGATCATTGTTTGCCCAACTGTGCGTGAGGCGGACGGTCTTGCGCTGTCGAGCCGAAATGCAACCCTCGCCGCGGAGGAGCGGCAGGCAGCAACGGTCCTGTATCGTGCACTCACTGCCGCGACGGAGCTGTTCAACTCCGGTGAACGAGAGGCTAAGAGACTGAAGGCCGAGATGGAGGCAGTACTGGCGGACGAGCCGCTTGCCCGCACGGAATACTCTTCGGTGGCAGATCCGGAGACGCTCAAAGAATCGCATGGCTCGATCGAGCAGGCTCTGCTTTCCATGGCCGTGGTCATTGGCAAGACCCGCTTGATCGACAATATGACGGTGGGAGACTAGCGAGGATCCTATGCTCTTGATGATCGATATCGGAAACACAAATATCACGCTGGGCCTGTACGAAGACGATGAGCGCAAACAGGCCTGGCGCCTGGCGACCGTGCATGATCGCATGCCGGATGAATACGGTCTGCAAATGCTCGGTCTTCTGGAACACGCCGGATGCACAGTAGATCAGATCGAGGGCTGTGCGTTGGCCTCCGTAGTTCCGCCGCTGACGGGAACCTTTGTCCAGGCCTCAATGGGTTACCTGGGCACGGAACCGCTGGTGATCGATGCGGGAGTGAAGACCGGCCTCAGCATCCGCTATGAAGACCCCAAGAATGCTCTCGGTGCAGATCGGGTGGCAGATGCGGTCGCCGTGCGACACCTTTATGGCACGCCAGCTTGCGTCGTCGATTTTGGTACCGCAACAACTTTTGACGCGATTTCAGAAGAAGGGGAATACCTGGGAGGCGCGATCGCACCCGGTATGGATCTAGCAGCAGAGTCGCTCTTTACTCGGGCGGCCAAATTACCACGGGTGGAGCTCGCGGCACCAGAAGCCGCCATCGGCCGAAATACCGTTGCAGCCATCCAATCCGGCCTAGTGTATGGCTATGTAGGGCTGGTAGAGGGCATGGTGGCACGCTTCAAACGTGAGCTCGGTGAGCATACCAAGGTGATCGGCACCGGGGGATTGGTGGATCTTATCGCAGCCGAAACGGACGTCATCGAGTTCCGTGCTCCATGGCTGACGCTGGATGGACTGCAGTTGATCTGGGACATGAACACCGACTGATGAATAAATTGGGATTGGTCCACCTGGGGATCGTGTACGTGCTGTGGGGAAGCACCTTTCTGGCCATCCGTGTGGCGGTTCGGGAAGGGTCGGGTTTTCCGCCTTTCATCATGGCCGGGACACGCATTCTCATAGCGAGCGCCATCCTTTTCGCGATCGCCCGAATTGCTAAACAGCGACTGCGGCCTACTCGTGCCGAGCTATTTGTTGTAGCCGCCGCCGGGCTATTGCTGTGGACCGGCGCCAATGGGCTTGTCACGTGGTCCGAGCAACGAATTCATGCCGGACCTGCGGCTCTGGTCATCGCTACGATGCCCATCTGGGCCAGTCTGATGAACGCATATCTTGACCGACGCACGCCCTCACTCCTGCTATTCGCTTCACTTGGCTTGGGCCTGCTGGGGGTGGCGGTCTTGAGCATTCCTTTCCTGACGAGCGGAGTTAGAGCCGATGTGTTATCTATCCTGGCGATCCTAGTAGGGGCTCTGAGCTGGGCGGCGGGCACCGTGCTCCAGGCCCGTCGGCCGGTGAAGCTCGAGATCTACGCCAATTCGGCCTATCAAAGTCTATTCGGAGCGTTGGGCTTTCTCGCCCTCTCGCTTATTCTGAGAGAACCGACTCCCTCACCGATCCGAGAGGCCTGGATTGCATGGGCGTACCTGATCGTGTTCGGCTCCGTGATCGGATTCACATCGTATATCCAGACCATCCGCTTGCTGCCGCTAAGCGTGGCTACTACCAATGCCTACGTCAATCCGCTGGTGGCGGTGATTCTCGGAGCGATTATCTTGTCTGAACCGATCACAGCCTACACACTAGCGGGAACCGTGTTGATCCTACTAGGGGTGGCCGGCGTGTTTCGCGATCGCTTTAGCGCGCGAGCGGCTCTTGCGGCGGAGGCCGCAGATTAGAATCCGCCTCTCTGAGCACAAGGAGCAAGAATGAAGCAAAAACGACTCATCGATTGGCCCTTTGTGATCGGCTTGATCTTGCTTCCGCTCGCCATTCTGCTCGTCTTGTTCGCATTCAAATTCGTGCAAGACTTCACTCGCTATGATGACGGCTTTTTTACGGAGGAGTACCGGGCGCGCTTCGACTCGCCTAGCTCGGTAGCCTTTGAGCTCGAGGGTGCACTGCGCGACGGAGATGAAGATTTGATGGGTGAGCTATTAGCAACTCGAGCCGGACCCGATGCCATGGAGCCTCGACCCAGCCTGGTCTACGTTTTCCTACTGGACAGAACGGGCGACTACTTTCACTATCTCTACTTCAATCAGGATGACTTCCGCCGCGAAGTTCAGTTCATTAAGGAAGAGAACGGCCGCTATGTTGCTTCGGAGGATGACCTGTACTTTTACATCGACAGTGGCCGATGGAAGGAAGTTGCCGGACCGCTCATCGCGACCTGGTGGGTGCTGATGATCGTGGCCACGGGAGTCATGTACACCTACCGCTATATGGCGAGAGTCCGTGAAAATCGATACTAATTTTCCCGCCCTCAATCTGACGGATGCGGATCAAGCCATGTTGGACGGCACGCAAGGCCCAGCGGATCAGATGGCGATGCGCATCATCGGCCGGATGGCAGGAATTGTTGGTGCAGATCGGCTGATGGATATTACCGGCGCACACATCGATAGCAGCCTTTATATGGGAGAGGCAACGCTCGAGTTTGCCGAGAAACTGGCCAATCTGGGTGCGCAGGTCAAGGTGCCGACCACCCTAAACGTCAGCGGTGTCGATGAAGCCGCCTGGCAAGAGTGGGAAGTGCCAGCAAGTTGGGCGGAAAAGGCCCGCCTACAGATGGCGGCTTATGAGCAAATGGGCTGCGCGCCGACCTGGACTTGTGCGCCGTATCAGCTTGAAGAGCGGCCGCAGTTCGGCGAGCAAGTGGCATGGGGCGAATCCAATGCGATTGTCTTCGCAAATTCGGTGCTCGGCGCACGGACAGAACGGTATCCCGATCTGCTCGATATCTGCGCCGCAATTACCGGGCGCGTACCAGAAGTTGGGCTGCACCTGACAGAGAACCGTGCGGCTCGAGTGCACCTGCAGTTGGAAGATATCCCGGCGGATTTGCAGCGCCATGACTCCTTCTATCCGGTATTGGGCTATGTGCTGGGTGAGATTGCAGGCGACCGCGTGGCCTGTATTTCCGGCTTCGACTCCGAGCCAACCGAAGACCAGCTCAAGGCGCTCGGTGCTGCAGCCGCCTCCTCCGGGGCGGTGGCGCTCTTCCATATTCCTGGCGTCACGCCTGAAGCGCCCACGCTGGAGGCGGCCTTTCACGGGCGAGTGCCTGACGAGCAGGTTTTGATCTCGATGGATCGATTACGTGCCGGACGCAGCAATCTTACAACCGCCCTGGGGACCGACTTGGATATGGTCGTGCTCGGCAGCCCTCACTTTTCGCTGGCCGAATTCCAATCACTGGCGCCGCTGTTGAACGGCGTTTCCAAGCATCCCAGTGTCCAGTTTCTGATCACCACCAGCCGCGCCATGGCCGTGTTGGCCGAACGGGCCGGCCTGCTGGAACCGATACGGGAGTTCGGAGGGCGAATTACGCTCGACACGTGCATTTTGACCACCCCCATGCTCCCTGAAACGGTCGGCAGCTTGATGACCAACTCGGCTAAGTATGCCTACTACTCCCCCGGGCTGCTGAATGTCAGCGTTGCCTATGGCGGCATGGAGGAGTGTGTCCAATCGGCGGTGCTCGGCCAGATCACTCTGCAGGAATCGATTTGGCAGAACTGATTAAGGCTAGGCCGATCGTGGGAGGCACCGCTCGAGGGGAAGCATTGGTCAGCCGAGAACCGCTCAGCTTCTGGGGCGGCTACAACCAGGAGACCGGCGAGATCATCGACCGGCGGCATCCGCTCTCCGGCCAAAACGCCGCAGGACGCATATTGGTGCTGCCTCACAGCCGCGGTTCCAGCACAACCACCGCGGTGCTGCTTGAAGCCTTAAGGGCCGGCACTGCGCCGGCGGCCATCGTCACTACCGCCGAAGATGCCTTCTTCGCGTTGGCAGCGGTAGTAGCGGAGGAGATGTATGGAAGCGCAATCCCGATCTTGTCTGTCGACCTGGTCGAATTTGAGCGCCTGGAGACCGGGCAGCAGATTCAGATAGAAGCTGATGGGACGGTACACCTCGATGAGTGACAAGGAAATCGCTTTGCTAAATGGGCGCAGGATTTTGCTGGGCGTAACCGGTTCCATCGCTTCCTTCAAGGCAGCTGATCTCGCTTCCAAGCTGACCAAGGCCGGAGCAGAGCTGGATTGCATACTCACGGCAAGCGCGGAGCGCTTTGTCGGCGCGCTCACCTTTCGAGCCCTGACCGGAAGGCGGGCCTATGTCGATGCGGACCTCTGGTCAGACGAAGGCCACATTCTTCATGTCGGCCTGGCTCAATCGGCGGAACTTATCGTGATTGCTCCTGCTACCGCAGATACCCTGGCCAAGCTGGTGCATGGCCGGGCCGACACTTTGCTGACTATCACCACGTTGGCGGCGACCTGCCCCGTCATCGTTGCCCCGGCGATGGACGCCGGGATGTTTGAGCATCCAGCGACGCAAGCCAATTTGGCGACACTTCGTGAGCGGGGGGTCACTATTGCGGGGCCGGCTGAGGGCCGCATGGCATCCGGCCTCAGCGGACTGGGACGCATGACGGAGCCGGAGGAGATCATCGGGAGCATTCGGCTGATTCTGGGAAAAGGCGGCCCATTAGCGGAGCGCAAGATCATCGTTACTGCCGGCGGCACGCAAGAGCCCCTGGATCCGGTGCGCGTACTTTCCAACCGCTCCTCAGGGAAGCAGGGCTTCGCTCTGGCGCAGGCAGCACTCGACCGAGGCGCGGAAGTGACCCTGATCAGCGCCCCCAGCCATGAGATTGCACCTGTCGGTGTGGTCAGGATAGACGTGGAGACCGCGAAGGAGATGTCATCGGCTGTGTTGGCGGCTTTGAAGGATTCCGATGCGCTGATCATGGCGGCCGCGGTGGCCGACTTTCGGCCCCAGATCGTGAGCGAGAAAAAAATCAAGCGAGCTGGCGGTGTGCCAGAAGTGAAGCTTGAACCGACAGACGATATCCTGGCACAGGTATCCAACCGGCGTCCACTCGTCGTGGTTGGCTTTGCGGCCGAAAGCGACGACCTGCTTCAGAACGCTACCGGTAAATTGAAGGACAAACAGCTGGATCTAATTGTCGCCAATGACATTACAGCCGGTGACGCCGGCTTCGGTGCAGAGACGAATCGAGTTACTCTGATTGGCGCCGAGGGCGACAGCGAGCAGCTGCCCTTGATGGCCAAATCCAAGGTAGCGGATGCCGTCATGGATCGAGTTGAGAAGCTGCTGGGGGAGAAATCCAAATGAGGGTTGGAGTCTAGCCCTGATGAGCGCTGAGCCGAAATTCGCGCCGCTTCAAGGCTTTCCAGAGTACTCAGAGCAAGAAATGAGGCAGCGCGCGGCTGAGTTCTTTGCCGAAATGGGGAGCAGACGAACGGTTCGTCAATTTTCCGAGCGCCCAGTCGCACGCGAAGTGATCGAAAATTGCTTGAGGGCTGCTTCGAGCGCGCCAAGCGGCGCCAACATGCAGCCCTGGAAATTTGTGGTGGTTTCGGATCCTGACTTGAAGCTGAAAATCAGGAAGGTGGCCGAGCAAGAGGAGCACGAGTTCTACACGCGGCGTGCCACTCCGGAATGGCTGGAGGCCTTGGCACCGTTGGGCACGGACGAACACAAACCCTATTTAGAGACAGCGCCCTACCTGATCGCAATCTTTGTAGAACGCTACGGAAAGCTTCCTGACGGGCGAAAAGTGAAGCATTACTATGCGGTCGAATCGGTGGGTATTGCGACCGGAATATTGATCACCGCCCTCCACCATGCAGGCCTGGCAAGCCTGACACACACTCCCAGTCCAATGGGTTTCCTCAATGAAATCCTGGAACGCCCGGAGAACGAAAAGCCGTTCTTGCTGCTAGTTGTCGGGTATCCGGCGGAGGATGCGGTTGTGCCGAAGATAGGCAAGAAACCACTAGACCAGGTTGCGATCTTCCGATGACCGACAACCTCCCGCGTGAAGATCGAGGCAGGCTCCTGCTCGGAACGCAAGGCTTCTCCTTTGATGATTGGGTGGGTCCGTTTTATCCAGACGGCACTCCCAAGAAGCGCTATCTGGAGGAATATGCCAACCATTTTCCATCGGTTGAGATTGACGCTACCTTTTATGCTATCCCCAGAATCACCGTGGTTGAAGGCTGGCGAGAGCGGACCCCCGAAGGCTTCCGATTCGCGGCAAAATTTCCCAAACTAATTACGCACGAAAAGAAGCTGGATGGCGCGGAAGGCGACGCAGAGGCGTTCGTCGGAACCATGCAGGCGCTCGGCGACAAACTGGGTGTGCTTACCATTCAGTTCGCCTACGATTTCAAGCCCAGCAACTTTGATCGCCTGGATGTCTTTCTCGGATCGCTGCCGGCCGGCCCACGCTACGCTGTTGAACTTCGCAACCGAAAGTGGCTTGAACCCAATCTAGGGGAGATGCTCTCGCAGCACAACGTGGCGCTCGTACTGCAAGACTTGCACTACATGCCGCAGCTGGATTGGCTAACCGCAGACTTTACCGTCGTTCGCTGGCTTGGCCGTCGCGCGGACATCGATGAGTTTGACCGAATTCAGATCGATCGATCGGAAGTGCTCGGCCGCTGGGCTAAGCGCGTTTCCCGATTCCTGGACGATGGCGTCGATGTATATGGCTACTTCAATAATCACTTCGCCGGTCATAGCCCTGCCAGCGTGCGCCAATTCGCGGACATGCTTGGGTACGACCTTCACCCCGCCTGATTTACAATGAAGGAAGTCTTTTCTGCACATAGTGCACACAGGAGGAGTAATCATGCCGACGTACATCATGCTTAGCAATCTGACGGATGCTGGAGCCAAAACGGTTTCGAAGAAACCGAAACGCATCCATGAGGTAAATGAGGAGCTGGAAAAAGCTGGAGTAAAGGTCCTCGTTCAGTACGCCACGCTGGGGCAGTATGACTTTGTAAATGTAGTGGAAGCGGACAGCAACGCCACGGTGGCAAAGGCCTCGGTCAAGCTCGCTGCGCGAGGATCGATCAGGATCACCACCCTGGCGGCGGTCGATATTGAGGAATTCATCAGTTCTCTGGCCGAGTAGGCTTGCGCCGTCTCTTCCATAGTTGCTCACTCGCGCTACCCGAGCAGACGTTAATGCGGAGCGTACTAACCGCTCCGCATTCTCTTTAGAGGGTGAAAAATGGATCTGCAAACCGTCAAGATCGACAACCCAAATGAACTCAACTTGATCCTGGGGCAATCCCACTTCATAAAAACCGTTGAGGATCTCCAGGAGGCGCTGGTTACCGCTGTGCCCGGTATCGAATATGGGCTGGCATTTTGTGAGGCCTCCGGCCCATCCTTGGTTCGCGCCGCTGGAACCTCCGTTGAGCTCACCGATCTGGCAAAGGCGAATGCCATGGCGCTCTCCACGGGCCATGCCTTTATCATATTTTTGGGAAACGCCTTTCCGATCAATGTGCTCAACGCTGTAAAGAATGTGCCCGAGGTCTGCCGGATTTATTGCGCTACGGCCAATCCGGTCGAGGTTGTAGTGGCGGAGACGGAGCAGGGTCGTGGTGTGCTGGGCGTAATCGACGGAGCGAAGACGAAGGGGATCGAAACCGAAGCGGATGCCGAACAACGCCGCGCTTTTTTAAGACAGATCGGATACAAGGTGGGGTAAGTGGTATTCAGGCGTTCCAGCGAACGATCCACAGAAATCCGCGATTCCACTGAGCGGGTAGATTCGATCCTCGGTTCCGGCGTGGCCTGGCAAGGAACGTTGACCGGCACGGGGGGTATCCGAATCGATGGCGCTTTTGATGGAGAGATTGCACTGCGTGGACTGGTGGTGATCGGAGAGCAAGGGCGAGTTACAAGCGAGCATATTCGTGCGGCTACCGTTATTGTCGCAGGCTCCGTGAAGGGCGACATCACGGCCGGGAAGGTCGAAATTACCAGGACCGGCCGGGTCTGGGGAGATGTGGTGACCACTAGCTTCTCCACCGAAGAGGGAGCATTCCTGCGCGGCAAGATTACGATGGAAGAGCAGGTTGATCTGGGGCTAGGGCCATCGGCGGAGGAGCAGGATGAAGAAGAGGACTCGCAATGATTTCTCAGGGGGACTGTTCAAATCGGAGCAGCCACGAACCGGGATACAGTTCACCGTCCTGGCCATCGCACTCATGCACCGTTAGATTCGTAACCGGTTGCTGAGAATCGGCGAGTCGAAGAGTGTATGAGATATCTTCGGTCATCTCAAAATCGCCATATCCGAGACCCAATTCAGGTTTGAGGCCAGTGAAGAAGTGATCCTGGCCTGTGTCCCACACCACGATGACCTCACGCCCTGGTACCGGTCCCTCAGCTGCATCCAGCACAACAACTTGAATCAATGATTTTGAAAGCAGCGGATCGCAGATCTGCTCGCGAGCGGCCAGCAAGAAGGCAGCTCCTGGTGTGGCGGAAGGTCTGCGAGTCGGACTCGGACGCGGGGTTTTGGAGGGAGTTGGAGAAACCGATACTCCCCGAGTGGTTGGTGCGGGAGTGAGGGTTGGGCCACGACTGAGGGCGCTCGCAAGTTGCGATAGTGCGTTTGCTTCCGCGTCAACCAGCCCGGCCGCAAGGCGCTGCTGAGCGAGCGCGGCTAGTTCTGTTGCTGGCTGCAGATCGGGAAATAAGGCCAGGCGGGTCCGAGCGCGCACTAAATCCCCACCGCTTGCATAAGCTGATGCGATCAGTCCTAAGTAGTCCCCCCGGAAGTCAGAGCGCAAAGAGTCTGGTGCAGTTTCGACATACTCTACCGGACTCAGGAGCCAGGTGTAGTACAGCCCTCCCGCTAATCCTATGCCAAAGCCCAATATGAGAAAGATCCAGCGGCTCACGGGGGTCCGATGCCTCCCGGCTGGGGAATATCTCGAAGGGCAATGGCCAACGCATTGAGCCGCCCTAAGTCTGCCGGGCTGAAGGATTGTTCCAGGGCGTAATCGATGGCTTGAGTGACGTAGTCGTCCGGCGCCTGAGGCCCGAGAGCGGCTATCCGGACTTGAGCCAACGTCAGATTCTTATCTGCTGAATAGGATTCAGCCACCATGAGGACGTAATCTGTCCGGAAATCGATGCGGAGTGAATCGGGACTGGTATCGATATATTCGACAGGTCGAATGAGCCAGCCATACACGACGGCTATCAGCAAGCCGGACACTAAGCCGATGATCAGTGGGGTCAGTCTATTTTGCATGAGCGCTCACGCGTACGACCCTGGCCCCTCCAGGTACGGTTTGATGGGGTCAGGGTCGCCTATGCTACAATCGCCCGATGCCGAAGGTGGGAATCGAACCCACACTCCCGAAGGAACGCGATTTTGAGTCGCGCGCGTCTGCCAGTTCCGCCACTTCGGCCTCCAGGCAGTATATTCAAAGCCACACGGCCGGTCAACATTCTTCCATCCACTACTCCAGCTGAGGCAGCCTGCCTGAGCATCGGAGTTCGAATAGCGATGGTCACTTAGCGTCATGCGTTTGGGAATCATCGGGCTCCCTGGGGTTGGTAAGACCTCCATCTTCAACATTCTCGCCGGTACAGATCTTCCTGTAGGCGATCGTGTCTCCCACGTCGAAGTTCACACCGGGGTGGCAGACATCCCCGACCCACGGCTCGAGAGCTTAAGCGCACTTTATCAGCCACGCAAGACCACCTACGCTCATATTACGTTCGGCGACGTGGCCGGAATGAGCGAGGACGGCGGCCTTCCTGGAGAACTGATTGATCAGCTCGCGAAGTGGGATGGATATGTTGCTATCCTGCGTGGATTTGTGGACCCTTTCACGGCCGCCGAGCCGGCTCAGGAGCAGGAGCTTCTTGCGCTAGAGACCGAGTTCCTACTTAACGATCTTATGCGAGTTGAATCACACTTGGAACGACTGGCAGAAGATCGACAAAAGGGAGCCCGCGATCGGGTCGAGCTCGATCACGAAATTAGCCTCTTTGAGCGACTCGCTACAACCCTTCAAGGAGACCGGCCTCTTAGAGACGAGAATTTTGGAGATCCCGACCGTGAGCTTCTGCAAGGCTACGGCCTCCTGACAATGAAGCAGCTGCTGCCGGTGCAAAATCTCGAGGAGGGGAACGAACCTTTACCACTCGTGACGGATCTGCCCTCAATCGCACTGTATGGAAAATTGGAGTCAGAACTCGTCCAGCTTCCATCCGAGGAGGCGGTAGGATTCCGGAAGGAGTTTGGAATTGAGCAGGCCGGTCGCGAGCAGCTGATATCAGCCGGGCTGGACCTGCTTGAGCAAATTCGTTTCTATACAGTAAGCGAGTCTGAAGTTAAGTCCTGGCCGCTCGCCAGCGGAAGTAGCGCGCTGCAAGCCGCAGGTTCGATCCACAGCGATATGGCGAGGGGTTTCATCCGTGCCGAAGTTATCCTGTGGGAGGATCTGATCGAGCTCGGAGGACTGTCCGAAGCGCGCGCGGCCGGAAAATTGCGTGTAGAAGGAAAAGACTACGTGCCGGCAGATGGAGAAGTGATTCATATCCGTTTTAATGTGTAATTGATCGCGAACAACCGAAGGATCAAACGAGGAGAGTGACAATGCCAAATGACGAATACCAGCAAGAGCGGTGGAACCTGGACGATTTGTTTCCAGCGCTTGATTCAACCGAAATCGAAGAGGCCATTAAGACGCTCGAAGCCGATGTCGCGAGCTTTGAAGAACTTCGCGATCGATTGTCGGCTGATATCGGCAAAGAGGTTTTTGTAGAAGCCCTGGATCAGTACGACTCCATGGTACGGGCCATATCGCGTCTGATCGCCTTCGCCGAAATGAAATTTACAGAAGACACCCAGGACCAGGCCGCTCAATCTTTCCAGGCCCGCATGTATCAGTTGGGAGCCGATCTAGACAATAAGACCATGTTCTTCAAGCTATGGTGGAAGGGGTTGGAAGACGACCAGGCCGAGCCGCTGATGGATGCCTCAGGCGACTACCGGTACTGGCTAGAGGCCGTGCGACTGCAGAAACCACATACCTTGAGCGAGCCGGAAGAGAAGATTATCAACATAAAAGATGTCAATGGATCCGTAGCCCTTAACACGCTCTATGACTCCATTACCAATCGCTACACCTTCCCGCTCGAGGTAGACGGCGAGCGGAAAGAGTTGACCTACGGTGAGGCCATGGTCTATGCAAAGAGTCCTGATGCCAATCTGCGCAAAGCGGCCTATCAGTCAATCCTGGGGGTTTACGAGCAAGACGTTCCGATTCTCGGCCAGATTTATCAATACCGAGTGCGAGATTGGTTAAGTGAGAACGTTCGGCTTCGTTCATATGCTTTGCCAATCTCTGTTCGCAACCTCCACAACGACTTGCCAGACGACCTGGTGGAGATGATGCTGGAGATCTGTGTGGAGAACGCCAGCATCTACCAACGCTTCTTCCGCTTGAAAGCCGCATGGGTGGGGATGGACAAGTTGCGTCGTTACGATGTTTATGCGCCGGTGGTGAAGTCGGAGAAGTCCTATACGTTCGCTGAATCAGCCGAGATCGTACTAGCCAGCTTTGACAAGTTTGATCCAAAGGTGGCGAGGTTGGCGCGCAAGGTGTTCGACGAGCACCACATCGATAGCGAAGTGAGAAAAGGGAAACGATCCGGAGCTTACTGTCTAACGGTCGAGCCGAGCTTGACGCCCTGGGTCATGCAGAACTTCCAGGGTCTTACCTATGATCTGACCACAATGGCGCACGAACTGGGTCACGCCATACATTCTCTTCTGGCTGACGATCACACCGCGTTGACCCAGAGCTCATCTCTACCGCTGGCGGAGACAGCATCCACCTTTAGCGAAATGTTGCTGATCGATGAGCTGTTGGAGCAGGATCCGGACCCCGCGGTTCAGCGCGATCTTCTCTTTCGTCAAATGGATGACTCATTTGCAACGATCCAGCGACAGGCATTCTTTGCGATGTTCGAAAAGAAGGCCTTCGAGCTGATTGAGGGCGGGGCATCGGTCGATGATCTCTCCGACGCGTATTGGGAGAACCTTCAAACCCAGTTTGGGGATTCGCTTGAACTAAACGATGAGTTCAGATATGAGTGGAGCGTGGTTTCTCACTTTTACAATGTCCCCTTTTATGTGTATGCGTATGCCTTTGGACAGCTTCTGGTGCTCGCCCTGTACAAACAGTATCGGGAAGAGGGGGATTCGTTCAAACCGCGCTATCTCGAGATCCTATCAACCGGTGGATCGGATTCGCCAGTAAGGACTTTGGAACGAGCAGGTATTGATGTGGCCTCTCCTGACTTCTGGAACGGAGGCTTCCAGGTCGTGGATGAGGCGCTTCAGAAGCTGGAAGCGATGCCGGTTGAGGCTTCGTCCAGTAATGGAAAAAGCGACACAAAGTAAGAAGTAGAACCTAGACATATGGCTGACCAGAAAAACGATTCCCTGAAGGCGCTGCCAAACGTCGCGCTCGAGTTGGTTGAATGGGATTGGCGGGACATTGAGGCACACTATCTGAATCTCGAATCCCAGCCGCTCGATGCTGGAACGGTAGATGACTGGCTGGCGGCCTGGTCCCATCTCAAAGGTTTGGTTGGAGAAGCGTTAGAGCGGCTTTACGTGTCGCGGACCCTCGACACTGCAGACCAGAGACGGGAAGATCGCTACAACAACTACCTGGAGAATACTCATACCCCGGCAGAGGAACATGAACAGGAACTCAAGAAGATGCTCCTCAAGTCTGGTCTGGAACCGGAAGGATTTGCAATCCCGATTCGCAACCTCAGAGCGGAAGCCCAGCTCTTCCGGGAGGCCAACTTACCTCTGCTGGTTGAGGAAAAAAAGGTGGCTTCTGGATATGACAAGATTATCGGGGCGCAGACAGCGGAATGGGAGGGGGAAACCATCACCCTGCCTCGATTGTATCGAGAGCTTGAACGGCCGGATCGAAGCACCCGCGAAAAGGCCTGGCGAATTGCAATGGATCAGTATTTAGCTGATCGACCGGCGATCAATAAGATATGGAAGAGCCTATTCAAGCTGCGTAGCGAAATCGCGGCTAATGCCGATCAGCCGGACTATCGCGCCTATGCCTGGCAGGACCAGTTGCGCCTGGAATATTCTCCCGACGATTGCCTGCGCTTCCATGATGCGATCGAAGCGGTTGTGGTTCCCGCTGCAAGCAGGATCTTGGATCGACGCCGTGCGACACTGCAGCTGGATTCCTTGCGCCCCTGGGACATGCAGGCGGATCGGCTCGGCCTGCCACCGCTTGAGCCATTTTCGACGGCCAAGGAACTGATTGACAAGGCCTCCAGCATCTTTCACTCGGTGGATCCGGAGCTCGGGGGTTATTTCGATACCATGAACTCTGAGGGCTTGCTTGACCTCGACAACCGGGAAGGGAAAGCACCTGGTGGATACGCAGAATATTTCCTCAACGCGAGGCGCCCGTTCATCTTCATGAATGCGGTCGGGACCGCCGGCAACGTCGAAACACTGCTGCATGAGGGCGGTCACGCCTTTCACGTGTTCGAGTTCACCGACCTCCCGTACGTCCAGCAAATGACTATCCCACACGAGTTCGCGGAAGTGGCCTCGATGTCAATGGAACTGCTATCCGCTCCGTATCTCACAGCCGCCAACGGCGGTTTCTACTCAGAGTCGGAGGCGGCGCGCAGCCGGATCAAGCACCTGGAGGGTATTGTTCTTTTCTGGCCCTATATGGCAGTAGTGGATGCCTTTCAGCATTGGGCATATACGAATGCGCAGCTGGCCGCAGACCCCGATGCGTGCGACGCACAATGGGCGCTGCAATGGGACCGGTTCATGCCGGACACGGACTACAGCGGGTTGGAACAGGAGAAAATGACCGGCTGGCACCGCAAGCTGCACATCTTTCGCTATCCGTTTTACTATGTGGAGTACGGGCTGGCTCGGCTGGGCTCTGTTCAAATTTGGAAGAATGCCATGGGTGACCAGGCCGGCGCCGTGAAGCAATATCGGGACGCTCTGGCGCTCGGCGGTACTGTTCCTTTGGTCGAGCTGTATCAGAGTGCGGGTGCGAAACTGGCCTTTGATGAGCAGACACTCGGAGAGGCAGTATCGCTAATTGAGTCTACTCTTGGTGAACTTGAGCAAACGGAGGGCTAGAAGATCTTCCCAATCCATATTGAATTAAAGAGCGGAGAGGGTGGGATTCGAACCCACGGTAACCCGAAGGCTACAACGGTTTTCGAGACCGTCCCGTTCAGCCAGACTCCGGCACCTCTCCACCGGTGATTATAACTTCGAGCAATTCGATGGCTGTATCGTGCGCGACATGGGACAGAAGGTCGACAATTTCCAACGCAAAGTTCAACAACTTGCCTGCCTATGTGAGGTATGTTACAAATACCGCAATAGCTCCGGCGCATCGCAGAAAGTGCGCCTTATCCAACGGATGTTGATAACCAAAGGAGGTCCGCCTCAATGACGGACGCGGAGGGGCAGCCCCCAGAAGAAGGCCAGGCGGGGGCTCTAGAAAACTTGGGGGTGGCAACCCCAGAATTAACGCGCCGAGAATTCCTCTATTATTTGTGGGCCTCGTCGATGGCTGTCTTCCTGGCAGGAGTGGGCGGAGTCACGATCTGGTTCGCGCTGCCACGCTTTCGCGAGGGCGAATTCGGAGGCGTATTTACAATCTCGATTGACGACATTCCAGCGCCGGATACAGACCCGAAAGAATTCGCTGAAGGGCGTTTCTGGCTTGTCAATCTGGGCGATGAGTCGATCAACGATCCTCGCCAGCCCGAGGAATATCCATTCGACCCCGGTATTCGAGTGCTATTTAAGGTTTGCGTGCATCTTGGTTGCCTTTATAAGTGGGTGGATATCAATGACCGATTCGAATGCCCATGCCACGGTTCAAAGTATCTTAAAAGCGCCTCAAGGATAAGTGGGCCCGCCAACCGCAACCTGGATCAATTTCTCATGCAGGTCATCGATGCTTCCGGCAATGTCCTGACCCAGACTGAGGCGACCTGGCCGGGAGATCGCGAGGGTTCCACCCTTTCGATCCCGCCTGGAGCGGTAGCCCTTCGGATTGATACCGGATCACGCATGAACGGTGCGCCGAACACGGCCGCCGGCGGCGGCACATAAGCAAGGAGGTTCGGAATGCGATTCCCACGCCCCAAAATTCTTTCTCTACCATTTCTTGACGATATTGAAGAAAAGGGAGTAATCAAGGCCTCCACCGACCTGGCGAATGATGTCACCACGCGAGTCACGACTGGCCTCAATATCACCGATATACGGGGCGTCCTGCGCGGCGATCCTGCTCCCCGGCCCAATCCTCGCCTGACACCTCACGCCGACGGCTTCTGGCTTCATATCCGACCGGGCTACTACAGCAAGTTGCAGGACGGCCTCTATCCGACCTTTCGGCTCGGATGGTTGGCGACCTTTTTCTTAGCGTGGGAAACCTTGACCGGCCTTTACCTGATGATCTTCTATACCCCCTCGCCGATTGTGGCCTATGAGAACATGCTCAGTATCCTGAGCAACGTTCCTTTCGGGCGGTGGATGCGCGACACGCACAAGCTGGGCGGAGAGCTTATGGTGCTCATGGTGGTGTTCCACATGGTGCGGACCTACGTCACAGGCTCGTACAAGCGGCCGCGCCAATTCACCTGGGCAACGGGGGGAATACTGTTGATCCTGACCCTCTTCGTTTCGTTCTTCGGCTATCTTCTGCCTTGGGATCAGCTCAGCCTATGGGCGGTCACCATCGGCGCTTCGACCGCCGAGGCAACGCCATTTATTGGGCGAGAGGCGGACCTGCTCTTGCGCGGCGGTCCCGAAATCGGCGCAAACGGGCTGTTGCGCGCATATTTGTTACACGTGATCCTGATCCCCATCTTGCTTTTTATTTTTCTCGCAATCCATTACTACAAAGTGATCATCCATGGCAACAGCCTGCCGCCGGAGGCGGAGGAGCCTGGCGTCGACACCGCCCGTAAAGTCCCCATGAACGTCCGTACTTATTTCATGCCGAAGATCCTGACCCGCGAACTGGTCTACGTCGCGGGGCTGACGCTAATCCTGCTCGCCGCCTCCGCCTTCACATTTGGCTACCATGCCCCGCTTGAACCACACGCGGATAATCTGGTCACCCCCTTACACACCACCTCTCCCTGGTACTTCTTATGGGTCCAGGGCTTGATGAAACTCGGCGACAAATTCATCTTTGGCGCCGTAATCCCGTTCGGAATCATATTTGGCACGATCGTGGCGTGGCCCTACATCGAGGTTGGGCGGAACCGGCGCTATGGCAAGCGGCGCATCGGGTTGTCGATCGCTGCGAGCAGCATCATTTTGGCAGCGATTCTGACCTTTATGGGCACACCCTGGTTTGGCGTGGAGACCTCGCCCGATCAGGAGGCGATTGCAGTATTGCTGCCTCAAACTTCGCCAGGGCCCCTTCGCCTGGCAGATTGGGACGACATTCCTCTTGGCACCTATGCGGCCAGCGACTGGGAAAGCGCGCCCCCCGGGACGACCTCCAAGCTGCTCAAGACATTCGATCGGGAACTGGAACACGCGAGAGATAACCCCATCTATGGGGACGTCGAAGGTTTTATGATCGTGGAGGATTGGCAGACCGATCTCAAAAAAATCACCCTCCTTGTAGCTTGGGTCGATCCTGAGACGGGAGCGCCCAGTGAGTTCAGCGAAGTTTTCTTCTTCCACCGCAACAGTGACTATGGACAAGGGGAATAGTCTGTGAAGTATTACGTCGCGGGCGGGACATTCGCGTTCATCGGCGCGGTCGTGATTTTAATTATTATGAGCGCTCTGGAGCCGGCGCGCATGGAATCGTTTACGCAATCTTACGAGTCGCGTCAGATTGAAGAGGGAGCAGCCATATATGAGAGCAGCTGCCGCCCGTGCCATGGCCCGCAAGGCGAGGGCACTCCGTTGGGTCCGGCGTTGAACCGCGCCAGCCTATTCAACGGCGATTATCTCAGCGCGATCGGGTGGTCGGGGACGTTGGACGATTTCTTGAGTTCGACTGTCTCTGCCGGGCGACCCCTTCCCACCGAGGGGACGAGCTTCCCTCAGCGGATGCCGACCTGGAGCGAGAACTTTGGCGGACCGCTCCGGATTGATCAAGTTGAAAACGTGGTGTCTTTTATCCTGAATTGGGGCGAGCGGGCAGTTGTCGGAATCGAACCCACCGAAACCACCGAGGATTTGATGATGGGCAGCGATATCTTCGTTGAGCTACCGGAGGGGGATGTTGCGGCCGGGCAGGTGCTGGCGGAGCAGACCCTCGGCTGTACCGCATGCCACACGCTCAGCGAAGTTGGTCCTCCCTGGGAAGCGATGGACGGTTTACCGGGCATCGGCGTGCGTGGCGGGATCCGCATTCAACAGGATGATTACACCGGAAACGCAACTTCCAGCGACCAATACTTGATCGAATCGGTGGTCGAGACCAACGTTCACATCGTTGAAGGCTTCCAGCCCGATATCATGCCCACCAATTTTGGCGATCGGCTCACGTTTCAAGATATGGCCGACTTGCTAGCCTTCTTGAAGACCTTCGAATAGACCCCTCCAAATCAGCCCAAGAAGCACCTATTGCCGCCGCCCTTACAAGGCGGCGGCGTTCTAACTGAGGCTGAGGAGCTGGATCTGACTGCTCACACTTCCACAATTCGTCCAACCCATCCAACCAGACGGCGCGAGGCGAAATTCGCGGTTGCAACCCTCGCTTTGCTCCTTATTGGTGCAAGATCGGGTTTCGCTCAGGCGACGACCGCACCGATTGAGCACTTAGAAGTAGCTCTCTGGCCTGAGTTCGACCAACCAGCGATGCTTGTGATTTACCGCTTTGAAATCGCCGCGGATGCTCCGCTTCCGGCCCAGGTGTCGCTGCCGGTCCCTGCCGCCTCGGGGCAGCCGCACGCGGTAGCCTGGCTCAGTGCCGGCGGCGGCCTATTCGATGCAGCTTTCACAAGCGCGAGCGCAGGCGACTGGCAGATCATCCAGGTCGAACTCAACGAATCTCGATCCGGCCAACTCGAGTATTACGCGGATATGGACTTTGCGGGAACTACGCGGAGTTTCCTCTTCGATTGGCCGAGTGAATACGAACTTGGAGGCCTGTCCTACCAAGTCCAGGAGCCGATAGCGGCCACCGACCTAATCGTCAGCCCTGCAGCGGATGGTGTGAGTCGGGGCGACTTTGGGCTAAATTACCTGACCGCTGATATGGGCCCTCAGCTCGCTGATAGCACCCCAGTCATAAGCGTGACCTACCAAAAAGCGGACCCTAGACTATCAATTGACTTGCTTCAACCCCTCGGAGAGATCTCTGCTGCGGATGATTTGCTTTTGGACAATCCGAATATTCTCCCCTGGCTCATGGGAGCCGTAGGGATCGCACTTCTCGGCGGTGTGGCTTACTACTTTGTCTTCAGGCGGCGCCCCAAGCCGAGGCGGGTTTCGAGCAGGCGCAGAAACAGGACTTCGGAAGCTGTTGATCTGGAGGGGTCCACGGTCTACTGCCATCAGTGCGGCTCGGCCGCCGGCATCAGCGATGTCTACTGTCGCCAGTGCGGCACTAAGCTTCGCCACCGATAAACGTATCCGGGGAAAAACCGGACGCATAAATCCTCAGCGAATAAGGAATGGAAGTTGGGTGATCGAACTGGGAGGCGAGCGGTTGCCCTCTGGCAGTACCGTAATGATTGCCGCGCACTGCGCGAGCCAGAAAGACTAAGCCTGAAGAGGAAGTCGCAACCTGATCGTGGTTCCTTGGCCGAACTCCGATTCGACCACGAAATTTCCGCCAAGCTCTTCCGCCCTGGCGCGCATATTCGCCAGTCCATGGCCAACGGTTTGGTTCTGGCTCCGGACATCGAATCCCTGCCCGTCGTCGGCCACATTGAGTCGGATAGAATCCGCGTCCTGAATCAGATCAAGACTCACGCGGGAGGCATGTGCATGGCGAGCGATGTTCGCTAGCGCCTCTTGAGCGGTAAGAAATGCTGCCTGACTTACCGTGGGGGGAGCCGAGTCCGAAAGCTCTTTCGGAAGAGTGACATCCACTTCGACCATGGTGTTGGCCTGAAATTCCCTCACGAGCCTGGCGATTCCCGCTGTCAAATCCCCATCAAATCGGCGGGGACGCAAATCGAGAATAAAGTTGCGAATGTCTCGGATTGCATCATTCAGACCGGCGATGCTTTGATTTAGAAGCTCACGAGCCTCATCCGGTTTCTCATCGAGGATCATCTGCGCGGATTCCAGCGTGAGGCCTACGGCGTAGATGGATTGGATCACGCCATCGTGGAGGTCCATGCCAATGCGCGAGCGTTCATCGATGATTGCGAGCCGTCCAACCTCCTTGTACAGGCGGGCATTCTTGATGGCCACGGCAGCATGGGAGGCGAAAATGGTAATGAGTTCCTCGTCGGTGTCGGTAAATTCGTCTCCGTCAACTTTGTCTGTCAGATACAAATTCCCCCAAACCTCATCTCGTGCAGAAATGGGCACACCTAAAAAATTTGTAACTGTAGGATGGCTATCGGGGATGCCCTGCGAGCGCTTGTCCTCAAGGACGTCAGCCACTCGTATTGGATGCGGACTATTGAGCACCGCCCCCAATAATCCGAGCCCCTCGGGGAAGGCTCCAATTTCATCCGCCTCTTGCGGGCTCAGACCTGAAAACACAAATGTCTCCAGCTCCCCCGCAGAGTTGAAGACTCCAAGAGCCGCATAGCTAGCGGACACCAGCTCACGGGCGGAGTCAACGATGTGCTGCAGTGTCTGGTCGAGTTCAAGATCACGGCTGATGGCCAGTGCGGCCTTATTGAGCGCCGCGAGCGCCTGGGCTCGGAGCGGATCTGAGGTTGTAACAGCGTCAGTCTTCACTCACGACCTGCTGAATGTTGTGCTTCACGGCATAAGCCGCCGCTTCGGCTCGATTTGAGACCCCTAATTTCGAAAGGATTCGGCTTACGTAGTTGCGCACCGTTCCTTCGCCTAAGTAGAGCACCCCTGCAATCTCACGATTGGTTTTCCCCTCTGTGACGAGCGCTAGAATCCTCAACTCTTGCTCAGTGAGTTCTGAGAAGGCTGTCGCATCTTGCATGCGTATGGATTTCCGGATCTCAGAAAATACCCGTTGGGTGAGTGCTGGATCTAGAGATCCTTCACCTCGTTCAACCGCTTCGATACTGCGGATCAAATCCTCGGTCCCCACCTGCTTCAGCACATATCCAGCCGCGCCGGCACGTATGGCCGCAAAAAGCATTTCGTCTTCCGCGTAGGAAGTCAGCATGATCACCTTGGTGTCTGGCAGCTCCTTAACGATCCGCTTTGTGGCTTCGATCCCGCTCTTTCCAGGAAGCCGGATGTCCATCAGCACCACATCCGGGCGGTGGTCATGTGCTTTCCGCACCGCTTCATCCGCAGTTCCAACATCATCTACGATTTCGATATCGGGTCGCGCGTCGAGCAAGCTTTTTAATCCAAGGCGAACAACCTCGTGATCGTCCACCAAAAGAATCCGTGTGTGCGCCATATCCCAAAGTATACATTTGCTAAAATCTTGCCGAAAATACCATTGCGCCTTATTCTTGATGACAGATATCCATTCGAAACCCAGTGCGCGAATTTGCGTAGGCTTTGCCTCTCATGGGTTGATCTTCAGGATTTCATCTGGGTCTAATCTGATCGCCAGACGATCAAGACAATGCCGGAAGACGTCTCCTCGCTCCGAGGACAGTCGGAGTGATAGAATCGCCGAAACTAGCGGAGAGCTTGCATGACCACATCCACCGCACCGTCTGGCTCCGGCAGCCGTGCAAAGTTCATTATCGGGGGGCTGCTCATCGTGGCAGCCGTGGTCTATCTGATTGTGTCCTCCACGCAGGCTGCTGCCCAGTATTACCTCACCATCGACGAGATGCTGATCAAAGGGGACCAGGTCAATGGCCGAGCCATTAAGTTGGCCGGTGCTGTGGACGGCGATACGGTCTCCTATGATACCGATACGCTGACTCTCGAATTTGCGATGGCTAACGTGCCCGCAGATCTAGATGAGATCGAAGCCGGCGGCGGGTTGGCCAAGGTGCTTTACGATGCCCTGCGAGACCCAAACGCATCCCGTCTGCAAGTGGTCTACGTAGGTGCCAAGCCCGATCTTCTCCGCCATGAAGCCCAGGCTATTGTGACCGGAAATTTGGGCGATGACGGAGTCTTTTATGCGGACGAGCTGCTGCTGAAGTGCCCCACTCGGTATGAAGAGGAGGTGCCCCTCCAATCCGCAGAGGGTCAGACTTGAGCAAGCAAGCAGCGCTGGCAATTGAGTCGCCGACGGCAGTTTCACATCTTGCCGTCGGCGCTGCGCGAGGCTGGAATGCGACCATGAACCCACCTGAGGCGAACCCTTGATCGAAGGAATTGGCTTCGCAGCATTGGTGCTCTCGTTCGTGCTGGCACTGTATGGTGCGGGAGCGGCCGCTTACGGCGCCCGGCGAAACAAGCCAGAGTTGGTCGAGAGCGCGCGACGAGCCATGCTGCTTTCTTGGCCAATGGTCAGCGTGGCTGCACTGGCGATCATCTTGCTGTTGGTAGGCGCCCGGTACGACATCGCGTACGTAGCCAAGGTAACCAGCAATAGCATGCCCGCCTATCTAAAGATCACTGCGCTCTGGGGCGGACAGGAAGGCTCGCTGGTTTTTTGGTCGTGGCTCATGGCGGCCTTTGCCAGCGCGGTCGGTCTACGGAAGTGGAACCGCGATCGAGATCTACTGCCGTGGGTCATCGTCGTGACGATGATCACACTGGCCTTCTTCCTTTCCTTAATCATATTTTTCGAGAACCCATTCTCGCGCATATGGATCACCGCGGAAGGTGGCCAGGCCACCGCCTTCATCAGACCCGAAGGCGCGAGCGCCGCAGCACCTCCGGATGGCCAGGGGCTGAATCCCCTCCTGCGGCACCCAGGAATGATTATTCATCCTCCCATGCTCTACCTGGGTTTCGTAGCCTTCGTGATCCCGTATGCGTTCGCTATGGCGGCGCTGATTGTCGGGCGTAGCGACGATCGATGGATCCGAGTAACGCGCCGATGGACCCTGGTGGCATGGCTCTTCCTGGCACTCGGATTGATCCTTGGGGGGCGATGGGCCTACGACGTTCTCGGATGGGGCGGCTACTGGGGCTGGGATCCGGTCGAGATCGCGGCCTTCATGCCGTGGCTTGCAGGCACTGCCTTCTTGCACTCCGTGATGGTCCAGGAGAAAAAGGGCATGTTGAAGCACTGGAACATGCTGCTGATCATACTGACCTATTCGTTGGTGCTGTTCGGGACTTTCCTCACCCGCTCGGGGGTCCTGTCATCGGTGCATGCCTTCGCCCAATCCGCCATCGGCCCAATGTTCTTTGCCTTCATCGGAATTTCCTTTGTCGTTTCGCTGTGGCTCTTGCTCAAGCGTTGGGGAGAACTTCGAGGCGTCAACCAAATTAATTCGATGGTGTCACGCGAATCGCTTTTCTTACTCAACAATTTCCTATTCATCATGATCCTAGCGGTATTGTTCCTAGGAGTGATATTCCCCCTTGCCTCCGAGTTGCTCACGGGTCAGACGGTGACGGTAGGACCCGAATGGTACGAGCGCATCGTGGGTCCGTTATTCGCAGGCTTGCTGCTTCTCATGGGTATAGCGCCGCTGAGTGCTTATGGCAGCTCATCCTGGCGCACGCTTGGAAGGCAGATCTGGCTTCCGGTCGCGATCTCGTTGGTCGTCCCCGCATTGTTGTTGATTACCGGAATGCGAAGCGCGGCAGCCCTACTTGGCTACTGGTTAGCGTCATTAGTTGCGATCGTAACGCTTTACGAATTCTGGCGTGGCGCATCCGCCCGCCACCAGCGCCACGGTGAGATCCTGCCGGTTGCACTGGTCAAGTTGGCCGGGCGCAACCGCCGACGCTACGGCGGATATGTGATCCACCTGGGCGTAGTTCTCATGGCATTCGGCATCATTGGCATCGAGATGTTTCAGACCGAAACTCAGGGCACTCTCGGCCGAGGCGAGCAGCTCACACTGGGACGATACGTGATGGTGTATGAAGGGCTTACGCGTTTCAACACCGAAGATGGCCGCGAGATTTCGCGGGCCGAAGTTTCGGTATTCAAAGATGGAAGGTCAGTTGGCAAATTGTTCCCACGCCAGGACTTTTTCCTTGTGCAGAATCAGCCGATGACAATACCTGGCGTTCGTTCAACGCTGGAAGAAGATTTCTATGTGTTGCTGGTGGGCTGGGAACCGATCGGGCAGGATGGTGCCACCTTCAAAGTGTTCCACAATCCGCTTGTGAATTTCGTGTGGCTGGGAGGGGCGGTCTTCATCGCAGGAACACTGGTGGCCGCCTGGCCTGATCGCGAGCCGGAGACGGTGCGGCGGCGATCAGCCCATGCCCAGGCGCTGCCTGCAGGGGATTGAGCCGCGGTGAAGCGGTATTCGAGTTTGCTTGCCAGTTTACTGGTTGCCATGCTGGCGATGGGGTCGACGTTCACGGACACCGCCCTCGCGCAGGATGAGCAACCCAGCGATGACGAAGTCAATGCCATTGCAAAGGGGCTTTACTGTCCGGTTTGCGAAAATGTACCTCTGGATGTCTGCCCTACGCTGGCCTGCAAACAGTGGCGGGACACGATTAGTGAGAAGCTAGCACAGGGTTGGTCTCAGGATCAGATAGAGCAGTATTTTGTTAACCAGTATGGCGACCGGGTGCTTGCCACCCCGCCCGCGAGCGGTTTGAACTGGTTGGTGTACCTGCTACCGCCACTAGTGTTCATAGCAGGCGCAGTCATTCTAGGCAGCGCAATTCGCAGCTGGCGAGTCCCGCCACAACCCAAGGGCCAGGCGGCGAATGAGCCTTCCGCTGATCCATATCTTGAACGAGTGGAGGAAGAACTCCGTCGTCGTGGCTAATGCAAAGGAATCCGTGACCGAATTTGAAATGGAAGCGTCTACGGCAGCCGAAGTTGCAGTTGGTAACGAGGCTCCACCGCGGCGCTGGGTGACGATCTCAATATGGGCCGGTTTGCTCGGAATCTTGGCCCTGGTTGGCTTTGGTCTTGTGCGTGCCCAGCAAGGCCCAGTTGCAGTTGGCGCCCGCGCGCCCGAATTTACCCTCATCACCTTCAACGGCGATGAAGTGAACACAGCCGATCTATTGGGCAAGGTCGTGGTGATCAATTTCTGGGCATCCTGGTGCAAGCCCTGCGAGCAAGAGGCGCTGGAGTTGGAATTGGCATATCAGTTGTATAAGGACCAGGGAGTTGAATTCTTGGGCGTGGACTACGTGGATACTGAAACTGAGGCGCTAGCCTACCTGGATCGATTTGATATTACCTACCCGAACGGACCCGATCTCGGCACGCGTATTTCCCAAGCCTATCGAATGCGCGGGGTTCCCGAAACATACATCGTCGGGCCAGACGGCCGGATCAGCGTGGTCCAGATCGGACCATATACATCCGTGGACCAAATCGTAGCTCAGATCGACCAGGCGCTAGGGCAGTGATGGCCGCCAAGAGCGGGTATGCCACCCCAAACCGTGGGACGACCTGCTAATGGAGATCGGAGCCATCCTCTTCTCGCTGGCGATGATTTTGCTCGTAGCAGCCTATGTATTGCAGCCTCTTTCCACCTCGGAGCGCAGCGGATACCGCGATACCAGCCGAGAGCTCTCGGCTCTGCAGGCTGAGCGAGACCGCGTCCTGGATTCGATCCAGGAGATCGAGATGGACCACTCCATGGGAAAGGTGTCGGAAGAGGACTATCAGCACCAACGCGGCTCGCTGGTACTTGAAGGTGCCGGCATTCTGAGGCATATCGACGAACTGCAGAGCGACGGAGCGCCTGACGAATCTGCCATGGAACTGGAGGCGGCCGTTGCGCAGCTGCGTGGAAAGAGTTCAGTGTCCGGCTCTCAACGAAATGAGGATGAGGCGAACCCCGAGTGTCCAACATGCGGCCAGTCGAATTACCATGGTGATAGGTTCTGCAGCAATTGCGGCGCGACGCTCGAGGAGCAGGTGGCTTGAACCGTGGCCTTGTCGCTACCACCCTCATTAGTGCTCTGCTCATCGGTGGATGCTCATTGGCCGGTGATGTAACGCCGCCCCCCGCACTGGCAACGGCTCAAATGGCTGCTCCGTCCGACTCTCCTACCCCTGTAACAATAACTCCCCCAAACACACAGCCCGATATTGAAGCCGGCGCACTCATTTATGCGGCAAAGTGCGCTGCCTGCCACGGCCCTGAGGGGCTGGGCGATGGCGAGTTAGCAAACGGATTGGCATTTGCGCCGGCCCCGCTAGGCGATCCGGATTTTGCGCGAGCTGCGGATCCGCTCGAGTGGTACCGAGCAGTAACCATCGGAAATTTGGACCGCCTGATGCCGGGTTTCGTGAGCCTGACCGATCAGCAACGGTGGGATGTCGTCGGATATGCGTTGAGCCTTACATCACTGGTTGCGGTCGAAGATCAACAGCCCGACCTGGAGTCAGACCCTATCCCGGAGCCCGAGAAAGATGTACTGACCGGATCCGTAACCGGCAAGATCTTCAATGGTTCTGCGGGTGCCTCGCTTCCAGCCGATCTAGAGGTATTGATCCTGGGTTATGACGGCGAACAAGAAGTCGTGAGGATCGCAACAGCGATTGAGAGCGATGGCAGCTTTATATTTGAGAATCTGGAATATGTCCCCGGCAGGCTGTTCTTTTCGACGGTTGTTCACCAGGGGCTGACCTATCGGTCGGAGGTAGCCCACGCGGCCTCCGATGG
>CBDTZL010000009.1:0-27742 GCA_965364895.1 uncultured bacterium
GAATCGATTAGGGCTGTCCCCTCGGGGACAGCCCTTTGTTGCTACTAATTTATGGGGAGGGATCGCGGCGCTAACCTCCTAACCCAATTGCAGCCAGGTTTTCATCAAGCTGACCTTCTGTCATCAGGCCAATGTGCTGTACTTGAATAACGCCATCTGCATCGACAAAGAAAGTGCTGGGGTAGTTTCGGTTGCGGTAGAGCTCCTGAACCTCGGCGCCTGGATCCAGCAGAATATCAAAGGTCAGACCCAACTCGTCCCGAAAGGCGGCTACGATATTGGCCGGTTCGTCGAAATCGACCGCAAGCACCAGGAATCCCTCACCAGCGTAGCGTTCAAAGCGGTCTTGAATGTGCGGCATTTCAATTCGACACGGAGCGCACCATGTGGCCCAAAGGTTGATCATGACCGGGTGTCCGCGCAGATCGCTCAGCGTGATCTGTTCGCCCTCTAGATTGAATAGACTGAAATCTGGCGCAAGTGCACCCTGAGAGGGCGCGATCTCGAGAGCTGCAATATCAGCAGGGTCAGCCGACGTGGATACCGCGGGAGCCGCGGGCAGCGTCGCAACGTAGGCGATCCCAGCTAGCGCCGCGATCCCCACTGCGCCGATAAGTATGCTTCTTCCGAAAGTCGATCGATTCTCTTCTATCATTCCGTTTTCCTAGAGGCCAAAGTCCACGAAGAAACCATATCGGGCCAATGCCTCGAGCGTTCCGGTGAGCAGCATGACGCCTACAACGATCAAGATCACGCCCGTGCCCATCGATATGAGACGTACGCCTCGGGTGTGGTTTCGCATGAGTTCTGCCACCCGCCCGATCCCAAGTGCAGCGAGCAGGAAAGGAATAGCCAGTCCGATGGAGTAAGCAGTCAGCAGTACTACCCCCTGACCTAACGCGGCGCTGGTCAGCGAGAGGGTCAACACTGCGCCCAGAACCGGGCCGACGCAGGGAGCCCATCCTGCGGAGAAAAACACGCCCATCATGGCTGAAGAGGCATAGCCGGTGCCGGATTTGGCCTGGTAGGTGCCCCTTGTGTCGTAGTCCAGGAAGGGGATGTTGATGATCCCGATGGTGTGCAGGCCAAAAATGATGACCACCACCCCACCGATGCGGGAAAGCCATATACGAGCGTCAAATAGTATGGCTCCTATTACTGACGCAGCGGCGCCTAACAGGATAAATACAACGCTGAAGCCCACCACAAATGCCACGCCATGTGAAAAGGTGACCCACCGATTCTCAACCACCGCACCTTCTGGGGTCACGCTGCGGCCGCCAAGATAACCGACGTAAGCAGGCACCAGGGCGAGCACGCAGGGCGAGAGGAATGAAGCAAGCCCAGCTAATATGGCGAGTCCGATAGTTACGTTGAGTGGATCCATATTTCCAATTTACCCTTTATTTTGAAGGCGTTGGGGCCAAGAGGGCCTTAGTGCCGCCATCAATTTGATGCCTCGCCACAGCGACATCTTACAATGCGTAGTATGAGCATTTGATTATATAGATCACACAGATTAGGGAACTGTTTAGCAGAGATTAACAGCGGGAAAAGGAACTCACTGTACGGCGGCATACATCGGGTATTGCAGGCTCCGTTGGGGATTGATACTATGGGCCATCACGGATCAGATACGGAAAGGCGAGGATCGAGTATGCATCGATGGGTAATTGGAGTTGATTTAGGGGGTACGCTGATCAGAGCAGTCCGCACTGATCTTGCAGGTGGTAAGGGTGCTCGGTCTCAGATGCCTACAGAGGCAGAGTCGGGTGGTGAGGCCGTATTAGAACGGATCTGTTCTGTTATAGAAGATGTCATTAAGGAAGTTGACCCCGAGGAGGTACTGGGGATCGGTATCGGAGCACCAGGGCCGATCGATGCGGCCGGCCGAATTTACGATCCTCCGAATCTTCCTGGCTTCGGAGATTTATCGCTTTCTGGGTACATCCACGATCGCTTTGGGCACCCGTCTTTCGCTGGCAACGACGCCAATCTAGCGGCTCTCGGAGAACATCAGTTTGGTGCGGGACAGGGAGTTGCTGACATGGTCTATTTGACCATCAGCACCGGCATCGGCGGAGGGATCATCAGCGCCGGCAGGCTGCTGCTCGGTGCCAGGGGGTATGCAGCCGAGGTCGGACACCAAACCCTGGTTGCCGATGGCCCGATATGCGGCTGCGGCCAGCCCGGTCACTTAGAGGCCCTGGCCTCGGGGCCATCTATCGTTCGCAACGCTAAAGAGCGCATGGAGCAGGGAGAAAAATCGAGTATCTCTGATCTCGGCGACGAAATCACAGGCGAATCGATCGCCGAAGCTGCTAAGGCTGGAGATGAGCTCGCGCGGGATTTGTTTAAGCAGGCCGGATTCTACATCGGGCTTGGACTGGTCAACCTGATCCACATTCTCGAACCCCAAAAAGTGCTCATTGGCGGTGGAGTGAGCCTTGCCGGTGATCTGATCTTCGACCCCATTCGAGAAACAGTCAGGGAGCGTGTGATGTCGCCCGTTTTTCTTGATGTCGAAATCCTGCCTGCCGCTCTGGGAGTGGACGTTGGTTTGATGGGGGCTGTTGCGCTGGTGCTGTCGAGCACCGCCTCGAGCAGCATCTAACTGCCGACTTCAATTTGCGATGGTAGAATGCCGCACATAATGTTCCGCTGAAGTACATCACGCGCGCTTTTCCTCTCGCCGGAAGACCTAAATCTTCCGACCCACCCAACGGATTCTTCAGTTAGTCAAGAATCCACCGCGAGGGTATGCGCGGTGGACCAAAATCCTCGGATGCTTATAGCTCCGAGCTGTTGTTGATGCGCGTGCACACGCTTAATAGATGCACAAATGACCGATCAATTATCTAACTTCGACCTGAAGGAAACTTTGGCCGATCGCCGCATTGTCGGGCTTTGGCGGCTGTTGCGCGGCTACCGACTGATCTTCCTCATCGCGACTCTGAGTATCGGAGTAGCGGCGCTTTCGCGCGCCGCCACCTATCTGCTACTTGGAAAGTATGTCGATGAGATCCTGGTAGCCGAGAATGCCATTCGATTGCTTCCTTTGGTGGCTCTAGCCTTCCTGGGTTTGGCTCTGATTCAGGGCGGTGCTACTTATCTTAGTGGCCGCCTGGCGGGCAAAACAGCGGAGGGAATTGCGAAGCGCACTCGTGAATACCTGTTCGATCATCTACAGCGATTGCCATTCCGGTACCACGATAAGGCGCGCACGGGCGAGCTCGTGCAGCGCTCAACCTCAGACGTAGATGCAATTCGCCGCTTCTTCTCGGAACAAGCCATCGGCATCGGTCGCATTGTATTGCTCTTTGTAGTCAATTTGGCCGTGCTCATCAGCCTGGATCCTCGGCTGGCGCTGCTTTCAGTGCTTGTCCTTCCGATCACGATTGGCATGTCCATCTACTTTTTCCGGAAGATTTCGGAAGCCTACGAAGCCTATCAGGAGCAGGAAGCCACCCTCTCCACGCGATTACAAGAAAATTTGTCAGGCGTGCGTGTGGTGAAGGCTTTCGCTCGGCAGGATTTCGAGCGTTCAAAATTTGATGTGGAGAACTGGGAGAAGTTCAATCGTGGACGCCGCGTGCTTCGCCTGCATTCTGTTTACTGGCCGATATCCGACATTCTTTCCAGCTTTCAACTGTTGTTTGGCCTGACAGTTGGAGCCTTGATGGTGATGGATGGGGTGATCACTATCGGAACCTATGTAGCGTACGCGGGAATGATCATCTGGATCATTTGGCCAATCCGCAATTTGGGTCGCCTGGTGGCTCAGATGTCCACCGGCCTGGTGTCCTACGGGCGAGTAACCGAAGTCGTCAAGGAGCCGGAAGAACCTTTGGATGCGGGCGACTATGCTCCAACTGGAGCCCTTGCAGGAAAACTGGAATTCAAGGGCGTCGAGTTCGAGTATGAGGCCGGTAGTTCAGTGCTCAAACAAATCGACTTACAGGTACAGCCGGGGCAGGTGATCGCTCTACTCGGGCCAACGGGATCTGGCAAGTCAAGTCTGGTAAACCTGCTGCCGAGATTTTACGAGTACACAGGCGGCAGCTTGAAGCTAGACGGAGTGGAGTTGAGTGAATATCCACGAAGCTACCTGCGCAGCCACATCGGCATAGTGGAACAGGAACCTTTCTTGTTCTCGCGCACCATACGCGAAAACATCGCATACGGTGTCAAGCGCGAGGTGAGCCAGGACGATATCGAAGCTGCCGCTCGCGCTGCGGCCGTTCACGATGTGATCCTCACCTTCCCTGAGGGCTACGACACAATGGTTGGCGAGCGGGGTGTCACTCTATCGGGGGGTCAGAAGCAGCGTATCGCTATCGCGCGCACGCTGCTGGCCGACCCACGAATCCTTATCCTCGACGATTCCACTTCTTCAGTAGACCCAGAAACTGAAGCCTTGATCCGCGAGGCCCTGGATCGTTTGATGCAGGACCGAACCAGTTTCGTCATCGCCCATCGCATTCAGAGCCTCATGCGGGCGGATCTGATCCTGGTGCTAGACGGGGGAAGTATCGTCCAGCGCGGAACACATGAGGAATTGCTCGAAGAGGGCGGCCTTTACGAGCAGATCCACGTTGCACAAACACGCATCGAAGATGAATTAGAGAAGGAAATTGCCGGTGTCTGATTTCGGGTTTGAAGAAGAAGACTTCACCACGAGCTTCTCGGGCCAGACGTTAAAGCGCATTCTTGCACAGGCTCGTCCCCATTGGCGCTGGGTGCTTGGATTCCTGCTGAGTATTGCGTTGGTATCGACTATTGATTCGCTGTTCACCTTCATTACTGCAAAGATGATCGACGACGGCATCCTTGCCAATGATCGGGCCGCATTGATGGAATGGGTGGCGCTCTACGCTGGTCTAATCTTTGTTTCTGCTGTTGGTGTTTTTGGCTTCATTTATCTCGCGGGCGTGTTGGGCGAGCGCATTCGATATGACATGCGGCGCAGCCTGTTTAACCACCTGCAGGAGCTTTCGCTTTCCTACTACGATCGAACACCGATTGGCTGGATCATCTCGCGCGTGACTTCCGACACCGATCGGGTGGCGGAGCTGGTGACTTGGGGCCTGTTGGACGTCACCTGGGGCATTTTGAACATTATCACGGCCATGATCTTCATGATGATCATCAACTGGCAACTGGCGTTGATCGTCTTCGCATTTGTACCGGTGATCGTCATCTCTGCGCTCGAATTCCGGAAAAGGATCCTGGGCCAGTTTCGGCTGGTACGAAAGATCAACTCCAAAATCACGGGGGCTTTCAATGAGAGCATAACCGGCGTTCGAGTCACTAAAGCACTTGGCCGCGAAGAGAAAAACCTGCAGGAATTTGGGGGCTTAACCAACGATATGTATCGGGCTGGTTTCCGAGCAGCGTGGCTATCAGCGCTTTTCCTCCCCATCGTGCAAATCGTCAGTTCTCTAGCCATTGGCGCCGTGGTTTGGTTTGGTGGCCTGCAGGTCCTGTCAGGTGCCATGACCATAGGGGGCATCTCGGCCTTCGTTTCATACATCGTATTCATGCTTTGGCCGGTCCAGGAAATGGCGAGGGTCTACGCAGAGCTTCAGCATGCCCTGGCCTCCGGGGAGCGCGTCTTCTCACTGATGGATTCCGTGCCGGAAATCTCCAACAAGCCGGAGGCTTTCGATCCAGGCAGCATCCTTGGGGACATCGAGTTTGACCACGTAGATTTCCACTACGATGCCGACAGTCCCGTCCTGCGTGACTTTTCTCTCTCGGTCCCGCGCGGGGAGACCATTGCTTTGGTCGGACCGACAGGCGGCGGCAAAAGCACCATCGTCAACCTGCTTTCGCGTTTCTATGAGCCAACGGGCGGCGAGATCCGAATCGGGGGCCAGGACTACACCAGCTTTTCATTGGAAGCCATCCACTCCCGCCTTGGGATGGTGCTGCAGACCCCCCATTTATTCTCCGGTTCGGTCCTGGATAACATCCGCTACGGTCATCTGGAGGCAGACGAAGCCAAGGTAGAAGAAGCGGCTAAGATCGCCGGGGCTCACGACTTCATCGCTGAAATGGATGATGGTTATCAGACCGAGGTTGGAGAAGGCGGGGTCTTATTGTCGGTGGGTCAAAAGCAATTGATTAGTCTTGCTCGGGCTATTCTGGCAGACCCCGAGATCTTTATCATGGACGAAGCGACCAGCTCGGTGGATACATTAACCGAAGCGTTGATTCAGCAAGGCATCGAAGCCATGATGACCGATCGAACCAGCTTCATCATCGCCCACAGATTGTCGACCATCAAACGTGCGGATCGAATTCTGGTGATCGAAAAGGGGCAAATCGCTGAAATGGGCAGTCATTTGGAATTGCTGCGTGCTAAAGGCCACTATTACCGGCTGTACACACAGCAATTCAGGCGCCAGCTCGAACAGGAGTATGAAGTGCTGGGTTCTCCAAGGGCGGCGCCGGCATAAAGCCCTACTTCCATCAATCCCCCAGTTTGGAGCACGCTCGCCGCTAGTCCCCGGAAACTTCGGCTTCAATCTGACTCGGTTCCGGCTCCCTCTGACCGAGAAAAACGTCGAGCGATTGCATCAAGCTTGCGACCGCCTCCGGCCGCGCTGCATAGCGCCGATCCTTCCCGTGTTCCCCAATCCGAAACTGAACCAATGTTGCCAGGCGTAAAACGTCCAGGTGGTGGACCACTGTCGACGAGCGAAGCCGCAGCCGTCTAGATAATTGGGATGGGGTCAAGGCTTCTTCTGAGAGATATCGAAGAATGCGCAGTCTTGTCGAGTCGGATAAGGCTTTGAGACCGCGCAACAACGCGTCCGGGACCACTTCCCCGGGCACCAAGGATGCCTCCACCGGACGCGCACCGAATAGGATGATCTCGCGATCCTCAGCGAGCTGATCGAATATAAGCAGCGGCGACCCCCAAAAGGAGGGGACAAGGACCATATTCGGTGTGTTGAACCCTTCCTCCAAGATCACTCCCTGAGATAGCTCCTCCAGCAGTTCCAGGAACGGCATGCTTTCTGCCATTTTCCGTGCCCTCTCAAGCCCCTCTCTCAGAGCCGGCCGAATCCGATTCTCTTCTTCAGAGAAGAAGACCTCGTAGTATGCGCGCAGCGCCGTCAGGTATCTCTCTCCAGACAGCTCAGCCTCGGCACACAAATCCAGCGCAATCTCGACCGCCTGCCTCTGGAGCTTTTCTCCTCCATGCATCTCTTTAGCTTGGCTGATGATTTCTTCCAAATGAGAATCGTCCCACGCTCCTTTGTCTCGAACATCGAAATATATCTGTCGGAACGATTCTGGATCTCCTGGATTAAGCGCCAACATCTCCAGACGATCTGCCGGCGCCATTTCCTTGAGTGCGCGCAGGGCAACTGCACCGTCCTTCGGACTTGGGAGCCCATAGACCCAGTGGAACGGCGTGGTCATTTTGGCCTTTTGGAACTGCTCCAGAGTTTCACGCTCCGTGATAGGCAATCGCGAACGCATACCCGCCGCCCAGGCAGCACGCAGGCCAAAAGTTGAGGGTTCGTGTAGCACTTGCAGGCTCACGAACAGATCGTAGGCGGTTCCTAAATCCCAAGAAAGATTTGGTTCGGTGTTCTTGTTTCCATTTTCGGACATTCTCTTCTCCTGGCTGATTTAAGTATTGCTAGGCGGGAACAACTTGCTCCCTGGCGGTATGTTCTGTGCCGTCAAGTATCAGTTCTGGTTCTTCATCGTAGTCCGGAAGGATGTCTTCGATATTGCGGATCGCGGGCACCAAATATCCCGCCAGCGAAACGACGGTTCCTAGCAGCGCGGTGATGATGAAAATCAGCGACATGCCAGCCCCTGCGCCGGTGCCGACCAGGCCGCCGAATGCAGATTCCAGACTGCCGCCGGTCTGCATGGCGGGTTCGAAAAAGTTGTCAGCGAGCGGGCCAGCCAACAGAAAGGCCACCGGCGCTGTGATCTGCGCCATCAAACGCCGCACCGAGAACACACGTCCTTGCACGTCGGGGGCGACCTTTGATTGCCAAATGGCCTGGCTCGAGCCTTGGATAATCGGTATAAAAAACGTGAGCAGAAATGCCCCTGCGGCCCAGACTGCCATGGTTTGTCCCAGCCCGATAAGAGTCAATCCAAGAATGCTCGAGAGCGCCAGACCCACCAAAACCCCATTGATCCGCCGTTTCGGTCCTCCCCAGACGCTCAGGAGCAGGCCTCCGAACAGGCCACCCAGTCCGAAAATCGCCATCACCGTACCGAGGGTGACCTGGTTATCGCCGGTGCGTGCCAGGATCATCGGCGACAATAGCACCATACTGATGGAGGCAATGAAGTTGATCAGGAAAAAGATCGTGAGCAGCCCGGTTAGGCTGGGTCGGTCGAAGATGTAGCGAAATCCGTAGGCCGATTCCTTCCAAATGCTGCCCTGGCCTTCTTTTCCGGCGGCAGACTGTTCTGGCTGCGGGATAAAGATCACAAACAATGCCAGGATCGCTGCCACAAAGGTAACGATATCGATTACAAGGATACCGCCCATGCCAATCACCCCGATCAATAGCCCGGCCAGGATGGGTGAGGCGATCATCGAGCCGCTATGTACAAGCGAGTGGATGCCGCTCGCGCGTGCATATTGATCTTTGGGAAGCATGAGTGTGATGGCGGCAGAGTAAGCCGGGAATTGAAAGGCTTCGAACGCCGATGCAAATGCGGCAGTGACAAATAAGTGCCAGATCTGCAACTGATCGGTAGCGAAAAGGATCAGGACCACAATGGTCATCAGACCCGCAGCTAGGTCGCTGAGCATCAAGACCAGCTTGCGGTTCGATCGATCGACGATGGCCCCCGCGATTGGGCTGAGCAGCACGGCTGGTGCGAAAGCAAAGAAGCCCACCAGAGCTAGCGTTGTGACCTCGCCCGTCAACTGCCAGGCAAAGATCGTGATGGCAAACCGGGTCATGCCCGTGCCGGTCATCGAAATCAACTGACCGATGGACATGATGCCAAAGGCCGTCATCCCTTCCGGCCGGCGTTTCGCAAACGTTCTTTCTATCAATCCACTCACGTTTTTCTCCCCACCTGATCTTTAATCGTTGGACGTCGCTGCCAGGATCGCCCTTGAGATTCTTCGTCAAAAAAAGGGCTCAGATCTATTTGATCTGAGCCTTGGCGGGCTGCAAAAGCTTTGCATCTCCCAGCAAGTTCACCTCGTAGCATTCTAGGCGCCGTCCCACCCTTACCATAGCCCCACCCAACCGGCAGGCTGCTCTCGCAATCGCCTGTCTCGGGTTTCGACGCGGTCTTTTACTGGGTCGAGGGCTTTCGGAGTATCCGTTAGTTTGCTGCATTCTTGCTCGGGCAACTATGGACAGTTCTTCGATCATTGGGTCACCTTCCTTGCCTGCATTTCCTTGAAACGGTAATTATCGAGTAGATTAGTATCTACTAGATTATTGTGCACTAGATAATAGTCTAACGTCCGTGGTTTGTCAAGCACGGATTTCGAGGTGAGCAATTAGTACATCGAATTGCCGCCAAGAACGGCTCTTCGTAGCGCGGATGCGATGCTAGAATCGCCCTATGTCAGGAATCATAGAGCGCTACCGACAATATCTTGATCTGCCAGCGGATGCAGAGCCGGTTACTCTTTCGGAAGGCCATACGCCGCTGATCTCCATGCCTCGGCTCGCATCCGAGCTGGGTGCTGCCGAGCTGTACGTCAAGTTTGAGGGCTCGAACCCCACCGGATCATTCAAGGATCGCGGCATGACCACTGCCATCACCGAAGCCGTTTCATGGGGAGCAAGCGCGATCATATGCGCTAGCACTGGCAATACGGCGGCCAGCGCCGCAGCTTATGCCGCTCACGCAGGCCTGCGTTGCGTGGTGCTGCTGCCACATGGCAAAGTTGCCAGCGGTAAGTTGGCGGCCGCCTACACTCACGGTGCCGAAGTAGTCGAAGTAGAGGGATCTTTCGATGAAGCGCTGGCGCTCGCGGTCCGCCTGTCAGAGCGAACTCCGATCGGCCTGGTAAATTCACTTAACCCATATCGACTCGAAGGACAAAAAACGGCTGCGTTCGAGATTTTCGAAACGCTTGGATCCGCTCCGGACTGGTTGGCCCTTCCGGTGGGCAACGCCGGAAATATCAGCGCCTACTGGATGGGCTTTCGGCAGCTTGCAGATATGGAGGGCGCCGAGCTGCCGCGTTTGTTAGGCGTTCAGGCTAGCGGATCTGCGCCGCTGGTTGAAGGGCGCGTCATTGAACATCCGGAGACGGTTGCCAGCGCGATCCGAATCGGAAACCCAGCACGTGGAGAGCAAGCGTTGAGCGCGGCTGAAGACTCAAAAGGTCGTATCGTGGCTGTACCAGATCAGGACATTCTGGATGCACAGCGAGATCTGGCTCACCAGGGGATCTGGGTCGAGCCGGCCTCTGCCGCCGGCCTGGCGGGCCTGAGGTCTGAGGTAGCTGCCGGCGACGTAGATCTGAGTGGCCGACGCGTAGTGTGCGTTTGCACCGGGCACGGGCTCAAAGACCCCCGCCCGTCTCCGGAGCCCACAACTCTCATTCCGCCAAAACTGCAGGCTCTAGAAGAGGTGCTTAAATTATGAAATTAGTGCGTTTGCAAGTCCCAGCCAGCGCGGCCAATCTAGGCCCGGGCTTCGATACTCTAGCGCTGGCGCTGGATCTCCATAACGAACTGACGGTGGAGGTCAGGGATGGCGAACTTGAAATTCAAGTGGAAGGTGAGGGCGAAGGCCGGTTGCCGGTCGACGCCTCTAATATGATCGCAAGGGCCGCCTACCGCTTCTTCCGCGCCGTGGACGAACATCCTCCAGGATTGCGTATCCGATCAACCAACCGCATTCCGCTCGGGTCCGGACTGGGTTCATCTTCGGCTGCCATCGTGGGCGGCTTGATGGCAGCGAATGCAATTGCGGAGACCGGAATGGGACGAGAGCAACTGTTGGAGATCGCCTGGGAGTTGGAAGGACACGCAGACAACGCGGCAGCGGCCATTTTTGGAGCGCTGACCATTGTAGGTCAATCGTCCACCGGGCTGATATCCGCAAAGATCTCCATCCCGCCGATGCAATTTGCGATTGTTACTCCTGAGCTCGACCTGCCAACCTCCAGCATGCGGGACGCCCTTCCTCGAAATGTACCCCTGAGCGATGCGGCCCTCAATCTGGGACGGATGGGGATCGTGGTGGAGGCGCTTCGCCAGGGAAACTTCGATCTTCTTGCCAAAGCAACTGAAGATCGCCTTCATGAACCTTACAGGGCGCCGATGATCCCTGGTTTTTTTGAGGCGCGTTCCGCCGGGTTGAAGGCCGGGGCGGCCGCGGTAACGCTAGCAGGTGCGGGTCCCAGCCTGATCGCTTTCGCAGCCGACCGGCACGAGGCGATCGCTGAGGCGATGGCCGATGCATTCAACTCATACGACCACCCTGTTCAGACATTCGTACTGAATTCCGAGCCGCAGGGAGCACGGCTGCTCGACTCGGCTGGTTGAGCCATCCTTATCTTGATTGTGCAATGAACATATGCTCCTGGCGGGTTGTAATGTTATTAGCCTCTAAAAGCCTCTAAAGAGAATATATGAGAAACGCTTGGCTCTTACTGGTCGCACTACCGCTTGCTGCGTGTGCCGGTACCGCAGCTACCGAGGCGCCCACCGAAGTTCCTCAGCGGATACGAGATGAGCTGAAGACCCTTCAGTTGACGGTTGTGGAAGAGATCCGACAGGCGGTGTCGGATAACTTTGTTTATTCCGATTTTGGCGGCACGGATTGGGAATCCGAGGCATCGCTCGCGCGGCGCCGTGTCGAAACGGGGTTGACTGAAGAAGAGTTTGCGATCGCCGTGGACGACATGGTTGCGGCGCTTCCCAATGGATCTGCCGGATTTATGACACGCGCGGAACGGATCGAGGCCGAGTTCCAATCCGGGACGCTCTATGAAGGCATCGGCGCCTTTGTGTCGTTTAGGTCAGAGCCTGTGCCTCGCGTGCTTCTGCTCTCGGTTATTGCTGGTTCACCCGCAGAAGAAGCCGGCCTGCGAGCACACGACGCGATTTATAGGGTCGATGGGTTTCCAGTCACCGAAGAAGAGGGTCTCTCCATTATTGAGAGGGTGCGGGGCCCGGCAGGTACAGAAGTGCTGATTGAAGTAGCGTCGCCATCGGAGGATACTAGGGAGGTGATGGTTCGTCGCGATCGCGTCACCGCCTCAGACACTCTCAAAGGCGATCTCCTTGCTCCCGGAATAATCTATGTATTGGTCCCAGTTGCGGTCGACAACACTCTTGCCGAAAGGATGGCGGGTCTGCTTGAAGTATCTGAAATGGAGCAGGAACCGGCGATCGGTCTGATACTCGATCTTCGGATCGCAGGCTCTGGATCCAGCTGGCCGCTAACGGAGATGTTGACCTTGCTGGGCGAAGGATCCATGGGGCAATTTGCCACACGTGGAGCGGAGCAGCCGGTCGTGATTTCGGGCTTCGATCTCAGCAACTCACAGAGCATTCCACTGGCGATCCTGATAGGCCCGGATACCAGGGGGGCGCCGGAAATCTTCGCCGGAGCTTTGCAGGGTATCGGAAGGGCTGATCTTGTGGGATTGGGTACGAATGGCAATGTTTTGAGCTTCCGTCAGCAGACTCTGTCGGACGGTTCCCTGCTCACCTTCGCTGATTCTTCCTATATTACGCCGGGCGGGAGCGATCTCAGCCTATCCGGCCTGATACCAAATTTACTTGTGCAACACGATTGGGACCAGGTTCGGCCTGAATCGGACCCAGTTATTCAAGGCGCAATCGATTTGCTGATTGGCGCACAGGTTGGAGATTAGAGTTTGGAGAGTCCGAGATCGTCGGAAAAAGCCGAGTGCTACAATGAACGAACCTCTAGTTAGGGTCCAAAATCTGCCGATTCTGAGCTCTTGCTCGGGACGAGCCCCGTGTTGGGGCTCATCGCTTTCATTCAAGCCCCTTCCATTTATTGCTTGCCGGCGGCACTGAGGCCCACGGGAGACCATTATGAGCAAAAAAGGCAAATCCCTGGTTATCAAAGGCGAGGATCCTCTGAATCGTGTCGGAAGGCGCGAGGAAGAAGCCCACCTGGAGCTTGGCGAGAAGACGCTTGCCAGCCGCATCCTGTTGAAGGCTGCCTATATCGCCAAACGGTTCTGGTGGCTCGGCATATTCCTGTTCCTAACCCTGTGGGCGTTGTTAAACCCCACGGTCATGAATCTGGCGCTTCTCGGATTGAGTTTTGTATGGCAATTGGTCTTTGCCGTGCTCTTCATGGTTGTGCAGTTCGGCGCTCTCTTCTGGTTTATGGGCCGCACGAAAACAGTTGTTATTAAACCCGGTGATCCGAAGACGCTCACCTTCGATGATTACTGGGGCCAGCCCCATCTGGTGGAGTTAGTCAAGCAGTGGATTAGCCTGCTGGCCGATCGGCATGATTTCGTCAAGATGGGGGGTCAGTACATCAATGGACTCATGTTGACCGGAGAACCTGGCACCGGCAAGACAATGTTAGCCAAGGCCATGGCGGGCGAGGCGGGCATCGCCTTTATGTCGGTCGAGGGATCCGGCTTCCGGGGCATGTTCTGGGGTATGGACACGCTCAAGATGATGGGCTTTGTCAACAAGGCCAGAAAGCTTGCCCGCGAATACGGAGCGTGCATCGCCTATATCGATGAAATCGATGCGGTTGCTATGAGCCGCTCCGGCGTACAGGGCAGTAATCAGAACATGGCCACGGGTGGAATGATGGGCGGCTCGATGATGAACGGCGCTCTGACGCGCTTGCTGTATGAGATGGACGGCATCGCCGAGCCCGGGAGGGTCGAGAAATGGAAAGCCAAGATCGCGGCAATGCGTGGCAAGCCCCCTCCACAACGCGATTGGCATGTGCTGTTTATGGGCTCTACCAACCGACCGGACGTGCTGGACCCGGCGCTGCTCCGACCCGGAAGGTTTGATCAGGTCATTCAAGTCGACCGCCCGGACCGGGCTGGTCGGCGATCGATCATCGAGGGTTACCTGGCGAAGATCCGACACGATCCCAAGCAGATCGATATCGAAGCGATCGTGGCGGATACCCCGCGCGCGACGCCCGCCCAGGTTATGGCCGCCATCACCAAGGATTCCGTGCGCCATGCCCTCTTTGAGGGCCGCGACCGCGTCATCCAAACTGATGTCGATCAATCTCTCCAGGAGCAGATCGTCGGAATGGCCAACCCGATTCGCGAAATGGACCCGCTGCAGATGCGTCAGGTCGCATACCATGAGGCGGGGCACGCGGTGGTTCAACATTATGCCATGCCCGATCAGCGCATCTCGCGGGTCAGCATTGTCCGCCGGGCAAAAGGAATCATGGGGTATGTATTGCCGGTTGACACGGTTGAGATTTATGGCCAGCCACTTCGTAGAATCTTGGCCGATATCATGGTGTCTCTTGCCGGGCATATCGGCGTGAAGCTCTTCATGGGAGAGTTCTGGACCGGGGCTTACGGAGATTACCAGAATGCCCGGATGCAATTTAGGCAGCTTGCCGTGCTGGGCTTCTTTGGACCGCCAGTCTCCGAACTTCACCGAGACGTTAAGGAGCTTCGCTTTTCTGATGAGCGGGTGGAGAAGGTGTGGACGCAGCTGGAGGAGCAGGTAGATCAAATGCTGGTCAAGCACGCCGATGAAGTGGAAGCGATAGTAGAGGCTCTCATCGAGAAACAGGAACTCTCCAATCTCGAAGTTCTCGAGATCCTGGGCAAGAACAGCTTGCAGCTAGCAGTGGACGAAGGTTTGGAAATGGAGAGTGTGCTCGAGCAATTAGGGGTCAACCCGAGCGGGCTTGCCTATCAGCGCCGTGAGCAGCTACCTGTAGACGAGAAGGTTCCTGAACCGGCTCCCAAGGCGGCATTGTCCTCCGAAGAGGAAAAGAAGCGCACCAAGCGGAAGAGCAAGACTAAGAAGTAGATTCACGCATTGTTGAAAACTAAAAGGGAGGCCAATACGGCCTCCCTTTTCTTTAAGTACGTTTGCTCGCTCTCAATCCCAGGACCAGAACCCCAGGCGACCTTGCGTCAGGAAGCGAGGCTCGAAATCTCCCGAGGCTGGAACAATGAATAATCCTTGAACATCCTCGGTTGCTATCGCCGACACAACGATGTATCTGCTATTCGGGGACCATATGGTCACCGAGCGCTGATATTGATCAAAGAAAGGGAAGATGTTCAGAAACGTGGGCGTGGGCTGGAAGGCCGCGATCCGCTTGAAATCTCCGTTTTTCGTTTCCAAGATGTGGAGTTCGAGCAAAAAGCGAGTATTTTCAGCGGTTTGCTCCTCGCCCTCGGCCGCCTCCGACAGAACAACCGGTACGAAGAATGCCAGCTTTTTGCCATCTGGAGCCCAAAAGAATCCCATAACATCGTTGGCCTCGGTGGGGATGAGCTTCGGCTCGTCCGGCTTTCGTAGGTCCAGAAAGGTCAGATCCCCTACCCGAGCCTGGCTGTTGGCGTCAGAGGTCAGGTATGCCGCAAAGTTGCCCTTAGGAGCCCAGTCAAAAGCGATGTTCCCCTCAAAGTCTGCCAGCACTTTCAGCAAGCGGCCCGATGAATCGGTCAGGATAAGCTGTTGCTGGCCGCCTGAGGCGCCAGCGAGCATGGCGTATTCCCCGTCGGGGGAGTACACAGGTGCCTGGAAGTTGGTAGGTTGGATTCCCAGGCCAGTCTCGTGGATGACAGGCTTCATTTCCACCAGCGAGAGCCGAGCCCCGTCTGGATTCGCGGCGGCCGAACCGCCAGCGTGAGCCATCACCTTTGTCCCCTCGGGAGACCACGCCCAGTAATACGGCCTTCCGGTATCCACCACGGAGCTCTCGCCCCCCTCCACCGGCGCGATCTGCATCGCCATAGAAGTTGAGCCCTGCGTGGAGCTTAAAAAGCTCACCCATTCTCCGTTTGGTGACCAATACAGGAAGAAAGGAACGTGGGAATCGCTCGTGTAAATCTCACGAGCCCCTTCAGCTTTCTCGTCCGTAGCAAATATGCTGGCTATCGCGCTGCCGTTCTCCTGGACATCCACTCCGACGAAAGCCAATTTATTGTCTTCCAGGGACCACGCGGGAAAATCGTAAAAGCGCCGCACGCCGCCTTCTGCACCGTGCGCATCATCCGTAACCATGTTCAATTTTCCGCCGGCCTGGTCGATGGTGTAAATATTGCCGTCAGGTCCAAGATAGGCGATCAAACCGCTCTTGCGCTCCAATGCTGCGAGCATCGGACTCTGAGGCACCTGAATTGCTTGACTGATCGAGCCGCAAGCGGCGATGAGCAGGCTACCGAGAACTAGCGCTAGAAGCAGGGCCTTTTTTGTCAAGATGCCTTCCAAAAAGTGTTTGCGGATTGTATCACCCTCACCTATGGCGCACTTATTTGCGCCGCGAAGCTCAATATCTAATCTTCACCCGAGTAGGATCAGGCAATCTGTTTGCCAGCATACGATCCAACTTACCCATTGGAACATCCCCGAGTTCATGCGCCTGCATCCAACGGACATCTTCTCGCTCACGTAGTTCACTCGATAGCACCTTGCAGGTGAAGGGCTGCAGATCGACTCGGAAGTGAGTATATGTGTGGGCCAGGGTTGGCAAGCGTTGTTCGACCTCAATCTCCAAACCCAACTGTTCCTTAACTACCCGTAGGAGGGCCGCCTGGTTCGACTCTCTCTGCTCCTTGTATCCTCCCGGGAACCCCCAAAGGCCGCCCAATAGGCCATCTTCCGGTCGGCGTGAAATTAGCAGATGGTCGCCTTCGCGTACAACTGCAGCTACCGCTTGCCGAAGCGGGAGCGGTCCCCTGGGCTGGCGTATGGGCAGCTGCTCCTGGGTGCCATTTTGGAATGCGAGGCAATCGCCTGCAAGTGGGCATGCGTCACAGGTGGGCGACCGGGGGGTACAAAGAAGCGCTCCCAGGTCCATCAAGGCCTGGTTAAACTCCGAGGCTCTCCCTGTCGGGAGGATCGCCATCCCGCGTTTCCGTAGCTCTCTTTCGCCATCCGGTCGCCGGGGATCGAAGTGAAGATCGAAAATGCGAGTGAGCACCCGCCTCAGATTAGCTTCCAGCGCGAGTGTGTCTCGATGGAAAACAATGGCCCCCAGGGCATCTGATGTGTATCGGCCGATTCCGGGCAGCTTGGCCAGATCCTTCTCGGAGGTGGGCAGATCTCCACCAAAGCGTTCAACCACAATCCGTGCAGCTTTATGGAGGTTACGCGCTCGTGCGTAGTAGCCCAGGCCTTCCCATAACACGAGCACCTCTTCAAGCGAGGCTTCGGCCAGCGCCTCTACGGTTGGGTAGCGAGCCATGAACCGCCTGTAATAAGGAAGAACGGTCTCGACCCGCGTTTGCTGCAGCATGATCTCCGATACCCAGATGGCGAAAGGATCGCGTGATCGCCTCCATGGCAGCTCGCGCCCATTTTCGGCGTACCAGGCAAGAAGATTGTCGGAGAGCATCATCAGGGATTGTACCGATCGCGCCGGCTATAATCCCGTAGCTTTCTTCAGAGCCCCAAAGAAAGTCCGAGATTCATCAATCGCAAGGAGCGGCCGTGCCGACTTACAACGAAACCCTTGAAACTTACGTCCGAGAAACGTTCGCGGTCGAAGACGAGATTCTGCAAACTATCCGATCTGAAATTCCTAAGCGTGGCTTACCGGAAATCACCATTAGGCCCGAAGAGGGCCGCTTCCTCCAATTCATTGTGGCCGCAAGCGGCGCCCGGCAAGCGGTCGAAATTGGCACCCTGGGTGGGTATAGCGGTGTATGGATCGCCCGCGGATTGCCCGCAGGCGGGAAGCTGATAACGCTTGAAATATCTGAGGAGCATGCTGCGGTCGCGGCGGATCACTTTGAGATGGCCGGAGTAGCTGACAAAGTTGATCTGCGCATTGGGGATGCCCATGACCTGCTAGAAGATCTAGCCCAAGAAGGCCCCTTCGAGTTCGTCTTTATCGATGCCGAGAAGGAAGGTTATCCGGCCTATCTGGATTGGGCAGAGGCTAATCTGCGGCCACGGGGGATTGTGGCTGGTCATAACGCGTTCGGTTTTGGAACGATTGGGGATCCCGAAGCATCAGATCCCGGAGTAGCTCCCATACGACTCTTCAACGAGCGCCTAGCGAGCGACGACCGATTTATATCCACCATATTCCCGGCGGGAGATGGGATCGCAATGGGGGTTCTACGCAAGAATACTTGACATAACCCTCGCTCTCCTGCTTGAATGCACCTCGCAGCGGCACATCCTCCCACCCTCTAACCTCGAAATCGGAAACGGATGATTCATAAAAACTGCTTTCTGGCCCAAGAAATTGACGCGCTGGATTCATACATATTTCTTACGGCTATAAGAAGCCCCAAAAGGGCCCGAATGCTATAATCGGCCGAACGTGCGAAAGAGCGTTAGGAGGGTTCACAAATGATGCGATTTGACCGCTTCACGGAGCGGGCACAAGACGCTGCGCAGCGCGCGGCGGAGATCATTCAGCGCTACGGACACAATCAAATCGATACGGAGCACATCCTGCTGGCATTGATTGAGCAGCCACAGGGGGTGATCACGCAGATCCTCGAAAGTCTCAAAGTAGATATCGAGGCCCTGACGGATCGGATCGATCAGCAGCTGCGGGCCAGCCCTAAAGCTAATATTTACGGCGGGGGCGCGGGCCAGATTTTCATTACCCCACGCGTCAAGCGCGTGGTGGATATGGCCAACGAAGAGGCTAATCGCCTTGACGACGAGTTCATCTCGACCGAGCACATCTTCCTGGCCATCCTCTCGGAGCGGAACACGGCCATCTCGCGACTGCTCAATGAAGAGGGTATTACTAAGGAGCGAGTTCAGGACGCGGTCAAAGAGATCCGAGGCGGACAACGAGTTACCGACCGCAAGGCCGAATCTCGCTACCGCACGCTTGAAAAGTATTCCCGCAACCTAACAACCTTCGCTAAGGAAGGCAAACTTGACCCAGTAATCGGCAGGGATCAAGAGATCTTGAGAGTGATCCAGATCCTGTCCCGCCGCACGAAGAACAATCCTGTGCTGATTGGGGAAGCCGGCGTCGGCAAGACCGCTATTGTGGAGGGGCTGGCCCAAAAGATCGCCAACAATGATGTGCCAGAGATTCTCAGCGGCAAGCAAGTGGTCGCGCTTGATCTGGGCTCCATGATCGCCGGGTCTCGTTTCCGAGGCGAGTTCGAGGAGCGCTTGAAGGCCGCTATCGATGAAATTCAGCGTGCCGAGGGCGAGATCATCCTCATGATCGACGAATTACACACGGTAGTGGGAGCCGGTGCCGCACAGGGCGCTATGGATGCGGCCAATATGCTTAAGCCTGCGTTGGCGCGCGGCGAACTTCGAGCTATCGGCGCTACGACGTTAGACGAATATCACAAGTACATCGAGAAGGATTCGGCTCTGGAGCGTAGATTTGCACCGGTATATGTCGACGAGCCGAATGTCGAAGAAACTATCGCCATGCTTCACGGCCTGCGCGATCGCTACGAAGCCCATCACAAAGTGAGATTTTCCGATGAGGCGCTGGTGGCCGCGGCCAGGCTCTCTAATCGCTATGTAACGGATCGATCCATGCCAGACAAAGCCATCGACTTGATGGACGAGGCCGGTGCCAAGCTGCGCGTGGCGCTCTACTCACTTCCACCGGACCTCAAGGAGGTTAAAACCGATCTCGATCGCCTCATGGCAGAGGAAGAGCAAGCTGGTCTCGAACGTGACTACGAGCGGGCGGCCGAGAAAAAGTCTGAACGTCTGCAGTTGGAAGCGCAGTTCAGAGAGATGCGAGACGCCTGGGAAGCGGAGCATCAACTGGATGAGATCGTAGACGTTGACGATATCGCCGAAGTCGTGCACATGTGGACCGGAATTCCGGTGAGCACCATGTTGGAAACCGAGGCCGAAAAGCTGCTCCAGATGGAAGAGCGCCTTCACGAGCGCATAGTTGGACAAGACGATGCCCTCCACGCGCTGGCGGACGCCATCCGACGGGCCCGGGCCGGCCTCAAGGATCCTAAACGTCCGATCGGGTCCTTTATTTTCCTGGGCGCGTCCGGTGTCGGCAAGACAGAGGTGGCCAAGGCGCTGGCTGAATTCATGTTTGATGATGAAGACGCCCTGGTACGCATCGATATGAGCGAGTACCGCGAGCAGCACACCGTCTCACGTCTCTTCGGTGCTCCCCCGGGATATGTAGGCTATGAGGAAGGTGGACAGCTCACCGAAGCTGTTCGGCGCAGGCCGTATCGCGTGATCCTCTTCGACGAGATTGAGAAGGCGCATCCCGAGGTGTGGAACGCCTTGCTCCAGATACTGGACGACGGACGTCTGACAGATGGGCAGGGACGGATGGTCGACTTCCGAAATACGGTGCTGATCATGACCTCCAACCTGGGCACGCAATTTGTCACGCACGCCGGATCACTGGGTTTCCGCAGCCGCGGTGATGACGCGGAGAAGGCAGCTTCCAATGACAAGATTGAACAGGCGCTAAAAGATACCTTCCGGCCGGAATTTCTGAATCGTATCGATGAGATCATCATCTTCTCTACTTTGTCGATGGAGCAGATGGAGCAGATCGTGGACTTGCAGATGGACGAGGTAAGCGAGCGGCTGGCCGAGCACGGCCTGATTGTCGAGCTGTCGCCCGCCGCTAGAACCTGGCTAGCCGAGGAGGGTTACGATCCTGCTTTCGGAGCCCGCCCCCTGCAACGAGCATTGCAGAAGTACATCGAGAGCCCGCTCTCGGTCAAGATCCTTCAGGGGGAGTTCACAGAGGGCGACACGGTGATCGTCGATTTTCTCCCCGATGAGGGTGTGGTTTTCCGGCCACCAGAAGACAGTACACCGGTGGAGATCGAAGAGGAAGTATCCGCCTAAATTCACCTTCGATAGCATCACTGCCGAAAATCAAAGCCCCGCTGATGACTGCGGGGCTTTTTTCTTTTTGATCCAAATTACAGTATGAATGATTGCCAGCCTTCAGAAGGCTCAGCACCTATAGCATTGGGGCGGCACTCTCCAACAATGCCGCGGCCGACTCCCGATTGGCATCGTTGGCCTCCCCAAGCATTTCTGCAAGCTCGCTCAGCCGCGCATCGCGTTCCAACGTTGACACCCGGGCCAGCGTCCGTCCTTCCACCACTACCTTCTCCACCTGGTAATGCCGGTCGGCGTGCGCCGCAAGCTGAGGTAGATGGGTCACGCACAGCACCTGGTGATCTTGCGCCAGACCCTTGAGTTTGGAGCCCACAACCGATCCAATCCGGCCGCCGATTCCTTGATCGATCTCGTCAAATATCAGAGTCGATCGGCGATCCGCACCGGCCAGCACGCTCTTAAGGCCCAGCATCAGTCGAGAGGTCTCACCTCCGGAGGCAACTTTAACCAACGGTTTCAACCCTTCTCCGGGGTTTGGCGCAACCAGGAATTCGACCTGGTCCAATCCATGCGGCCCAAAAGCCACTCGCTCACCTTCAATCAAAACCCCGTCGGGGTCTCTTTCCCACTCAATTTCGACCGCAAATTGCGCTTGCTCCATATTGAGCTCAGCCAGGTGACCAACGATCTCCGCCGACAATTTTTCGGCAGAACTGCGCCGAACCTGAGACAGCCTCCCCCCAAGCGCAGCCAGGCGGATCAACAGCTCGCCTTCTTCCACTTTCAGCGCTTCCAGACGTTCTTCGGAGTGAGTGATGCTTTCCAATTCCTCGCTCGCCTGAGCCTCGTACTGGAGGATAGCCTCCACATCGTCACCGTACTTGCGGCGAAGGTCGTCGATCAAACCGAGCCGAGCCTCGACCTCATCCAAACGCATTGGATCTGGTTGAACTTGCTCAAGATATGCCTTCAGCTCCGTCGCCAATTGACTGATCTCCTCCGCCAGGGCCTGCGAGCGCTGACTGGTGCTCATCATCGCTGCGTCGACCTCAGCCAGGCTCATTAGAGCGGCCGTTGCTTCAGTAAGTTTTTGCTCGGCGGAAATCCCATCACCGCCTGTGTCCTCCAGCGCGCCGCGGGCGTTGAGCGCCAGGCCCGCAAGCTTCTCAGCATTTGCCAGCCGATCGCGCTCCACCTCCAGCTCTGACACTTCTCCCTTAACAAGGCGGGAGCTTTCTATTTCGTCAATCTGATAACGAAGCAGGTCCTCGCGTCGTGCAAATTCGCGCTCCGCACTCTCCAGATCTTGCCTCTCGATTCGGACCGTTGACATTCGTAGGTAGGCTTGCGAGTACTCATCCAAATCGGAGTGGGCAAATCGATCTAGGAGCGACAGGTGTTCGCTCACTCTGAGCAGGCTGAGATGCTCCGATTGGCCGTGGACGTCTACCAGCCACCCCCCAATCGATTTCAGTAGGGCCAGGCTAACCACGCGTCCGTTGATGCGACACAAGTTTCGGCCCTCACGGTGGATTTCGCGGGCCAGCACGATGAGCCTCGGGTCATCGATGAGCTGCTGCTCTTCAAGCAACGACTCCACCTCGATCAGATCGCCTGGCTCAACCTCAAAGACTCCCTCAACCAATGCCAGGTCGGCGCCTTTGCGAAGCATTGCCGCGTCTGCCCTGCCACCGAGCAACAGCTCGACCGCATCAATGATGATAGATTTGCCTGCCCCGGTCTCACCGGTAAGCACGGTGAATCCTGGCCGGAGATCAAGTTCCAGCGACTCAATGATGGCGAAATTAGTGATGCGCAGTTGGGTCAGCATTTAGATTCGGACGGCCCGCAGTCGATAGAACAAGGTCCCGATCATCAACGCTCCGTAGGCCAGCGGCCATAGCAAGCCCGAACCTACGCGCAAAAGCAGGCTGGGGTCAATTCCCCCCAATCCTGAGAGCATGAACAAGCCGAAGGGCGCGATGCGGATGAGGCCATACAAGAGCACGCCCACACCTGCTCCCACCGCAGCTGCTATAGGCAAATTGCGACTGCGTCCGCCGCGCATAGTGATGCGAACCAGCTCTGCAATCCCGCCGCCGGCGACCGGGGCCAAAATAAGGCCAAAAAAACCCAGGAAACTTAAGATCCCGATTGCGAAAACGGCAGCAACCGCCGATATCACCGCCGCTGCTCCTACCTGCAGGTTGCTGGCAGTCTCAAAGATCTCTTGCTGGCCGCGAACGCATTCGGTGCAGCGGTAGCCGACCGGCGTCTGGACGGCGCAGCTGACGCAGATGGGTTTGTTGCAGCGATTGCAGCGCAGTCCGGTTTCACGCCCGGGGTGGTTGGCACAAACCAGCGCCGCCTCGGTCACTGACCCTCGTTGGTTGTTGGATTTTGATGCATGCGGGAAGTCAGGTTACGGTAGAAGTAGTCCGGATCCTGGAGTCGCGCAAAATGTACAACGTTGTCAGCCGCCCGGACTTCGACACGATCCCGATCTTGAAGAACAACTGGTCCGCCGCCATCCACACTCAGGATCGCCTGGTAATCGGTCCGCACTTCAACCCGCACCGTAGAGCCTTCATGCAGGACGATCGCCTGGTCCATAGAAAGGTGAGGGGCCACCGGCACTATCACGACGTTGCGAAGCTCTGGGGGAAGAATCGGGCCACCCGCGGCCAGTGCATATGCGGTGGATCCGGTAGGAGTCGCCACTATGAGGCCATCTGCGATATAGGTGGTCAGGTACCGCCCATCAATCTCCGTCACCAAATCTACCGGTCGTACGAGCTCCCCTCTACCAATAAAACACTCGTTCAGGACTTCCCACGAGCCAAGTTCTTTATCGGCGCGCAGGTGATCTGCGCGGAGCATCATGCGCTCCTCCAGCCAATAATCTCCGGCTGCTACTTTGCCGAGCGCGTTCTCCCAATCTTGCTTACGAACTTCGGTTAGGAACCCAAATCGACCCAAATTGATTCCGAGGATTGGGATTTTGAGCGGTGCACACAAGTGGCCAACCCTGAGCATGGTTCCATCTCCGCCCAGCGCGATGCATAGATCTACCGGCTCCTGCGTTATCTGATCGCGAACCTGATCGTCGTTCAGCGGTCCCCAATACGCTTCGCCCTCAAGGTGCTGAGCTATGGTTTTTGCCAGCTCAACCGCCTCCGCGATTTGCGGGTTGGCCAGTACAGCAAAGCGCTCGGGCGGCCGTTGTTTGAAGCTAGATTTGCCGGGGGAACTGCTCACTGGGATTCTTCGCTCAGCCGATCCTGCATCGCCTGCAGGGCGGTCTTTAGATCGTCCTGCCGCAGGCTTGTGGTGAGGTCTCCGCGAGTTCGCTCCACAATGCCACGCACCACATCCGTAAGTCTGCGCAGCTTGCCGGTAATGGCATCAGGAAAATCCACAGTAACCAGCAAACCATAGATCTCGTCCATCATCTGGAGCAATCTTTCAGCCTCATCTGCCCGATTGTTGCGCAGTATGTCCAGTGTGCGCCGGCGCAATTCGCCCGTCGCTTCCCCCAGGCCTCCCAGATAGGCTGCGTACTCCATATTGAGCTCATCTGGGTCTGGCAGCGGCTCATCCGAAAACAGCGCGTAGACGATCGAGGCCTCTGCGTACTCTTTGAATGCGTCCTGTGTGTAGCCGGCGTGGTAAAGATCTGGATAGGCTTCAAGTTCCTCGCTCAGCGCTTCCTTGATATGCCGCGCCTGCTCCAGATGCTCTTGGGATAGCTCGCGCTCGTCCCGATGAGCCGCTCGAATGGCGGTTGCGCAGTGGCGGATCATGGTGCGGGATCGCTGCAATGCGAGATCACGCGCAGCATTCTTGCCATCGAGATAAACGATGATTCGCTCGCCGATTCCGTCTAGTGCCTTGAGCTCGCTCACTCGTCCTCTGACTCGTCGGACGGGCCGCCCTTAAACAGCTGGTCTGCCAAATGGGGGCCTTCTGGGACTTTAATTTCCCCAAACTGGGTTTCAAAGCGTGTAATGTGCTCGCCCAGGGCTCTGAGAAAGAGCTTGGCGTTGAGGCCGGTCATAACGACCCGAGCCTTCACCTTCGCACGCGGCACGCGCGGCATGACCTGCGCAAAATCCATCACGATCTCAGAGGCAGAATTGGTGACCATCGCGAAATTTGCGTAGGTAGGATCTAGTGTGGCAGGTACATGAACCTGCACCTGGCCTGCAGGGGCTTTGGGTTTATCTGGCATCTGAATGCTCCGTATGGGGGGTGGCCCTCGAGTCTAGCTCGAGGGCCATATTGGTTTGTGGCTGCTTAGAAGGGGATCTCTTCTTCGGTGGCAGGACCCATTTCCTCCGCGGCCACCGCATCGTCCCGTCCGCCTAAGAAACGGACGGTCTGTGCGTTGACTTCGAAGGAGGCCGCCGGGGATCCATCATTCCGGTTCCAGATGCGAGGGTTGCCGTTTTCGTCCGGCACCATCCGTCCCTCGACCAGAACCTGACGCCCCTTGCGCAGATACTGATGCACCGATTCCGCCTGTTTTCCCCAAACGGACACCCGGAACCAGACGGTCTCGTCCACTTTCTCGCCCGAGCTGTCGGTGTAGCTCCGGTTTGTGGCGACAGACATATTCGTCACTGCCTGACCACTAGGGGTATAGCGCATCTCCGGATCGCGTCCGAGATTGCCGACAAGAAGGACTTTATGAAACATGGGGGTTCCTTTCCGGTGGGGAGCGGTGTTCCGTTACGGCCCGGTGGCCGATTCGTGTTGAAATAGTCCCACCGTACTAGAACAATTGTACTAATTAATGGGTGTTTGTCAAGTCCACAAGGGAGATTCGCAGGTTATCCATGCAGAATCTTATCGAGCGCTCCAAGCAAGTGCCGTACGTTCTGTTCGCGCGCCGAGTGACCCATCAAGCCGATTCGCCACACTTTTCCCTTCATATCACCCAGCCCACCCGCAATTGCGATGTTGTATTCCGCTCTCAGCCGTCCTCGCACTGCTGCCTCATCCACCCCCTCCGGCACCCTGACCGTCGTGACCGTGATCATGCGAGTTGCTTCCGGCACCACCATCGTCATATCAAGATCCTGCAGTCCCTCCCAGAGCATTTCCGCGCTGGCTTGATGCCGCGCCCAGCGCGCTTCCAGCCCCTCCTCAGCAACAATGCGCAGCCCTTCGTAGAGCGCTAAATTGGCTGATATCGGCGCCGTGTGATGATAGGTACGCTCCTTGCCCCAGTATTTCTGAACCCCGCTCAAATCGAAATACCAATTGGCAACCTGCGTCTTCCTATCGGCCAACACCTTTTCCGCTCGCGGCCCCAACGTAATCGGCCCCAGGCCCGGCGGGCAGCTCAGACACTTCTGGCTGCCACTGTAGCAGACATCGATTTCCCACTCGTCCACTAGCACCGGGCTGCCGCCCAGTGTGGCCACCGCGTCCACTACCAATACCCCACCTTGTGCGTGCACCAGGTCTGCAATACCTTCAAGTGGCTGCTGCGCACCGGTCGAGGTCTCGCCATGAACGATAGCGACCACCTTTGCCGGACGAGATTTGAGGGCTTGTTCTATCTCCTCTAGTGAAAACACCTCGCCCATCGGCCGGCGGATGGTTTCAACTTCCCCTCGGTACCTGCGGCTCATATCTTCTATCCGCTCGCCAAAGAACCCAGCGACGCAGACCAGGACCGAGTCTCCAGGTTCGATCATGTTAGACAGCGCCGCTTCCATCGCCGCGCTGCCCGTACCGCTGACAGGGAGCGCGAACGAGTTCTCTGCCTGGAAGGTGTACTGCAGCAGGCTCTGGATGCGATCCATCGTCTCCAAGAAGACTGGGTCCAGATGGCCCATCATGGGTGACGCCATGGCCTGCAGCACTCTCGGCGGCACGTTGCTTGGCCCTGGGCCGAGCAGGAGTGGTGCGTTGTCATCCAATTGTGGGTAGTTGGGGGCAGCTTTCATTTTTGCTTCATCCGATTAAGGCTGGCACCATTCTATTATGGCATTCGTATGCCTGGGTTTGATATTCGTTATCTGGTCTCAAGAGACAATCAGGTCTGGCGCCGACTATAATCTGATACTGCGTCCCTTGAAGGTGGTTGAAGATGTTTGAGATCAGCAAGTTGGCACGTGACAAGATAAAAGATCGGCTGCAGGAGGTCGATCGACCGGAGTTGGCGCTCCGAGCCGAAATCGTGGGGCGCTCAGAGGATGAGTTTCATTACCGGTTGAGCTTTGTTCCCGAGGAACTCCGCCGACCGGATGACGAAGTCATCACGGCCGACGGATTGACGGTTCTGGTCGATCCGGTAAGCAATCGGTATTTGGATGGCGCGCGGCTGAACTATGTCGACGAAGCGGATGAATCGGGTTTCAAGTTCGAAAACCCCAATCCACTGTGGCACGACGAGCACGCCAGCGAGGTCAACGATGTGATCGTTAGCCAGATCAACCCCTCCATAGCAGTCCATGGCGGACACGTCACTTTGATGGACGTTCAAGACAACGTGGCCTTCGTCAATATGGGTGGGGGTTGTCAGGGATGCGGCCTGGCCAGCGTCACCCTCCGGCAGGGCGTAGAGAAGATGATCATGGAGGCCGTTCCTTACGTTAAGACCCTGGTCGACACCACCGATCACACCCTTGGCGTCAACCCCTATTTCCAACGTCAGACCAGCGGCGAATCTCCGCTCGCTTAACGGTAGGGACCAGGAGCATCCATGAACGAGATCAGCGGTGAGGAACTAAAGGCCAAAATCGATCGCGGTGACGAATTCAGGCTCG
>CBDTZL010000010.1:0-25746 GCA_965364895.1 uncultured bacterium
ACCATTGGAGAAGGGCTGCGGCGCTGCGTCCCCAGCGTCACCATCGTCACCGACCCGTTCGTCGCGATGGGCCACAAAAATTTCAAGACCTATGACTGGGTCAATGATGACGGCTACGGAAACCTAGGCGATTGGGTCGAGGCAGCCTATCAACGGGCTCAGAAGAGGTCGTGATGAACCGCTCTCGTCGCTCCGGCATATTTGCCATCGCCTGCTGCAGAGTGGTCTCCTCCCACTTCTCCAGCGCTTCTCGAATCTCTTCGAGCTCTTCTTCGCTGAACATAAGTGCTACTCCCTTGCTTGTGAGCGATTATAGCATTCGGGATATTTTGGTCTGGAATTGCGATAACGGTCCTGGGCTGCGAAGCGCAGTAAGATACAGTCGGCAACCGATGCGATGGGAGAGCTTGGGCTATGACTGAGGCAGTAATCATCAACGCGGTCCGGACACCAATTGGAGCACACGGTGGCGCCCTCAAAGATGTGCGCCCGGACGATCTAGCCGCGATCGTAATCAGAGAGGTACTGAAACGATCGGATGTCGATCCAGCGCTCGTCGAAGAGGTCTATTTCGGCTGCGCGAATCAAGCGGGGGAAGACAACCGCAATGTTGCACGTATGGCAGCCCTGTTGGCCGATCTGCCGACTTCCGTCGCGGCGGTGACATTCAATCGCCTGTGTGCCTCGAGTCTGTCCGCCGTTAATGCCGCGGCCCGAGCTATCAAAGTTGGGGAGGGGGAGGTTTATCTGGCGGGAGGGGTTGAATCGATGTCGCGCGCCCCCTGGTCCGTGCCCAAATCTGAGCGCGCCTTCGCATGGGGAAACCAGACTATGTGGGACACAACCATCGGATGGCGATACCCAAACGCCAGACTCAAAGAGATGTACGGAAACGACAGTATGGGTGAGACAGCAGAGAACATCTATGAAGAAATGCCCATCTCGCGGGAAGAGCAGGACGCATTTGCACTCCATAGCCACCAGCGAGCCCTGGCAGCGATCGACTCGGGGCTGAGTGCGGAGGAAATCGTTCCGGTTGAAGTCCCTCAGCGGAGAGGGGACTCGCTGCTCGTAGAGGTGGATGAGCGCCCCCGACGGGATACATCATTGGAAGCCTTGGCCAAGCTGCGGCCAGCCTTCCGCAGCAACGGCACGGTAACCGCCGGCAATGCGTCTGGAATCAACGATGGCGCGGCGGCGGTCTTGATCATGTCTGCCGACAAAGCCAAAGAGTTGGGGCTTAAGCCCTGGGCACGAATAGTCTCATCGGCCGCGGCAGGAGTTGAGCCCCGCACCATGGGTTATGGTCCGGTACCCGCCACCCGCAAAGCGCTCGCCAGGGCCGGCATCGAAATGGATGCAATAGGGTTGATCGAACTCAATGAGGCCTTTGCGGTCCAATCGCTGGCGGTCATGAAAGAGCTCGGCATGCGGGAGGAGATTACAAACGTGAACGGCGGAGCCATCGCTCTGGGCCACCCGCTGGGCTGCACAGGCGCGCGAATTGTAGGTACGCTCTTACACGAGATGCGAAGGCGCGCCCCGAAAGAAGACCGTCCTTACTATGGTCTGGCGACTCTTTGTGTTGGGGTGGGGCAGGGTGAAGCGACCGTATTCGAGTGGATCGGGGATTGATCGGCGCCATAAAATCGGTGGCTGCGGATTAATCCCGATCGGCTGCGATGGCTGCGAAACCCGCAGGCGCTCGCCCGACAGACTTTCAACCGGGTTAGTCTCTTATCTGTTCGTAGAGCTCAACCAGCACCCCGTGGGTGCTCTCAGGGTGAATAAATGCAATGCGCCTTCCACCGGCGCCTACCACGGGCTCATCATGGATCAATCGAAACCCAACGGCTCCCAGATGATCGAGGCTATCCTGAAGGTCATCCACTTCTAAGGCGATGTGGTGCATGCCCGGACCGCGCTTCTCCAAAAAACGCGACATGCCGCTCTCCCCGTCGGTTGGCTTGACGAGCTCCACATTCTGATCTCCAATCGTCAAAAAAGTTACTTCCGCGCCTTGCTCGGGCACGTCTTCAACGCGCGAGACCTCTAATCCCAGCCCATCTCGCCAGAAAATCAAGGCTTTCTCCAGATCGTCCACAACGATCGCCAGATGATCGATGCGGGTCACCCGAATCATAGGGTTACCGTCGGCCTATACTCGCCCCAGTTTTCGCGCAGTTCCCCGCAAATCTCGCCCAGCGTAACATTCGCCTCCACACACTCAATCAAGATCGGCATGAGATTCTCAGATCCGCGAGATGCTTTGCCCAGGCGCTCCAGCAGCTCAGTTGCTTGACCTTGATCCCGGATCGACCGAACCTCCACCAGATGGGTTCGCTGGTCTGCTTCGATTTCGGGAGCTACCGACAAAGTCTCTAGTTCGGAATCTTGCTCCGACTGATAAGCGTTGACGCCAACCACCAGATCCTCTTGCCTTTCAATGCGCATTTGAGCTTGGTAAGCGGATTCTTGAATCTCGGATTGCATGAACCCAGCCTCGACCGCCGCCAGCGCTCCACCTAACTCGTCGATTCTTTCGATGTAGTCCATCGAGCGACGCTCGATTTCGTCCGTTAGATTCTCGATCAGATACGAACCGGCCAATGGATCCACTGTATCCGCCACACCCGCCTCGTGCGCAATTACTTGCTGGGTTCGAAGCGCCAGACGCGCAGCGGTTTCTGTGGGGAGTCCCAGGGCTTCGTCCATGCTGTTGGTATGCAGAGACTGAGTACCGCCTAAAACCGCCGCTAGCGCCTGCAGGGCTACTCTCACGACGTTGTTTTCGGGTTGTTGGGCGGTGAGGGTCGATCCGGCCGTTTGCGTATGAAACCGGAGGCGTAGCGAGCGGGGATCCTTGGCGCCAAATCGTTCCTTCATAAGCTGGGCCCATAGTCGTCGTGCGGCTCGGAATTTGGCAACTTCCTCCAGCACGTCGTTGTGTGCATTGAAAAAGAATGCCAGCTGCGGCGCGAATTCGTCAACCTCCATCCCGGAGGACAACGCCGCCTCTACATAGGCGATTGCATTGGCAAGTGTGAAGGCTACTTCCTGCACCGCCGTGCACCCAGCCTCGCGCATGTGGTATCCCGATATGGAGATCGTATTCCACTTTGGGACATGCTGATGACAATAGCTGATGATGTCCGTGATCAGCCGCATGGCAGGTGTCGGAGGGAATATATACGTGCCGCGCGCGATGTATTCTTTGAGAATGTCGTTTTGAATCGTGCCGCGCAAGGCGGAGGGATCGGCCCCCTGAGATTTCGCGACCGCGATGTACATTGCCAGTAGAACTGCAGCCGGTGCATTGATGGTCATGCTGGTGGATACTTTGTCCAGTGGGATGCCGTCGAAGAGGATCTGCATGTCCTCCAGGCAGGAGATCGAGACGCCAACTTTGCCCACCTCACCGTCCGCAACCGGGTCATCCGCGTCGTAGCCAATCTGAGTCGGAAGATCGAAGGCAACCGACAAGCCGCTTTGACCCTGCTCGAGCAGGTACCTGAATCGGCGATTGGTCTCCTCCGCGCTGGCATACCCGGCGTATTGACGCATGGTCCACATACGCCCGCGATACATTGTGGGTTGAACGCCCCGGGTATAGGGAAGCTCCCCAGGGAAGCCCTGCGATTCAAGGTAGGTACCCGCACTTTCATGCGGGAGATATACGGGGTTGAGAGGAATTTCTGAGCCGGTCTGAAAGCGCTCTTTGCGTTCTGGCGGCGCATGTTTCAGGGCGCCGTCTTCCCACTCCTTCTTGGCGCGTTCTATATCATCCGACATGTGATCGACCTATGGAGCTGTCCTTCGTTCGATGGCGCGCTCATGACAAAGTCATAAGAGCCTGATTTTGGTCTACGCTATCCCCGGGGTCGACTCGAATACCGGAAACTTCGCCATCGCGCGGGGCCTTGAGTTCGTTCTGCATCTTCATGGACTCGAGGATGATCAGGTTGTCACCTTTCGCTACGCTCTGTCCTAGTTTGACTGGGACCGCCACCACCATGCCGGGCATCGGCGCAGAAAGCGTGAACTCTCCTTCGAGGTCCAGCTCGAGAGTGGCCGTCTCCCGCAGTCTGCGTTGCCGTTCATCCTCGACATCGACTACAAATAAGCGGCCGCGTAGCAAGACCTCGACTCCTTTCTCTCGCAACGAAACGTTGCCTTCGAAGGATTCGCCATCCAGCAACATGGAATAGACCGGCTGGTCGGCGACAGATTGAAAGTCGACCGATAGGCGTTTTCCGTCGGCGATGATCTCGCCTTCTTCGTTAATGTCGATTTCGAAGGATCGGTCGTCAATGGTTGCGATGTACTTCATCGTTGCAATCGCTTCCGGTTCATTTCCGGCGGCCATCGCATCATCGCTGCATTCGCTCCCAGCGGCCAACCCACTTCCAATTGCTGGTGTCTCGCTCGCTTTGTTGAATAATCTCTGCTGCTTCCTGACGCTCGCGGTGCGCAACAAGCGTGGCCATCAGCGCCGCAATGATTTCCAGGCTCTCTTGCTCTTCGTCGTCTTCTTCGAACTTGAAGCGTTCCTCGACGAAACGGGTGTCAAACTGACCGACCATGAAGCGCGGAGAAGCGAGCAGCTTTTGGTGGAATGGAATATTGGTTCGCACGCCGAGGATGCGAAATTCATCCAGCGCGCGTCGCATGCGCAGAATAGCCTCTCCCCGCGTCTCACCCCAACAGATCAGCTTGGAGATCAGCGAATCATAGTGGGGTGTGATCGCGAAGCCGGCGTAAACGCCAGTGTCCACTCTCACGCCAGGCCCGCTAGGTGGAATAACGGAAGCAAGCTGTCCGGTGCTGGGCAGAAAATTATTGTAGGGATCCTCAGCATTGATGCGACATTCTATGGCCCAGCCGTTGAGTGAGATGTCTTCTTGCGAGTAGCGGAGCTTGCGGCCGCGCGCCACGCGGATTTGCTCTCTCACGATATCTACTCCCGTAACCATTTCGGTAATGGGATGCTCCACCTGCAATCTGGTGTTCATCTCGAGGAAGTAGAAGTTGCGATCCTTGTCCACGAGAAACTCGATCGTGCCCGCGTTCAGATAATCGACCGACTTCGCTGCTCGGCAAGCAAGCTCACCCATCTCCTTACGAAGCTCCTCGTCCATGAAGGGGGAGGGTGCCTCCTCCAGCAGTTTCTGATGCCGCCGCTGGATCGAACTTTCTCGCTCGCCTAGATGAATGACGTTGCCATGCGAATCTGCCATGATCTGGAACTCAATATGTCGTGCACCAAGCAGCAGCTTCTCTAAATAAACGTTTCCGTCGCCGAAAGCCGCCTCGGCTTCGCGCCGGGCAGCCTCGAGCAGGCTCGGGAGCTCTTCCAGGCGGTTGACTTCCCGCATGCCCTTGCCACCGCCGCCAGCGGTCGCCTTGACCAGCAGCGGGAAGCCAATATCGGGTGCAACCGAAATTAGATGCTCATCGGTGAGGCTTCCCTCGCCCTCGGTGCCCGGAACCACCGGTACGCCTGCTGCCGTAACCGTGGCGCGTGCGACCGCTTTATCCCCCATCGCCGCGATCGCTGAGGGCCGCGGGCCGATGAAAACCAGCCCGGCATCATGGACTGCCTCCGCAAAGTCATCTCGCTCAGCAAGAAACCCGTAACCAGGGTGGATGGCGCCTGCGCCGGCTTTCTTCGCGATCTCAATGAGCTTGTCCCCCCTCAAATACGAATCGCGTGCGGGAGCCGGCCCGAGAAGGTAGGCCTCTCCTGCCTGGCGGACATGCATAGCCGCCCGATCAACATCTGAATACACCGCAACCGTTTCGATCCCGAGCTCGTGGCAGGCACGAATGATACGCACCGCGATCTCGCCCCGATTGGCGACAAGCACCTTAGTAAACATGGTTTGAATTATAGGAGATCAAAACAGGGGATCGCCGATCCTCAGAGGGGGATGTTGCCATGCTTCTTCGCAGGATTGACGTCGCGCTTATTAGCCAGCATCTCTAGAGCATTGATCAGCCTGGGCCGGGTAAAACGCGGCTCGATCACGTCATCGATGTATCCGCGCGAGGCGCTGACATAGGGATTAGCAAATTTCTGTCGGTAGTCCTCGACCAGCTCCGCCTTACGTTTGTCCGGATCTTTCGCATCAGCCAACTCTTTGCGAAAGATGATGTTTACTGCACCTTCCGGCCCCATAACCGCGATTTCGGCGGTGGGCCAAGCTAAATTTAGATCGCTGCGAATGTGCTTCGAGTTCATCACGCAGTACGCTCCACCATAGGCTTTCCGTGTGATGACGGTGATCTTGGGAACGGTCGCCTCGCAGTACGCATAGAGCAGTTTGGCTCCGCTGCGGATGATGCCTCCGTGCTCCTGCGCCGTGCCCGGGAGAAAGCCAGGCACATCCACAAGGGTCACCAAGGGGATATTAAACGCATCGCAAAATCGAACAAATCGAGCCGCCTTGAGTGAAGCATTGATATCGAGAACCCCCGCCAGGACAGCCGGTTGGTTTGCGACGATCCCGACGCTATGCCCTCCAAGGCGGGCGAATCCGACCACGATGTTCGAAGCGAAGGTCTCATGAATTTCGAGAAACGCTCTGTCATCAACCACAGAGTGAATGACATCCCGAATATCGTACGGCTTTGTCGGGTCATCCGGCACGATCTTATCCAGCGAGGAATCGGTTCGCAGGCGGTCATCCCCGGTGGGTAGAAACGGAGGATCTTCCATATTATTTTGGGGAAGGTAGGAAAGGAGAACGCGGATCATGTACAGACAGTCGGCCTCGTTCTCTGTGGTGTAATGCGCCACGCCGGAAGTCCCGGCGTGTATCTCTGCTCCGCCAAGCCCCTCGAAATCGATTTCCTCGTGAGTTACCGAGCGCACAACGTCCGGCCCTGTGACGAACATGTACGAGGATTTGCGAACCATGAAGATAAAGTCGGTCAGAGCAGGCGAATACACCGCACCGCCCGCCGACGGCCCCATGATGGCGCTGATTTGGGGGATCACGCCAGAGGCCATTGTGTTTCGAAGAAAAATATCCGCGTAGCCACCCAGCGAAACCACGCCCTCTTGGATGCGTGCACCACCGGAATCGATGAGCCCAATCAATGGTGCCCCATTCTTGATCGCCATATCCTGAATTTTCACGATCTTCTCTGCATGGACCTCTCCAAGGCTGCCACCAAAAACTGTGAAGTCTTGCGAGAAGACGTAGGTCAGCCGCCCTTCGACCGTTCCCCAACCCGTAACTACGCTGTCCGACAGGAATTTTCGGTCTTCCAGGCCGAAGTCATGGGTGCGGTGCGTGACAAAGATATCCGTCTCGCGGAAGGACCCCTTGTCGAGCAGCAAGTCCAGCCGCTCGCGAGCGGTCAGGCGACCGCGCTTATGTTGGGTCTCGATCCGAGCTTCACCGCCCCCAAGGCGAGCTTGTTCGCGAAGCTTTCGGAGGTTCTCAAATTTGGAATCGTGGCTCATTTACCATTCTCCTGAAAGTAGCTGCGTACGACCGGCCGGCTGAGTACCCAAATCACGCTGGCTATAACAAACACAGTGACGATTGCCGATATCGGCCAGTTTGAGCGGGAGTAATCGGATTGGGCGAGGAACAAGCGATCCACCCAGTACCAGATCACGATCACCGATCCGCCCCAAAGAATTAGCCGCGGCGCCCACGCCTTTCCGAAAAAAGCGCCCCATGCTCCCAACACTCCCCAGGCTCCCCAAAGACCGTTGCGGATCAGCAAATAAATCGGCGGTACGCTGTAGGGCAGATCAGGTAGCGAAAACCAGGCTACCAGACCACTGAGGGCCACTATCGCTACGGTTATAACCCCGAGGCTAAGCCAAGTTACGTGTGGTGGCCTGCGCTTAGTTTCGGGTGTGTGTGTCAAATTTCAGAGGGTCCGTGCGAATGTGAGAGGTTCAGCGGATGAGCGGGTTGGTTGCAGCCGAAATGATACTAGGCAATCGTGAGAGTGATCTTACCCTGCTGATTGCCCGCTTTCATATGTTCGAAGGCCTTTGCTGCATCTGATAGCGGGTACTGTCGATCCATAATCGGCTTGATTTTTCCTTGAAAAACCAATCCCATCACTGTTTCGAACTCCTTGGAGCTACCCATGGTCGATCCAATGATGGAAAGATGTTTTCCAAACAGAAATCGATTGTCGAGCTCAAACTTTGGACCGCTCGTATTGCCAACAGTCAGGATTCGACCGCCCTTTCGGAGAGCTCGAAGGCTGAGGGGCATGGTCTCCGCCCCAACATTGTCTACGACAATGTCTACCCCCCGCCGACCGCCTGCCAGATAGGCGGTCTTAGACCAATCATCTTCTTGAGAGCGGTCGATGAGCACATCCGCTCCCGCAGCTTCGGCGACAGCCAATTTGTCGGCATTTGAGCCTAATACTAAGACCTCCGCTCCAGCATACTTCGCAACTTGGATGCTAGCTGTGTTGACTCCGCCCGATGCGCCGATCACGAGTACCGATTCTCCCGGTCTGAGCTGACCTCGCGTAATCAGAGAGTGCCACGCTGTAAGGGTTACCAATGCTGCGGCCGCGGCCTGTGCGGCATCAAATTCCTGCGGCATCTTTAGTAGATTGCGTTCGGGGAGCGCGATCAGTTCCCGGAAAGTTCCCGGAACATGCTCACCGAGCAGGCGCCAGCTCGTGCAGCGGTTCTCCTGCCCCACCAGGCAGAAGTCGCATTCCCCGCAGAATAAATCCGGGTTGATCACCACTCGATCGCCGACGGTGAACCGAGTTACCTGCGAGCCGATCTCAGCGACACGGCCTGCTCCATCGGCTCCCGGCACATGCGGCATTTCTAGCTCGAGCCCCGGCCAGCCTTCCCAGGTGATGAGTTCGGTTCGGTTGAGCGACACTGCCTCAAGTTGGATCAGCACTTCGTCCGGCTCCGGTGTTGGCGCGGGAAGTTCGCCATACTCAATTTCGCCGCCATGCTCGCGGAAAAATATGGCCTTCATAGCTGTTGAGATGGCGTTTGCGAGTCAGCCGGTGGGGACTTCGTACTTCGGATAGAGGTCTGCGATTCAGCCGGTGGGGACTTCGTACGCCAGATAGAGCTCCGCGTTCCTGCCAGACTCCCGGAATGCGTTTCCGCCTGGATACCGCTTTTCAACCAACGCCATCTCCGACGATCGTTCTGGGAGAAAGACGAAAATTGTGGAGCCCTGGAGCTCCCAATCTGGTGGTGCGGTAAGCGGCTGCAGTACGTCGTGACCATTTGCATGGGACGCGAGGTAGGGGATCGACGAGTGGCTATAGTACCCCATGCGACCCCCGAAGAAGTAGACCTCCACCCCAGGCTCCCGCTCGTCCAGCATTTGTGCAACAGCGATCGCCGTCTCAGTGTTGAGATCACCAAATCGCTTCTCGGCAGAATAATCGCCGAAGTAAAAACTCAGATCGGCCCAACACGCTAGAGCCACCAAGATTCCAACGATTGCCACCACTGCAGGGCGTGAAAGTGGCCAGCTTTCGATCAGCCACTGGCTGATTCTGACCAGCGCTAGACCGATCGTTGCTGCAACTGCTGGAGCAGCAAAGACATATCGCTGAGCGGCGGGCGTGCTTTCGCTCAACGCCCCGATTACAACCGCGCCGGCAAGCCAGAGAATGAGCCAAAGTTCGGCTGGTTTGCGGAAGTTCAAGAACAGAAGCACCACGCCCATCAAGAACAGCGTTGCAGACAGAGGGAGCAGCATGGGAGTTTCAGGGACATACCAGTGGCGCAGGTTTTCGCTCGTGAAAGCAAGCGCGGAGGTGATGAACTGCGAAGCCAAGAGCTCGACCGGCGTTTTGCCCGTGGTGAGCACATCGGATCTCAGCGTATCGCCAAGGTAGGAAACCCGCGACATCGGGGCATAGAAGTCTGGAATATTCCCCAAATAGACCATTGCCAGCGGCAAAGTAATGACCAGCGCACTGAGCGCCATGATCACCATGTGGTTGAGCCGAGCGCGGACACCTGGCCAATCTCGTGCAGCAGATACGGCAAGCCAGATCGGGAACAGCAGAAACAGCAAGCGACTGCTTGCGTAGAAATATTGAGCAAGACCAAATCCGAGTCCCGCCAGGACGTAGCCGAGCCGGCTGTTCTTGGTCCAGCCCCACCAAAAAGCGCCGGAGATAAACGCGACAAATAGGCCGTCCCAAACGTTGTTCAATCCGATGCGGCTGAAGTGGATATGAAAATGGGAAGCGGCAAGCAAGATGCCACCGGTGAGCGCAACCCAGCGATTGAAGGCTTGCTTAAGGAACCAGTACAGCGCAACCACGGTCAGCGCGCCGGCCAAGGCTGACGTAATGCGGAGCGCTTCGGTCGTTTGGCCAAAGAGCCGAATGGAAATGGATTGCAAGTAGAAATAGAAAGCCGGAAACGAAAACCAGGCCAGCCCAAAGATGTTGTTGCGCTCCCCTTTGGTGAACTCGAGCGCGCTCAACCCTCCGGATGCCTCGTCCCCGGTCAGAAGCCAGGGATATTGGGCAGTAGCGATGCCACGCAAAAGCAGAGCGCCGACAAAAAGTGTGGCAACAATCGCCCACTCTTTCGTCGGGTGGAAGCGCACGCCTCGTTTGGGCACGCGGGTAAGTGAACCTGCCACCAGCACTACGATGCCAAGCAGCCACATGAGCACGGCCAGTTGAGGCAGACGCATCATCCTGGCTTCGCCAGCAGCCAGCCATCCGGCCAACGCGAGCATCGGGGCCAGTGCTAGCAGGATGACCTGCGCCCTCGAAATGTCCATCCAGTTGGCCGCAGATTGAAGTGGCCGCGAGACGCGTTCTGGTAATTGCTTTCGGCTGAAGCTGATGGCGGAGAGCACGAACAGCCCGAGCCCGAGCGCCGAGTAGACCTGGGCGACAAGCAGTTCACCCCCATTGAGGTACCTGGCAAGTGCCCTGCCGATGAACAGCAATAACCCTGACGCCAGCAGCATCGCGGCAAGCTCAAGATTAGGAGCGTCGAATAGCCTGTCTGCCTGAGCTTCTTTCTTGCGCGAGGCTTTCTTTTTCTTCGAAGGTTTGACTATACGCTGCGACATTGCAAATGAAATTTCACCAAGCGGATCAAGTATCGAACGGCATGCCATTGGCCGCAATCGCCAAAACGGCACAGTTTCAATGGGGTGTATGTGGGGGACGGTTAGCGCAGGCCGAGTTCGTGCCGTGAGATCACCAGGCGCTGGATTTCGCTTGTGCCTTCGTAGATCTCAGTGATCTTTGCGTCGCGGTAGTAGCGTTCCACAGGAAGCTCTTTGGAGTAGCCCATACCTCCGTGGATTTGGATCGCTTCCCCGGCACAATAGGAAGCAGTTTCGGATGCGAATAATTTCGCCATCGAAGCCTGCTGTGTAAATCGTTCGCCGGAGGTTTTCGAAGATTGCTTGGCCAAAGCAGCCTGATAGATAAGCAGGCGGCTGGCTTCGATGCGGGTCTTCATGTCCGCCAGCTTGAACGAAATACCCTGAAACTCACCAATCTTCCGTCCGAAGGCCTCACGCTCCCGGGCATATTCCAAGCTTGCTCCGTAGGCTGCTTCGGCGATCCCCAGAGCCTGGCTGGCAATTCCGATACGGCCCGCATCCAGCACCTGCATGGCGATCTTGAAACCTTCGCCCTCACCGCCCAATCGATTTTCGACCGGGCACCGATAGTCCTCAAACAAGATCTCACAGGTGGCGCTGGCTCGGATGCCGAGCTTGGGCTCTGTCTTCCCGAGAGAAAAACCTGGCAGTCCAGGTTCGACCAGAAAGGCGGTAACCCCTCGATGTGCTTTTTCAGGGTCCGTCATAGTAAACATCAGAACGAACTTCGCCACCGGACCACTGCTCACCCACGATTTTCGCCCGTTGATAACATAGCTGTCGTTATCCAGCACTGCCCGCGAGCGCATCGTGCCTGCGTCAGATCCGGACATCGGTTCGGTGAGCGAGTAGGCCGCGATCGCTTCGCCTGAAGCGACCGGAGCCAGAAATTTCTCTTTTTGTTGCTCGGTGCCAAACCTTTCGATGGCGTTGCAATAGAGCGAATTGTTGACCGACATGATCGTCCCGTGCGCGGCATCCGCCTTGCTGATTTCGGTCAACGCTAATACGTACGAAAGCGTGTCTAACCCGGAGCCCCCATATTGCTCCGAGATTTCTATGCCCATGAACCCCATCTTGCCCATCTTTCGGATAGTTTCTGCTGGGAACTCGCCGCTCTCGTCGTGCTCGGCCGCGATAGGGGCTATTTCATTCTGCGCGAACTCGCGCGCTGCTTGCTGAATCATCTGGTGCTCAGAGGATAGTTCGAGTGAGGGAGTGACTGTCATGTGCACTGTCGATGAAGCGGGTCGCGCGATTATAGCATTCGACCAAATTCCGACCTTTAGCTTCTGCGCGGGGAGCCACAGTCCCATTGGAGAACAGTCATTTTGCGAAACCTCGGCGGGGGAGCGAGTAAAATGGCTCCGCTGGAGGACGCATTGCCACCGACCCCACCATCCGAATCATCCATCACGCTGGAAATATTTCAACACCTTGTAAGGCTCGCGGCCCTGGAGCTCACCGAGCAAGAGTCTGAATACCTGCGGAAAGAACTCAATCATCAACTGCAGGCGATTCGTGATCTCGAGTCGATCGACCTGGCAACCGACCTACCGATTACTTCTCACGGAGTTCCGTATTCGGCTGAAACGCGTCCGGAGCTTCGCCTCGATCGTGCCGAGCCATCGGGCAAGGCCGACGCCATCCTGGAGCAGGCCCCCGAGGTTGAAGAGCGATTCTTTGTGGTGCCTGATATCCCCCATACCGAACTCGAATGAGCGCTGAGATCTTGGAGCTCCCCGCCCATGAAATCGTCGCGCGTCTTAAGGCGGGCGATCTAACCGCGGAGGCAGTGTTCGAGGCTACCCTGGAAAGGATCGAGGCAGTCGAGGGCGGGACCGCCAGCCTCGATGGCGATTCAGATAACGGGCAAGGAGTGCATGCTTATATCTCGCTGACGGTTGAGCGCGCTCGGGCCCAAGCTCAGGAAGTGGATCGAGCGCTGGAGGCCGGCGAGGATCCGGGCATATTGTCGGGAGTGCCAATTGCGGTCAAAGACATATTCTGCGTGAGCGGCACCAATTCCACGGCCGGATCGAAGATCCTGGCAAACTTTGTGGCGCCTTACACGGCTACACCGGTCGCCCGATTAGAAAAGGCCGGAGCAATAACCATTGGCAAGGCCAACCTGGACGAGTTCACTTATGGTTCGTCCAACGAGTCATCCGCGTTCCTGCCTACTCCCCGCAATCCGTGGTCCGCGGAGCGCGTTCCGGGAGGCTCTTCCGGTGGCAGTGCGGCCGCAGTAGCGGCCGGCGAAGCGGCTCTGTCGCTGGGTACCGACACATCAGGATCCATCCGACAGCCGGCTGCATTCTGCGGCGTCGTTGGAATGAAACCTACCTACGGTCGGGTGTCTCGCTATGGCCTGATCGCCTTTGCTTCCTCTCTCGATTGCCCAGGCCCGGTGGCGCGGAATGTCAAGGACGCGGGATTGATGCTGCAGGCGATGGCCGGGGCAGACCCATTCGACGCTACCGCCGCGAAGATCCCTGTTGAAAACTATCTGGATCAGATCGAAGGCGGCGTAAGGGGTATGCGAGTTGGACTGTCCCCCGATTTCTCGCGACTGCGATATCCCGATCCTGAAACAGGTGAACTGCGCGAGCAGGCCCTGCAACCGGAGATTGAGAAGGAATTGATGGAATCGGCTGAGCGGCTGGCTGCCTTGGGGGCAGAGATCGTCGAGGGTGTCGAATTACCCAACGCCCGATACGGTATCCCGGCGTATTTTGTGATTTCACGGGTAGAGGCCGCTTCAAACCTTCACCGGTATGACGGTGTCAAATACGGACATCGATCCGAGCGAGAGCCAGAAGATTTGTTTGATCTCTACCGCAAGAGTCGCGGCGAGGGCTTTGGACTGCAGCCGAAGCTGCGCATGTTGATGGGGATGTACGTCTCAGGAGAGCAGTATGAAAAGCGCTATTACGAACGAGCACTCCGAGTGCGGACGCTAATCCGGGGCGATTTTGAGCGCGCGTTTGAAAATGTGGATGCCGTCCTGGCCCCCACCACACCGACGACTGCCTTCGAGATCGCCAGTATCTATGGAGATTCGGTCTCTATGCAGTACGCCGATCTTCTAACGGTCCCTGCAAACCACGCCGGAATACCCGCTATTTCCGTGCCCACTGGGTTGGACAGTTCAGGCCTGCCAATCGGAATGCAGTTGATGGGTCCTGACTTTTCAGAGAGCAAGCTGCTGCAGATGGCTCATTCGCTCGAGCAGCCGCTGGACTCCAAACCCACTCTGGTACAGGAGCTGATCGGTGAGTGAGTTCGAAGCTGTCATCGGTGTCGAGACCCACATTCAGCTAAACACTGAGTCGAAGATCTTCTGTGCATGCAGTACCGATTCGTGGCGCGTGCCTCCCAACACAAATATTTGTCCGATTTGCAGCGGGCTGCCTGGCGTGCTTCCAAGCCTCAATGAAAAGGTTGTCGAGAAGGCGCTGATACTCGCGACCGCGATGAACGCTGAAGAGATCAATATTGAATCTTTCTTCGCCCGCAAGAACTACTTTTACCCGGACCTTCCCAAGGGTTATCAGATCAGCCAGTACGACGAGCCACTGGCGCTCAACGGGTACTTCGAATTTCCGATGCCCGGAGGGGGCCTGCGCCGGATCGCCATCGCGAAGCTGCACATCGAAGAGGATGCGGGCAAGACGGTCTACAAGAATCGCAGGCGCCTCATCGATTTCAATCGGTGCGGAGTGCCGCTTGTCGAGATGGTGACTGGCCCAGAATTCCGCACCGCGGACGAAGTGGCTCAGTTCCTGATTCGACTCCGGCAATTGCTTCGCTGGCTCGAGATTTCGGATGCCGATATGGAACGCGGGCAGCTGCGGGTTGATGGCAATGTCTCGATTCGCAAGGTGGGAGAGGATCGACTGAACACGAAAACCGAGATCAAGAATGTCAACTCAATTGCCAACGTGCGGGACGCGGTGCAAGCCGAAATCGAGCGCCAGACTCGGGAAGTCGAGGCGGACGGTGTGATTGAACCGTGGACGCTGGATTGGGACGACGAGCGTGGCGTGCTGAGCAAGATGCGATCAAAGGAAACCGAAGCAGACTACCGATATTTCCGTGAACCGGATCTGCTACCGGTTCAACTTAGCGCAGGCGAGGTGGAAACGACCGCAACGCTGCTGCCAGAGCTTCCGCTGGCCAGGCGGAGCCGCTTCGTTGAGCAGTATGCCGTTCCGGAATATGATGCCGAAATCCTTACCGAGGAGCGATCGTTGTCCGATTTCTTTGAGGCGACCGTCTCCGCTTATGAAGGGAATCCCAAGCGAGTCTCGAATTGGGTAATGAACGACGTAATTCGATTGATCCGAGAAGAGGACACCTCCGCCGGGGAACTCGGGCTGAAGCCGGTCGAGCTAGCGGAAATACTCTCGATGGTTGAAGATGGAACGATTTCCAACAGCGTCGGAAAAGACCTTCTCGGTCAGGTTCGGAGCTCCGATCGCAGCCCGTCCCAGATTGTCGAGGAAGAGGGCCTGTCCCAGGTTTCGGACGAGGGTGAATTGAGCGAGGTTGCTGAAAGGATCCTGGAGGCTAATTCGGATAAGGTGGCAGCCTATCAAGCCGGCAAGACTGGATTGATCGGATGGTTTGTGGGTCAGATGATGAAAGAAACAGGAGGTCAGGCGGATCCGAAATTGACCAAGTCGTTGTTAGAAGAAATGCTCGACTCTTACTCCGCGAAGTCGTAAACACCGTTAGAAATTAATGCCAACGGCATCCTGTTGCCCTCGATGTCGGCAAGAGTCAACGTCCAACTGCCGGGCACTCCCGCCAGATACAGATACTCACTCGCGTTGACCCAGCCTAGCCCTGTGCCCGATCCTAACGGCTCCGGCTCACCAAGCAGATCCCCAAGGTACAGATCCAACCCAGACCCCTTGGTATAAGCAAATAGGTACGAATCCGGACCCCAGCCCTTCCATTGCAGGGAGCCGGTGTCGTAGATGACTTGCTCGCCGTTGTCGAGCCGCTCGATAACGAGCTGCTGCTCACCTGGTTCATCGAGCTCTCGGAAATATGCCAGATGCATTCCGTCCGGCGACACGATTGGCAGCTCCCGCTGCGGAGCAAAGAGATCACCAGTTGGCTCCGCAATGACCTGAGCTTCGCCATTGACGCTCCACACCGTCGCTGGCTCGGCTGCGAAGAAGGGATCCTGCTGAGGAACCGGCAGGACCACCGAACCGTCTGACCAAACTGGGAGCGGGTAAAAGAAATACTCGCTGTAAGTGATCACCGGAGAGAAGGTCAAGACTTCTGGGCGGAGATTTGCACCATTGGCATCTACAAAACTCAGGCTGTCGGGGCGCGCCAGGGCAATTTGGTTGCCGGTTGGTGAGGCGGTGAAATCGCCGCCTTCGCCACGCGGGAGCAGCGCCGTGAATTGGCCAGTTTCAGCGTTGATCGACAGAAGATCGTCGTTCTTCGCCAACCCGGGGCCTTCGAACACTCCCCGCGTATTGAAGAGCAGAGTGTGGGATCCAGGCAGAAAATCCATGCTTGAGAGCGTGGTATGGACAAAGCCCTCGAGCGGATACAGCGCGTCGAAGCCGGCTTCATCCAATAGAATTTGCGAGCTGCTCCCGTCGAATTGGATGCTGTGCAGGTCTGCAGTATCTTGATCAGGGTCACGGACGACGTATGCAATCCACTCGCCATCATCTGACAGCCGAACGTCACTAATTCCGCCCGTGTCGGTCAACTGGACCGGCCCCAGGCCTTTTATAACGGCCCATAGATTGCCATCGTCGGTGTAGGCGACGCGCAGCTCTTGCACAGTGGAAGCAGTTGGGACTACCGAGTTGGCGGGAATCGTAGCTGGGGCGCTCGTCGGAGTGTCACTGGAGGCCGGCGAAGGCTCCACAAGCGAACCATCAGGAACTTCGGTAGCGGGCTCAACCGATGGCGTAGGAAGGTTGCATCCGGCGAGAAAGAGGCCAGCCAGTGCAACCAGGGCCCAGAGCGTGCGCGATTTTGAGCTCATGATCAACGGATACTCGCGATCTGCGTTTGGTGCAAGTCCAGGGCGAAACCCAAGCTAAAAGGAACCGCTGCCTGGGGGGATCCTAATCTTCGAGCTCGATGATTTCGACCGTAATCAGCCCATCTCCTTGGAAATTGGGATTGGCTAGTGGGTCCCGCAGCCTAAGGCTGTTTAGAACATCAGCGCCCTCAACAACTTCGCCAAAGATGGTGTGAAGTCCGGTGAGGTGGGGCGTTGGTCCGTACGTAATGAAAAACTGCGCGCCGTTGGTATTTGGACCGCGATTGGCCATCGCCAACAATCCTGCCCGGTCAAACTGAAGATCCGGATCGAATTCGTCTTGAAATGTGTAGCCCGGGCTGCCGGTCCCGGTTCCGGTCGGATCGCCGCCCTGGGCCATGAAACCAGGTAGGACACGATGGAAGGTTGTGTTGTCGTAGTAGCCCTGGTTGGCCAGAAACACAAAATTATTAACCGTATCTGGAGCTTTGTCAGGATAAAGCCGTACCTTGAAATCGCCGATCTCCGTCATGAATACCGCTTCGTAGGATTTGGAGGGATCGATCTCCATCGCAGGAGGGGAGGACCACTGGAGCGGTGTTTCCTGCTCCTCGGCCGCTGGCGGCGATGTTGGAGGCGCTGTGGGAAGTGCAGCTGGCGGTGAAGTCGGGGACACCGCACCCGGTTCGGTAGTGGCCGATCCACATGCTGCAACTGCCATCAAACCGATGGAAATAAGGCCAAATGCGAGAAATCGTTCCTGTCGAATTTTCATTATTAATAACCTCCGAAAACCAGATGTAGCTACGCTCATTGTGCGCGCCAGCCAGATGGCTCTAGTTGTATTCGTAAAATCCTTTGCCGCTCTTCCGGCCAAGGTTGCCTGCGTCCACCATCTGCCTCAGAAGGCGCGCAGGCCGATACTTGTCGTCGCCGAAGTCTCGATGGAGCACATCGACGATAAAGAGCACCACATCCAGCCCGATGAGATCCGCCAGGGCCAGCGGTCCAATGGGATGGCTCATGCCCAATTTCATGATGGTGTCAATGTCTTCGGCGCTGGCAAGGCCTTCCTGTAAGGCGAATATGGCCTCGTTGATCATCGGGCAAATCAGTCGATTGGCGACGAAGCCAGGTGAATCCTTTGCCTCGACCGGCTCTTTGCCCATCTTGCGTCCGACCTCGAAAACCAGATCGCGCGTGGCGTCCGAGGTATCCAAGCCTCGAATGACCTCGAGCAGCGACATGAGCGGAACTGGATTGAAGAAGTGCATGCCAATGATTCGGTCGGGTCGAGAAGTTGCGCCCGCGATACGAGTGATTGAGATGGAGGAGGTGTTTGTCGCCAGGACAGCACCCTCAGGCGCAATATGATCGAGCTCCTTAAAGATCCCCAGCTTGATCTCGGGGTTTTCGGTAGCGGCCTCAATCACGAGCTGCGCTTCAGCTGCCGCCCCGATATCGGTCGTCGCGGCGATCGCCAAGACGGCCTTTTGTTGGCTTTCGTCAATTACCCCCTTGCCGGCAAGCTTATCCGCCGACCTGTCAATGGCTGCCTTGCCGCGCTCAAGGGCTGCCTCGTCTACATCGGTCATGATGACCTGATAGCCTGAAACGGCTGCGGTCTGCGCAATCCCATTGCCCATGGTTCCCGCGCCGATCACCACGATTCGCTCAACAGTCATTCCGAATCCCTCCTAGGCTCTATCATCTGAATAATTTTGAAGTTGTAGGGAGCTATTATAAGGATGGATTAAACCAGCTCAACCGCCATCGCTACTGCTTCACCTCCGCCGAGACATAGGGAAGCTACGCCCTTCGAAAGCTTGCGATCCCGCAGGGCGTACAGCAGCGTTGTGAGGATCCGTGCACCTGAGGCTCCCAGTGGGTGGCCCAGTGCAATGGCTCCGCCATTTACATTGACCTTGTCCCAGTCCCAGCCGAGTTCGTCCATTGCATAGCCATCTGCTAATACTTGGGCAGCAAAGGCCTCGTTCAGTTCAATAAGATCGACGTCCTCGAGGGTCCAGCCGATACGCTTCAGCAGCTTCGGTATCGCGTGCGCCGGGGCAATGAACATTTCGCGCGGCGGCACGGCTGCCTGGGCATATCCGACGACGCGCGCCATGGGCGTTAGTCCGAGCTCTTCCGCTCGTTCACGGCTGGCATAGACCATAGCCGAGGCGCCGTCGTTCAATCCGGATGAATTGCCTGCGGTTACGAGTCCGTCATCATGATATGCGGGCTTGAGGGCCGCTAGCTTCTCCAGCGATGTATCCCGCCTTGGCGTTTCATCTTCCGTTAGGACCTTCGGTCCTTGGCTCCCATCGGGGAGCTCTAGAGGAATAATTTCAGCTTCGAATTTGCCGCCCTCAACAGCGGCGACCGCCTTCTGGTGGCTGCCCAGCGCCCAGCGATCCATGGCTTCGCGCGTGACCTCATACTCCTCGCCAATATATTCTGCCGCCTCGCCCATCGCCCACTGCTCAAATGGATCCCACAGCCCGTCGAGAATCAAGGAGTCTTCCAGGCTCTCGTGGCCATATCGCAATCCGCCACTGCGTCCCCGCACCAGGTGTGGGGCCTGGCTCATGTTTTCCATCCCACCAGCGACCATGAAGTCTGCGTCGCCCGCCTTTATGGCTTGCGCGGCCCACATCCCGGCCTTGAGGCCCGACCCGCACACTTTATTTACGGTGGTGGCACCAACGCTGGAAGGAAGTCCAGCGCCAATTGCTGCCTGCCGAGCCGGAGCCTGACCGAGCCCGGCGCTGATTACGTTCCCCATCAGCACTTCATCAATTTCATCGGGCTGCTCGAGCCCCGCCCGCAGCACCGCCTCTCGCACGGCAATGGCCCCCAGGTCGGTGGCGCTGAGCTTGCTGAGCTCCCCTTGAAAGCGGCCCATCGGAGTGCGTACGGCGCTCAAGATCAAAGGTTCTCGGGGACTATCTCTGAATTCCAATGTCATTCCACCTGATCGCTAGCTTTCTCATCGGACGAATCTCCCCATTGGGTCTTCAGCCGCGTGAAGGTAACTTCAAGATCTTCCGGAATCACGCGGGTCTCGGCAGTGGTGGCCATGAAGTTTGTGTCACCCGCCCAGCGCGGCAAAACGTGCATGTGCACATGATTGACGACCCCTGCGCCGGCTGCCTTACCGATATTTACCCCGAGGTTGAATGCTTCCGCACCGTACGCCGCCCGGAGCACGGCAAGGGCTTGAGAGGACAAGTTCATGACTTCGAGCAGGGCCACATCTTCTAACGATTCTATTGAAGCTTGATGCGCGTAGGGAACCACCATGAGATGGCCGTTGGTGTAAGGGTAGCGGTTCAACACCACGTACGCTTCCGCACCACGGTGCAAGATCAAGCTGTCGTCACTATTGGGGAGTTCGCAAAACAAGCAGTCGGACGAGCCGGAGTGGCCTTCGATGTATTCCATGCGCCAGGGCGCCCAGATTCGGTCCATAAAAAAAGGGCTTCTTGAAAAGCCCCAAAGGCAGAATAACGCGATTGTAACACTTCGCTGGCACAGCACCTGCACCTAAGGATAAAATCGGCACAGTGCTAGACCAATATGAGCTTGAAAAACGGCTGCCGGTGGGAAGGATGGGCGTAGAAGTGCATTTACACTCGACCATCGGATCGACCAACGACCGCGCAGCCGAATTAGCTGCAGACGGCGCACCTGAAGGGGCGCTGGTCTTAGCCGATGAGCAAACGGCCGGCCGAGGCCGGCTTGGTAGGAAATGGCGCATGCCCCATGGGAGCGGAATTGCGATGAGTTTGGTCATGCGGCCAAGCCAGATGGAGGCAACCGCGCTCGGTGCAATGGGCTTGGTCGGAGCTCTGGCGACGATTGACGCGCTGGCCGGGCTGAAGCTCGAACCACGCCTCAAATGGCCAAACGACATACTGCTGGAAGGCAAGAAGGTAGCCGGAGTTTTGGCGGAGGCCAGCTGGACTGGCTCGGAGCTAGATTACATCGTGCTTGGGATTGGTGTGAATGTGAAGCCGGTGCCGTTGGAAGGCAAAGCAGGGTTTGACTACCCTTCCACCAGCGTCGAAGACTCGGTCGGCGACACGGTAGACAGGGGACCGCTCGTTTTCTCCATCGTGGCGGGCGTCGATGATTGGTATGAGCGGCTTCAATCCGGCGACGCACACCCAGCATGGGAGGAGCGCCTAGCATATAAATCGGAGCAGGTATCGCTTACAAATGGTGAGCAGGAAATAACCGGCCGACCGATCGGACTGACCCGCAGCGGTGGATTACGTCTTGAAACGGACGATGGAGAGGAACTGATCATAGAAGCGGGGACTTATCAGCTTCGCCCCATCGGTACGGACCAACTAAAGCCAAATTAGCGCAGCTGAGCTAACATTAAGGGAAGGGAGCTCACAACATGTTTGATGACCTAAGAGAAACGCCGGAAGAAGATCCGATATCCAATGCTGGATTCGTCTACGAAGAACAGCCGGCTGGCCCGGAGCCCCGCATTATGGGGATGACGGCCGGACAGCGTCTGATCATCTCCATGATGCTGCTTGCCACGGTATTCATCCTAGGCTTGAGCTTCACATTGGTACTGGGAAAGATCTGGTTCTAGTTCGGCTACGGCATTAACTGAAGGTACGACTCAGCCCCAGTCTCGACCTGATCTCGATTCCATAACATCGAATGGTACTGATGATTGCGCCATGGATCAATCATGTCGTCATAGTGCTTGTTAAAGGGGTGACCTGATTGACCGGTGGTGTGCATGGACAGCGAGCGGCTCAAATCGTCAAGATCAACAATTTGAAGGTACGAGGAAAGCGCAATCACACCGAACGGCTCGTTGATGTTGTAGCGAGATCTGAACAGGGTCTCCAGGCCACCGTCTACCTCAACCGGACCGCGATTGAAAATCCACTCGATGGGAGCGATTCCGCTTTGGCCCAGAGTCAAGCTCTCAAACGAAGCGTGGTGTAGATCACCCCAACGCCAGCCCGCAGGAACGTTTCCCAACTTATCAACCAGTTCGCTAACAGTATCTTCGAGGGTTAGCTGGAGAATCTGATCGCGATCTTCAATTTCGCTGGAGTTGGTATTGTCAAACCAGGGCGAATCGGGCTCATTTAGAAAGTTGCGAGCGGCAATGAACAGAGACTGTTCCGATGCCCGTCCGAGCAGCTGATCTCCCAGGTCGTCGGCGAACATATTCGAGATAAGATGAAGCCGCAAGGTTTCGAATATCGCCGCACCTGCGCTCTCTCGATCCTCCCGACCGTCCCAGGCGCGTAAGATATCGAGCGCTCTGCGCTGCGTATCATCCGATGGTTGAAGCGAGAGGAAATGGTGCAGGATATCCTGGGTGTACAGGGAATTGCTATCCCGTTGGATGGTCTGTAGGTCCTGAACGGAGATCGAGTCATCGGCCTCCAACAGTTCCACCAGGCGACGGGCTCGATATCCTCGATCCCAGTCCACAGCAATCAGATAAGGGTAGTCAGGCCCTACGACGGCATTGTTGGCGGTTGCAATATATCCATCCGGCGGATTGAACACCGATGGGAGTTCATCATAAGGAATAAATTCAGTCCACTCGAATTCGCCCGTCCAGCCCGGAACGGGCATGGTGCCATCGCTACGAGTGCGGATCGGATAGCGGCCGGTGGCCTGGTAGCCGATATTGCCATCGACATCGGCATATACGGCATTTTGCCCTGGGACATCCCAATATTGCAGGGCATCCCGGAACTCATCCCAGTTTTGCGCCCGATTCAGACGAAGAAGGCTCATGTGGATGGTTCCTGGCTCTAACGCCGTCCACGAGTAAGCCAGGGGCTCCCAGCCGTAGCTCCAATCTTGCTCAACGCCCGCTGCGACATCATTGATGATCGGGCCGTGGTGGGTCTTGCGTACGTCGATGATGACGGGTTCATCCTGCCCATCCACCACGATTTGCTCGCGGATGATCTCCATATCAAGCCATTCGCCCCGAAATTCATATTGATTTGGGTTTTCGGGGTTGAGGCGCTCAATGAAGTGATCCTCGTGGTCTCCCGTGAGGAAGGTAAGCCCCCAGGCGATACGGTCGTTGTGACCTATGAGCGCACCAGGGATGCCGGGAATCGATGAGCCAACGACGTTTAAGCCACATTCTGGCCCGACCGGTTCGCAGTGCAAGCCGATTTCATACCAGATTGAAGGCATCTGGATCCCAAGGTGCGGGTCGTTGGCGAGCAGCGGGGAGCCGGTTGTAGTTCGCTCGCCAGAGACTACGGCGCTGTTGCTCCCCAGGCCAGTGCCCGATGCCCACGGATATCGGCTAAAAGCGATCTCAGGTACCGATTCCAGCGTCGACTCTGCAAGCGTGTTGGCAACGATAATCGGGTAATTCGAATCATAGGCTGGCATCAATTCATCGATAGCCGGGGTTCCTAATCGCGCCGCAATATGGGCGCGGGCCAGTTCTTGGTCGGAGTTGCTCCGCAGGAACCAGGCGATGGCTTTGCCGGTGACAAGAGTGTGGTACGGGCTCCATGATTCGGGATCGATCTGCGTTCCCTGGAGCCCCAGGATTGTGAACTCAAGGCCCTTTGGTCCGCTATGTGTTTCGAGGTAGGCGTTCACGCCTTCGGCATAGGCGCTCAATTCATTAAGAACCTGGCTCTCCAGTGAATCCGCCTCAACCGATGCTGCGCGATGCAAACCAAGCGTACGGAAGTATCGATCTACATCCAACACGTTTTCCCCAAGAATCTCCGACAGTCGACCTGTGGATAAGCGGCGCTGGAATTCCATTTGCCAGAAGCGATCCTGCGCGTGGACGAACCCGTTTGCCATCAAGAGATCATGCTCGGTTGAGGCGTAGATATGTGGGATACCGAATGAATCCCGATATATATCGACCGGGCCATCCAGGCCCTCTAATTGCAACGTTCCGTCCACCTGCGGGAAGGCGCGCGGTGCGACCAAGAATCGAAATGCCGCCACCGCAAGGGCGGCTACCGAAAAGATCACAAATAACACGATGAAGAGGCGTGATAGAAAGCGAAGCACTGGACCTCCCGTATTCACGGGTGGGTGGATTTTTAGCACCTTGTCAAAAGGGTGTCAATGGCCGGTGCTTAGAGAGCGGGCCTGCGCCATGAGCCACATCACGCGCGAAAGCTCGGCGGCAGATAGGACCTCGGGATGGTTCCGGCATAGAACTCATGGACCCCTGCATTTTTCTTGACCTACTGCGATAATATAGGCTAGTTCAAACGACGCAAAAGGAGCTGGAAGTTGGCCCGCATCTTGATCGTGGATGACAATCAGGCGATGGTCGAAGCGCTGAGTATCGTAGTGGGCTCAAGAGGTCACGACGCTCAAACCGCATTGGGTGGGGAGGAAGCTCTTAGTTTGGTCGAGAACGATATGCCCGATGTCATGCTGCTCGACCTCAATATGCCTGGCCTCGACGGATTTGAAACCTTGGACCGGCTGCGCATGTTACCCGGTGGTAAGGATCTTCCGGTTCTGATCATCACCGCCTTGGATGATGAGGACCTCGAAGGCAAAGTTGCCGACGCAGGCGGCACAGCGCTGCTACGAAAACCGGTGGATGTCAATCACCTGGCGGACCAGATCGAAGTGTACGCCGCCACGGCATAGCTTGCCAAATTCTGCTGAAAATTGCTGCACCCTACGGGGTGCAGTTTTGATTTCCCGCACCTGATTTTCCCCTTTGACAAAGGGTGAAAGAGTTCGCAATCGGACCGTCGTAAAGTTATAATTAGGGGGATGGGGCCTGCCGTTTGGCGGGACCTATTTATGCTTGACATAAATGCGAAACAAAGGGCAATCACCACATTTGGACCTACGCTGAAATTCTGCACAAAATACAAGCAATCGGCTCGGGAGCGCGGTTCGCGGTTGAGCCGATGAGCGCGGAGAAGCGATGGAAATAGGGACAGTTCGACAGGTCGATATCGACAAAGAAATGCGCGGGGCGTACCTGGACTACGCCATGAGCGTCATCGTATCGCGCGCGCTTCCGGATGCGAATGACGGCCTTAAACCGGTCCAGCGGCGCATTTTATATGCGATGCGCGAGATGGGAACCCGCGCCAACTCGCCATATCGGAAATCAGCCCGAATCGTTGGTGAAGTCATGGGGAAATTTCACCCCCACGGCGATTCGGCGATTTATGAGGCGATGGCACGCATGGCGCAGGATTTCTCTTTGCGATATCTCCTGGTGGACGGCCAGGGCAACTTCGGCTCCGTCGATGGGGATCCTCCAGCTGCCATGCGCTATACCGAGGCGCGACTCGGAGCAATGGCGGAAGACCTACTGGTCGATATCGAGCAAGACACAGTTGACTTCGTGGACAACTTCGATGGGTCGCTTCAGGAACCCACAGTAGTTCCAGCTCGCCTGCCGAATCTTCTGCTGAATGGCGCCTCAGGTATTGCTGTAGGTATGGCGACCAACATACCTCCCCACAATTTGGGAGAGCTGACGGCAGCCATCATCCACCTGGTAGACAACTATAAGAAGATGGATGACGTGTCGGTGGACGACCTGATGAAGTTCATTCAGGGGCCTGATTTTCCAACCGGGGGCATGATCGT